>NZ_JBFRYC010000014.1:0-89368 GCF_040892615.1 Thioclava arctica
ATTTTGTTTCGCTTTTCAGCACCTTGCAGCACTTCCGGCTACCGTCGCTGCGTCGTTTGCTGCTTCGGTGAGGGGGGTTCTACGGATACTCCCCGACCTCCGCAACCACTTTTTTAAAAAAACTTTCTAACGCCAGCACCTATGGGTCCAAATAGGGCAATTTGAGAGGAGAAAGCTTCTGGCGCATCGTAACCACTGAGGGATGGACGATCAGAAAGGCACCCAAAAGATTCGGCGAGAAGATTGTCTAAGATAACAAGCGCGCCACCGCGGCCCGACAGTTGATACGCAGTATCGATGAGAGGGGCGCAAGCTGCATCCCTCCGAAGATAGAATCAGGATCGTTTTGGACGGGCTGCGCGGTGCGGATACTCATCGATGCGCAGGACGGGGCCCGTTCCCCGAGGTTTTGCAGACAAGGCCCCTCGTGCATTCGACTTGGGAGCAAAGGGGGTTTCAAGCGCTGGCGTTCCGATTCGCCCCGGATACGCGCAGAGTAGCCCAGCCCATATCCGGGACGAATCGGCGTAAGTTTTTCCCACTCGCCCCCCGACACGGCCTTGAGCCCTGTCACGCGCTGTTCTAGACCCGATCATCTGTGTGAGTGCCCGTCTTGTGAACCATTGTTGTCCCAGGCGTGCCGCCGGCGCGCCCGAAATCACTGGGGGAGGCCTTGAACCTGATCGTTGCGTATAGCTGGCACATTCCAGAGAGTTTTCCAGCATGAGCGGCGCGTCCAAGAACGTTGTCCCGCTCGAGCTGCTCCATCACGCGCTCATCACGCTGGCCTACGCGCTGACTCCGCTGATCGCGGGGATCGTTCTGGTCGGTATTCTCATCGCAGTGGTCCAAGGCGCGCTCCAGATTGAGGACGGGGCACTTGCGATGGGGGCAAAGCTGACAATCGTGCTGGTCTTCGCGAGCTCATCGGGCATGCTGATCTACGAGACGCTGACCCATCTCGCCCATGCCTGGATCGCGGCGATCCCCTCACTCGTTGCGCAGGACTGGCACTGAGATGGTGGAGGTTCCCCAAGACCTGATCATGGCATGGCTCGCCGCCGCGTTCTGGCCGTTCTTGCGCATGACAGGTGTCTTCCTCACCGCACCGGTGCTGGGCTCGCGCAACATCCCCGTGCTGCACCGGGTGCTGATGTCGGCCCTCTTCGCCGCCTGCCTCGGGGCCTGGGGCGGGCCATGGCCGCCACTGCCAGACAACGTGATCGCTATTATCTATGCCGGGCTCGTGCAGATCTCGTTCGGCGCCGGACTCGGGCTGGTGGGCCGAATCATCGTCTCGACCATCGGCGCGGCGGGCGAGATCGCGGGCGCGGCGATCGGGTCGAACTTCGCGCGCACCTCAGGGCTCGACCTCTCTTCAGAGCCGCCGGTTCTCTACAACATCCTGAACATGACCGGCCTGCTGGTCTATCTCGGCGCGGGTGGCATGTTCTGGACAATCCTCGCGGTCGCCCATTCCTTCCGTAGCTTCCCCTCGGGGCTGCCAAGCCAGATCGCGCTGCACGAGCTGGCCTCCTATGCCGGGGTGATCCTCAGCTCGGGCACGATCCTCGCCCTGCCCGCACTGGCCGCGGCGCTCGCGCTCAACCTCTCAATCGGGCTGGCCAACGCGCTGTCGCCCAATCTCAATATCTTCTCGGTCGGCTTCCCGATTCTCTTTCTCGGCGGCATCTGGGTGATCGGCTCCACCATCTTCTTCATCGAGCCGATGGTGGGCCAGTTGATGGTCGCGGGGGCGCACGCGCTATCGCAGCTGATCGGCAAGGGGCTCTGAGATGGCCGAAGACAGCGACGCCGAGAAAAAACACGACCCAACACCGGAGCGATTACGAAAGGCGCGGGAAAAGGGCCAGATCAAGCGTTCGAATGACCTGCCCAAGGCCGCCATCACGCTCGGCACGATCCTGATCGTCTTCATCAGCGGCGGCGCGCTCTCCGGGCTCGCGTCACGCTGGCTGGCGGCCAGTCTGCGCGCGGTGGGCACCGCCGATCCCGGATCGGTCGCGGCGCTCGATCTCGAATTCGCCATGATGCTGGGCGTATTCTTGGCGGCAACCGGGGCGCTGGCCTTCCTCGCGGGCCTCGGCTCGGGCGGCTGGATGATGTCCTTCATGCTGCTGATGCCCAAGCTCGAGCGGGTCGACCCTGGGAAATCTTGGGGCCAGATCTTCTCGCTTTCGAACCTGATCGAGATCGGCAAGTCGGCGGTCAAGATCATCGTGATTGGCGGCGCAGGCTGGGCCGCCTACGTGAACCAGAAATTCCAGCTTCTCGCATTGGCTAACCTGCGCGAGATCTCGCTGGCGACCCTAGGCGGTCCGGCCTTCCACGTGATCCTAGGCGCGACCGGTGGCGCGCTGGTGCTCGCCATAGCCGATATCGGCATTCAGGCATGGCTGAACCGGCGCCAGCTCAAGATGACCGACAAGGAGATCAAGGACGAGGCGAAGAAGAACGACGGCGACCCGCATGTGCGCGCGCGCCGCCGCGCCCTGATGCGCAAGGCCGCGCAGGCAAGGCAGGTGCAATCGGTCAAGAGCGCGACGATGGTGGTGACGAACCCCACCCATTACGCGGTTGCCTTACGCTATCGACGCGAAAGTGACGGCGTGCCGATGGTCGTCGCGAAGGGGGTGGATATCAACGCCATGCCGATCATCGAGCAGGCACGCATCCATGGCGTGCCACTGGTCGAGGCACCGCCGCTCGCACGCGCACTTCACCGGCAGGTCGAGGTCGATCGTCCGATCCCCGGCCATCTTTACCGCGCGGTGGCCGAAGTTCTGGCCTATGTCTGGCGGATGGATACGTGGCGGGCGGCGGGCGGCGACAAGCCCGAGCACCCGCGTTTCCCCGATGCGCTCGAGGCGACTGGGATGCCGCCCGAATAGGCTGTCACTCGCGCCGCTCGGAGGTGCGCTCGGCGAGGATCTCGGCGGCGGCCTCCCCCCGCTCCACAGCGCGTAGAAGCGACTTGTGCTTCTCGGTGGCGCTCGCCAGCGTGTCGAGCGCGGCCGTCTGCGCCGCCTGCCCGGCCCTGATCGCTTGCTCGTTTTGCGCCCGCGCCCGCAGCCCCATCTCGATGAACTGCGCATAGGCGCGCAGCTCGATCCCGCTGCGCGTGCCCGCCTCCGCCAGCCGCTCCGAGAGGCCGTTGACATAGCCCGAAAGAGTCGCCGATTGCCTGTCGAGCGCGGCGAGACGTTGCGCGGCCTCTGCCGTCGCCTGTTCGGCGCGAATCTTGTCGCGATTCGAGAGTACCGTGAGCAAGCGCAGGGTTTTGTGCGAGAGCGTCATGACAGGATCTCCCGCAGCCGCGCCTCGGCGTCGCCCAGCGGGATGTTCTCGTGTGAGCCCTGCCGCAAGAATGCCTCCATCTGCGGCGCACGCGCAAGCGCATCGTCAAGCACCGTGTCGCGGCCGGGCGCATAGGCCCCGATATCGACCAGCTCGCGCTTCTCCTGCAGGCGCGACCACAGGAAACGAAAGCGCATCGCGGCCGCGTTGTGATCGCGCTCGACAAGACTGGGCATCGGACGCGAGAGCGACATCGATATATCCACGGGCGGGTAGATCCCGGCCTCGCTCATACGCCGCGAAAGCACGACATGCCCATCAAGCACCGAGCGCGCGGTATCGGCCACTGGGTCGCCAACATGGTCATCGCCCTCAACGAGCACGGTGTAGAGCCCGGTGATCGAGCCCTGCCCCGGCCCGCCCATCCCGGCGCGCTCGACATAGCTCGCAAGCTTGGCGAAGACCGAAGGCGGGTAGCCGCGTGTCGCGGCCGGCTCGCCCACCGACAGCCCGATCTCGCGGCCCGCCATCGCGAGACGCGTAAGCGAATCCACCAGCAGCAACACGTTCCGCCCCTCGGCGCGGAATCCTTCCGCGATAGAGGCCGCGCGCTGCGCTCCCAGCATCCGCGCGAGCGGGGGCGTGTCGGCGGCGCTGACCACCACGACAGATCGGGCAAGCGCCTCACCCAAGTGGTCGTCGATGAACTCGCGCACCTCGCGCCCACGCTCGCCGATCATCGCCAGAACGCAGCAATCCACCTTGGCATGGCGCGCGATCATCCCCAAAAGCGTACTCTTGCCCACGCCACTGCCCGCAAAAAGCCCCGTGCGCATCCCGAGGCCCAATGTGGTCAACCCGTTGAGCGCGCGCACGCCCACGTCAAGCGGTTGTGTCAGACGCTGACGATGCATCGGGTTTATCGGCACCCCCTCAAGCGGCCAGCTCTGCCCGGTCGCAGGCGGCGGTCGATCATCGAGAGGGTTGCCATAGGCGTCGAGCACCCGGCCCAGAAGCCCCGCGCCCACCGTCACAGAGACGCCACCCGGCACGGCGGTCACCCGATTGCCGCGTTGCAACCCCTTGAGCGAACGATCCGCCATCAGAAGCGTGAGGCGCCCGTCAAAGCCCACCACCTCGGCCCCGATCGGGCCGACCCTTGTGGCGATCGTGCAGCGCGAGCCGATCGGCACTGCAAGATTGCTCGCCGTGATCAGCTCGCCCTCGGTGCGCAGCACCGCGCCGCTGCGCTCGGACGGCTCCAGCCTCGGCAGATGGCCTGCCAGCCACGCCTGCGCGGCCAATTCGATCTCGCGCGCAGTCTCAGACATCGGAGCTCAGCTCACGGATGACCCGCTCCATGCGCTCGATCGAGGCATCCCAGCGATTGATAGTGGCCCCGTCATCGTTCAGCTCGATCACAAAGCCCCCTGGCCGCATCTCGCGGTCCTCGCGCATCGTGAGCGCATCGGGAAAGGCTTGCCCGATCTCAGCCAGCGTCTCCGGAGCGGCGCGGCAAACCAAGGTGGCTTCTTGCACGCCCTCCTCGCGGGCCTCTTCGAGCATCCCCGCGAGCAACGACTCGCGGTCGAAGGGCCGGGGGACGCCCACGAGTGTCTCGGCTAGGGTCTGGCCAAGGGTGATTGCGGCTCGCGCCATTGCTGCGCGCACCGCGTCGCATTCGCGATCATGGCGCTCGGTGGCCGCCTGCAACCGTTCCACCGCCGGGCCAATCGCGCCCTCGATGGCCTCGAGCGCCTCGGCACGACCTCGCCGCAACCCTTCCTCGTACCCCTCCTGCGCGGCGTTCTTGCGCAGCTGGGCGCGCTCCTCCGCCTCGGCTGCTCGAGCGGCCTCGGCCGCGTCCGCGCGCTGGCGTTGAAGGCTTTGCTCCAAGGCCTCGCCCTCAGGCGTCTCGGCGGGAGGTTCGGGCGCGGACAGGATGCGAAAGGGGTGTCTCATGGCAACCTCGACAGGGCCTCCCGCAGTTGCGGCAGCTGACGCCCTACCAAAACTGCGGCTTCCATCAGCGCCATCAGGACACCGCTCGCGACGATGGCGATGGCCAACAGCTTCGCCGCGAACCCACCAATCATCATGACCCGCAGGAACACCGGCACATGGAGCGCCCCCCAGAGCGACGCAATGCTGACACCTGCGAAGAAGGGGCGGATCGGCCGTTGGGCGGCGGGAGCGTCGGCGGTCTTTCCTGCGCCTTTTTGTTTCGTCTTAGCCATGCTTCGCGTCCGCCGTTGCTTGTGATTTCGGTGTCTGGTCCGGGCTCCCCTGCCCTGGCTTCGGCTTGATGATCGGTCTTGCTGCCGGGTCCGGCGCAAGCGCGCCCGCGGGACCAGAGATACCCGCGGGGGGTGGTTTCGGCGGCCCCGCCTCCGGACCCGCCGTGTTCCCGACCGATGTCGAAAGCCCGCTACGTTCCGGCGCAGGCTTGCTGGCGGGGTCGCCGGACTGCGCGGACGGGCCTTCTTGCCCCGGCTTGGGCGCGGAGATCACGATCGAGACGCGGCGGTTCTGCTGGCGTCCCTGCGCGGTGTCATTGCTCGCGATCGGGTGGTATTTTGAGAACCCCTCGGCGCTAAGCGCCTCACCGGCCACGCCATTGTCCACGAACAACAGCACCACGCTGAGCGCGCGCGCCGTCGACAATTGCCAGTTCGACGGGAACTCCTTGGTGTGGATCGGCTGGTTATCGGTATAGCCGTGAATCGAGATACGATAGCCTTTCGGGATCGCGCCGAGCGTCTGAGCCAGGGGCGTGAGTATCTTGACCGCCCCCTTTGTCAAATCGGCCGCCCCATTGCCGAACAAGATCTTCGCGTTGAGCTGGATATTGATGGAAAGTGGCGTGGAATCGATGGAAATCGATTTGGCCTTGATCTCAGGCTGCAACAGCGAATGAAGCTTATCGCGCAACGCTTTGATCGCCTTGATCGAAGGCTGGAGGTCGCGCTGCTCCTGCTGCGTCAATCGGTCAACCGGCAGCGACGACACCTTGTCCAGATGATGGACGTTCTGCGGAACTGCAGGCGTCTTGGGCATTGGCGGTGCCTCGACCGGAAGGGTCTTGGCCTTCGGAAGCTGACTTTTGGGGCCATGCGGCGAAGACGGTTTCTGGATCAGCGACGGTGGCGTGCCCGAGAATGCAACCATCATGCTCGACGCCATCGCATTCATTTTCGACGTATTTTGCGCCGAGGTCGCATAGAGCACGATGAACAGCGCCAGCATCAACGTCAGGAGATCCGCATACGAGATCATCCAGCGCTCGTGGTTCGGCTTGTGCCCCGTATCCCGCCGCGATCGGCGGAAGTCACCGCTTCTGTGTGCCATCAGCCTGCCTTCTGGTCCTGTACGTTCTCACCCTCGGCCTCGGTCTCTTGGTCAAGGCCAGAACGGCGACGCGATTCGAGCATGTTCTCAAGCCGCTCGCGCAGCCGCATCGGGTTGGTCGTCCCCTTCGAAAGCTGTAACAGCCCCTCGGTCGCCATCTCGCGATAGGTCGTACGCCCGCCCGCGATCGCTTTCAGACGGTTGCCGAGCGGGAAAAAGACGAGGTTTGCCGCCCCCACCCCGTAGATCGTTGCGACGAAGGCGGTAGCGATCCCCGGACCGAGTTCGTCGGGATGGTTAAGCCGCAGCATGACGTGGATCAGCCCCAACACGGCGCCCAGCACGCCGATCGTGGGCGCGTAGCCTCCGGCAGCCTCCCAGATCTCGCCGCCCTGGCCATTCTCGCGATCCTCGATATCGCCCAGCGTATAGAGAACGTCGCGCACCTCCTCGTAGCTCTGGCCAGCCACGATCAGACCCAGTCCGACCTTAAGGAACTGATCGTCGACCTCATCGGCGGCATCCTCAAGCGCGAGCGCACTGGAGCTGCGCATGATGCCCGCCCAATCATACATGTCCCCAATCAGCTTCACGGTATCGGTTGGCGGCGGTTTGACGAGCCAGCTTGCCTGCTTGACCGCGTTCACAATCGAGCGCCATTCAGCATGCACGAGCAATGCCGAGATCGACCCGCCGAACACGATGACGGCGGCATCGACCTTGAAGAGCGCCAGCAACGGGTCGCCTTCGAGCTGGCTGGTCAGGATGATCGCGGATATCCCGAGGAGAATTCCCAGAATGGCACTCATAAACTCTCTCCCGCGGTTTCTTCGAATTGTTGGTCGGTCATGAAGGTCCTTTGATGGATTGCCGCAGCGAGGCGCGTGAGGGCGCGTTCGCGGTAGCGCACGACGCGCACTTCCGTGACCCCCATGATCCCCGCGACATCCTTGTTACGAAGCTCCTCAAGGTAGAACAGCGAGATCGCTGTGCGTTCATCCTCAGGTAGCTTTTCGATTTCCTCTGCGAGGATATCGGCGCTCTCGCAACCGATGATCAGGTCAAGCGCGTCATCGGGCGTGACACTCTCGCTCTCGGCGACATAGGCCTCCTCGCGGCGCTTTATCGAGCCCGCACGGCGCGAGATGTCGATCATCGCGCCCAGCACCCGTGGCTTGATGAAGACCGGGAAGGGCACGCCGCGCGCGGGATCAAAGCGGTCGCGCAGCTCAAGCGCGGTCAACACACCGGTCTGGACCATGTCGTCCACCTCGGCCCAGGGCATCCGGCCATGCAGCCGCCACGCGGTGCGCGTGATCCATTTACCGCTCTGGACCAGCACCTCTTCGGGCTCGGGAACGCCCGGACTGGGGTCTTGCTGCGGGGCGCTCATTGTGCGGCCTCTTCGGGCGGGCGGATCACGCCGAGCACGGTCGTGGGCTGGTTATCAGGGATCTCCTCGAGCGCAATCACCGCGAAGCTGTCTGCAATCACGCGCGCGATCGCCCGGCGACAAGACCCAGGCACGGCGAGCACCGGCTTGACGCCCCGCGAGGCCGCCAGCTCTTTGCCCGAGGCGGCAGCCGCGCGCAGCATCCGCATGATGCCCGGCTCGGAGATCGCAGAGCTGTTCTGGGCGCGCGCTGTCTCGATCGACTTGATCACGATCCCCTCGAATTCGGGGTCGAGCGCGAGCACCTGAAGTACCTGCCCCTCGCCCAGATAGGGCGCGATGAGAAGCCGCGAGATCCGCTGGCGCACGGCGGCAAGCAACATTTCCGGATCGCGCGTTGCGGCTTCCGGCGCATCGACCATGGCCTCGGCGATCCGTTCGAAATCGCGGATC
This sequence comes from Thioclava arctica, assembly GCF_040892615.1. Taxonomy (NCBI): domain Bacteria; kingdom Pseudomonadati; phylum Pseudomonadota; class Alphaproteobacteria; order Rhodobacterales; family Paracoccaceae; genus Thioclava; species Thioclava arctica. The sequence goes on from NZ_JBFRYC010000014.1 coordinate 8,513, forward strand.
GGGACCATCTCGGCGACCAGACCCGAGAGCACCTGACGCACCATCCCCATCTGGTAGCGCGCACGCAGGTCCTCGATAAGCTTCGGATGGCTGCGCGCGTAATGGCCGACGATTTCCTCGACTTCGCCGCGGCCGAGCATCTCCCAGGCATGCCGCTTGAGCATTGCATCGAGATGCGTCGCGATGACGCTCGAGGGATCAACGACGGTGTAACCAGCGGTCTCGGCATCGGCCACCATCGCCTCGCCAATCCAGAGCGCGTCAGTGCCGAAGACGGGCTCCTTCGCGGGCCGCCCGCCGGAGATCCGGTCGATGATGTTATCGGTCTCGATCGCAAGCATCTGGCCGGGAAAGACCTCGCCGCGGCCAATCACGCCGCCGCGGATGACGAAGCGGTATTCCTGCGGCCGGACCTGCTCGGAATCGCGGATGTGGATATTGGGCAGCACGAAGCCGATCTGCTTGCTAAAGCGGGTGCGGATGGCAGTCAGCCGGGTCATCAGGGTCGGTTTGCCCGGAGCCTGCTCGCCGATTAGCGGCACCAGCGCAAAGCCGATATCTAGGCCAAATGGATCCACCGTCTGGACGCTCGAGACATCGACCGCAGCCGGCTTCTGGTCGGCCGCCGCGGGAGCAGGCTCGGCGGTTTCCGCCTCCTGCGCACGCCGCTTGCGTTGCACCCCGCGCAGTCCCGTCGCACCCAAGATCGCGCCGAAGCCGAGGAAGGGTAGATGTGCCATGCCCGGCACCAGCCCAAGGATCAGCAAAAGCGCACCCGCGACCAGCATAGCCTCGGGATGATTGGAGATCTGGCCAACAATCTGGTTCGAGATGTTCTGGCCGTTGGACACCCGCGTCACGATCAGACCGGCAGCAATCGAGATCGTGAGCGAGGGGATCTGGGCCGCCACCCCGTCGCCGATCGTGAGCAGCGTGTAGCTTTGCGCCGCGACCGCAAGCGGCAGCCCGTGCTGGAGCATCCCCACCAACAGCCCGCCCACAAGATTGACGACAAGGATCACCATGGCCGCGACCACATCGCCGCGCACGAATTTCGACGCGCCGTCCATTGCGCCGAAGAAATCGGCTTCGGCGCGCAGCTGACCGCGCCGCCGTTCGGCCTCTTTCGCACTCAGCGTGCCGGCATTCACATCCGCGTCGATCGCCATCTGACGGCCGGGCAGAGAGTCGAGCATGAAACGCGCAGAGACCTCGGCGACCCGGCTCGACCCCTTGGTGATGACCACGAAGTTGATCACGATCAGGATGCAAAAGATAATGATCCCGATCACGTAATTGCCGCCCACGACGAGGCGACCGAAGCTCTCGACGACCGAGCCCGCCGCCCCCGGCCCCGTATAGCCGTTGAGCAGGATCGCACGGGCCGTCGCGACGTTCAGCCCCAGTCGCATCAGCGTGGTCGCCAACAGGATCGAGGGGAAGGAGAGCAGATCGGAGGCCTCGGTGACATAGATCGCGGCGGCCAGGATCACCAGCCCGGCGGCGATATTGACCGCAAACATCAACGAGATCGCCAGGGGCGAAAGAGGCACAATCAACATCGTCAGCACCGCGCCAACGATGGCGGGGCCGGCCAGCCACGAGGTTATCGACGGCCGCGGAAGTGATATGGCTGGCTTAACGGCTGGCGTGGGCATGAACGATTTCGGGAATCGATTGGAAAACATGGGTGGTATAGTTCTCGGCAAAGCGCAGCATCATGCCGCCGCCGAGCGCCACGAGGACCAGCAGCCCGATCACTTTGGGCACGAAGCCCAGCGCAGCCTCGCGAACCTGGGTCGTGGTCTGCAAAATCGCGCCACCAACGCCAAGCAGTAGGCAGGTCGCAAGCGCCGGCCCCGCGATGGCGAGGAAGGTGTTCACAGCGCCTAAGCTGAACCAGTCCGGCACCGTCATGCCGGATGATCCGAGTCGTCCGTTCCAACGATCTCCGTTACCCGGATGCCGTATTTGTGGCCCTCGGTCGAGACCACCTCGCCTCGCGCAATCAGGCTACCATTGGCACGAATGTCTATCGGCTCGCCGATTGCACGATCGAGCGGGATCACCGTGCCCTGCCGGGTGCCGCGCAGTTCCTTGATCGTCATGTTCACGCGACCGATCTCGACGACCATGGTCACGCGCACGGAATCGACCGTGGTTGCAGGGATCGCACGCGCAGCGCCTGCGGTGTCGACCGGCGGCTCAAGCGGATCGACCTGAACCGGCGCCTGATCGGAGGGCTCATTTTTTTTGTTGGTCATTTTCAAAGAAAACTCCGTAATTCGGGCCGACAGCCCCATAGGAAATGTCTGCGATCGTGGTCTTGCCGATCACCGCGCGGGCATTGCGATGGAAGGTCAATGGAAGCATGTCGCCCACGGCCAGCGCGGACAAACCGCCCGCCGACATCGAGACCGTACCGATTTCGAAGCCGATCTCGACGGGAACCTCTTCGATCGCCTCGGACAGGTGGTCGGTCCACCTACTGCGTGCCTCCAGCTCGGCCTGGCCACCAGCAGGCGAGCCGAGGATCTCACGGTAGGGTTCCAGCCCGCGATAGGGAATCGCGATGGAGATCGTCCCGCCGCCCGCAGGCAAGCTGACCTGGGCCGACATCTTGCAGAACGGCTCGACCGCGTCGCCCACCGAGGCCAGAGCGGCGAAGCCTTCGGTGCGCACGACCTCGGGCTGGACCACGAAATACTGTTGGAAGGCGGCACTGATCGCAGGCCCTATCATTTCAATCAGCCGGCGGCCGATCCGGGCTTCCATGTTCGAGATCTGCGGCTGCAGCTTGTCTTCAGGCGCGGGTGCATCGGCGCCAAACAGGTCATCGACCAACGCGGCCAGAAGCGCACCGTCCAACGTCACCAGCGACAGCCCCCGGATCGGCGAGAGGTTGAGGATGGCGAACAGGTGGTAACCGTCGCGCGGCGCGAGATAAGCGTCGTGGTTGACGATTTGGAACTTGCCCTCTTGGATCTCGACGCCGAACCGAAATTCCTGAAACAGCTGCGTCCGGAAATAGCGGAACAAGCGTTCAACCACGCCCGACATGTCGGGCAGACGATTGACGAAGACCGTGGTCGGGTTGATCAGGTCGATGGGCTCGAATTCGGGGGTGTCAGGCATAGGCTTTCACCGTCTTGTCGTCGCTCTCTCCTGCAGGCGGAAGAGGCGCCTCCCACGGGGTGTCTTGCGGGTGCGGCCGATGCTGGTCGCCCCCTGCATGCTGGTGCTGCGCATCGCCTGCGAAACCGCCCGCGCCCCCTGCATCGGCGAATCCGGACTGGGGCGCCTGAGCCCCCCCCGCCACTCCGGGCTGCGGCGTCAGTACATTGGTGCCGCCCGGCATGCCCGCCATCGCGGCCTGCACCGAGCCCACGTTCAGACCTCCCTGCGCAAGCTTCTGAGCCAGATGCCCCGTCTCCGCCGCGAGCGCGCGGTAGCCGGCATCGGTCTCGGCGCTCAGGTGAATGTGCGTCACCCCCTGCGCAGTCACGTCCACCCGCACCACCACGGTGCCCAGAGATTGCGGATGCAAGGTTATCTTGGCCGAGCCACCCCCGTCCGAGGCCAGAGAGAGCGCGGAATGCAGCAATTGCGGCTGGGTTTCGGGCTCTGTCGGAAGGGGTTGGACAGGGGCCAGTCCGGTCACTGGGCCGAGCGCGCCGGGCTGGGGCGCGGAGGATGCGGCCAGCGCAGCGACGGCGCCTGCGTCGCGTTCCGTCTCGCGGTTGCTGTGCGGCGTCACAGGCTGCGGCAGGATTTGCGGGATGCCGTGCGGAATCGACAACTGGGTCGGCATCACATCCACGGCAGGGTCATGACGCTTGTCATCATGCATGCGCCGCCCCCCCGGCGCGCGTAGCTGTTCCGCACCGGGCGCAGACCGATCCATCCCGTCGGCGCCGATCTCTGCGGCCTGTCTGCGAGGGGCGATCGAGACCGCCCGCATTGCGAGATCCTCAGCCTGTGCCGGCTTCACCGGCGTCGTGTCCACATCGCGGGGGAGGGGCGGCAACGTGGCGTTCCGGTTTGAAGGGATCGCATGCGCCTGCTGCGCGCCCGGCTCACCCACCGAGCTCGCCTTGTCGCTCTTTACTGTCGTCGCCGCAGCCGCAGGTCCCGAACCAGGGGCGGCCCGTGCGAGCATCGTGTCCAGCGACGAGATATCCTTGCGATCAGCCACACGACTCGCGTCACGAGACGCGATCGGACGGGCGTCATCCCGCGCTGTTTCCTCAACCCCTGTCACCAGCGCAGTGTCGCTCTGTGTCTGCGCATCCGGCGACGCTTCTTTCGACGTCGCGCCCGCGCGCTCCACATCGGCTCCCTGATCCGTTCGGGTGTGATCGTCCCGCGCGCCAGTCCGGGGCACGGCACAGGCCTCGGAGCAGGCCGAGTCAAAGGCACGCGCCTGATGCGCATCTGCGCGGGCGGCCCGGTCAACCGGTACGGCCGCGCTGGACGGAAGGAGAGCGTGCGTCAGGGTCCGGGTCATACCATATCTTCCTCGTTGCTGAGCGAGATCCGACCTTCTCGCGACAGTCGCATCGCCGCCTCGACGAACTCGTGCTGGGCAGCCTGCGAATCCGCGCGCTTCACCATCGGGCCGTTCTCGATATCGTCCTTGAGGATCGCCGCATCCTTGCGCGAGATATTCGCGAAGAAACGCTCGCGGGTCTGCTCCGTGGCACTACGCAGCGCGGGGGAACGCCGCTCGGGCCCGACCTCAAAGATGACCTGTTGCAGGAAGTGGTCCGGCAGCCCCAGCAGGTCGTCGAAGGTGAACATGTTCGCGCGGATCTGGTCCGCAAGATCTGCATCCTCTTCGCGAATCCGCGACAGCGCCCGTTCCGCGGCACCGGCACTCATACCGTTGAGCAGGTCAGCGGCCTGACGCACGCCCCCGGTCGAACTGGCCTGTGTCGCGATCTGCGTGCCGAGATGGTCCGAGAGCATGCTTTTCAACTCGGCGAGCGCGACACTGGGGATCGTTTCGAGCCGCGCATAGCGATGGATCAGGTCTGTCGCCAGCTCTTCATCGAAGGCGTTGAGACACTCCACTGCGGCCGAGCGAGTCATCTGCCCCAGCAGCACGGCCAGCAATTGCGGTCGTTCGTCCTTGACCTGATCGGCAAGGGTTCGTCCGTCAATCTTCGAGAGGATGTCGAGATCGGAAGTTCTGGTGCGAATGATCCGCTCAAGCATGTCATGGGCGCGCTTGTCCCCGAATGCGCGCGACAGCAGCGACTCGAAGGCATCGAAACCGCCTGATGCTATCGCACCGCCAGCCTCGAGCTCCGCCATCAGCCGGGCATAGATTTGCACGCCCTCGTCGCGGGAAGGTTCGTGCATCTCCGACATTGCGGCGGTCAGAATGCCGATAGAGGCCTCGTCCATGTGGCGCAGTACCTGTGTCGCGGCCTCTTCATCCATCGACATCACAACATAGGCAGCCATCGCTGCCCCGCTCATCCCGCTATCCGGCTCGATCATGCGCCGTCCTCCTCCGGTTGGAGGCTCGGGACATCTCCCGACAGCCATTTCTGCAACACGCCGGCCATCGCCTTAGGTCGCTCCTTGCCAGCCTCGCCCACCTGTTCGGCGATCCGCTTTAGATGCACGACGTCCATACTGTCCTCGAGGGCCGGCTTGGGCATCGCGACCACGGGGGCTGGTGCCGGGGCCCAAGGCCGCACTGGTCGCTTGCGCAACCAGCCCACCAGCGGGCGCGCCACGCCGAACAGGAATCCTAGGGCCGCGACGAGTAGCAACCCAGCCTGCACGATCAGCGACATCTGCGCGTCAGGCGCCTGCGCGACAGCCTCGGCTCCGGTTACGAAATTCGCGCTCGTTACCTGAATCTGGCCCACTGGTCCCGCGATGGTCGAGCCGATCATCGCCTTGAGCTGGTCGAGGCTCGTCGATCCAAGTGCGGCCTTGTTCACCACCACCGATGCGCTGACTTTACGGACCGACCACGCAGCAGGCCGCCGGGTTGTCGAGGTCTTGTCGACGACGAAGTCCTTCTGGGTATGTTGCGACGCGCTCTGCGGCTGGCCGTTGGCGGGCTGCGCGCCCTGACCATTGGCATTCAGCGGCGCGGTGGTCTTGCCCGGCGGCTGGTTCGACAGCGCCCCAGGGATCCCCATCGCGACAGGATCCTTGCCGTTGCGCGTCTGCGACTGCTCGTCGCTTGAGCGTAAGACGGAATTGGGCCCGTAACGAACCGACTGTTCCTCGGTCGCGGCGAAATCAATATCTGCCGAGACAGTGACGCGCGCGTTCCCCGCCCCGAGGATCGGCGCCAACAGGCTGCGTATCTTGGCCTCCTGAGCCGCCTCGATCCGCTTCAACACGGCGAGCTGCTGCGCGATATCGCCGACATCGCCCTGAGGGTAAAGAATCATGCCGCCGCTGGTGGCCACGACGACATCCGCCTCGTCCAGCCCCGGCACTGCGCCGGCCACGACCTTGGCAATCGCCATGCCGATAGCCTGGTCCGCCTGGGGAGGGGCAGTCAGGATCACCGAAGCCTTCGGTCGCGGTTGATCGGCGAGGAACGGCGTATCCTTCGGTTCGGCCAGCAGCACCTGCACCTGGCTCGCTCCCGACAGCGCCGTGATCGATTCCTGCAAGCTGTGTTCGGTGGCCTGCAACTGCAACGCTTGGGTGGCGGCCTGGCTGGTGGTGACCGATGACTTCTCAAGCGCCTGCCAGCTTGACTCGCTGCCGGTCTCAGGCAGCCCCGCCACGCCCAACCGCAACCGCGCGCGCCCGAAATCGGATTCGGGGACCGAGATCACGTTTCCATCCTGGCTCAGGCGATATGGGATACCCTCTTTCTGGAGCGCGGAGATCACCTTGCCGCCGCGCGCAGGCGACAGCCCGTCGAACAGAACGGTGTAGCGCTCGCCTGAAAACTCGAACGCCGCCAGAACGGCGATGCCGAGCACGACTGTTGCCACGACGAGCGTTATGGAAAGCGGTAGGTTTTTAAGCCGGGCTAACAGGTTCGAACCAAACGCCCGCGCATCCTTTAAAGTCATATTGTCCGTCAGATCTGCATATTAGAGAGCGTTTGATAGGCCGAAACGACCTCGTTTCTCACAGCCACCACGCCATTCCACCCAATTTCAGCCCGATCGGAGAGAACCAGAGCAGTTGCCTGCGACGCACCGGGCTTGCCCGCAGCAACCGCATTTTCTGCGGACGTTGCAGAACTCTGAGCATCACTCACAGCATTGAGAGCCGATTCTACAGTTTTTAAAAAGGATGCTCCGCTCGCACCGTCCGACGCCTTTTCGGTAACGGAATGTCCGTTCGAAAAGCCAATTAAAGATAGAGGCAATACAGACATCGGAATCCTCGCGCGTTTACGTTTGGGATGCCCTCTAATGGCATTGAGCCATACTGGTCAACTCACGGTATCGTTTAAACGTTAAACGTGTGTGAAATTTTGAAACGTTACCGAAAAGACACACCCCAGAAAATGAGTATATATTCATATATACAATTGTTTTTACTGAATTTTCTTAAGATCACGACGACCGCACGCATTTGTTACATCTTTGCACATTGCGGCTAGGCGCAGGCTGAAATAACGTCCACCACAACCTAAGAATGTGAGTTAAAATGGCCGCTGGTAGCCCTGTATTTCTTTCTTTTGCCCAGGCAGACCTGACGTTGCGTGAACAGCGTCAAAGCCTCATCGCATCGAATGTGGCAAACGCGAATACTCCAGGATATCACGCAATTGATATCGATTTTGAAAACAGCCTGTCTTCGGCGCTGAAATCGGGAATTAATAGCCTTGGGGAAGTTCAATACAAAGCGGGCAATCCATCTAATCTCGACGGGAATGATGTTTCTTTGACTGCAGAGAAACTCGAGTCCCTGAAAAACGTAAATGCGATGAAATCCGAGGTGACCTATCTGCATCAATCCACAAAGGATTTGATCACCGCGCTGCGCCCGAATCCGAACGGTATCTGACCTTATGACTGGCCCCATTCCCGACGTCTCAACCATTATCGGCTCCGGCTTGTTGGCAAATCGCGAACGCCTGAGCCTGATCGCGTCGAATGTCGCCAACGCAGACTCGATCACGACGCCCGGCGGCGAGCCTTACCGAGCCCGCGAACCCGTCTTTAAAGCCGAGCCGGTGCTGCAAGGCTCGCCCGCTGCAGGCGTGAGCGTGGCCGAAGTGGTCGAAAGCGACGCGCCGCCCAAGCTGGTCTACGACCCGGGCAACCCCTACGCGGATGACAAGGGATACGTTCAGCAATCCAATGTCGATCAGGTGCAGCAGATGACCGACCTGATCAGCACCACACAAAGCTACAAGGCCCAGATCGCGGTCCTCCAGCAATCGACGCGGCTGGACCAAGCGATGCTGCAAAGCTTCATCGACTGATCGGGAACGAGGAACCGCCATGACCAACACCTCCGCCGCTGCAAGTGTCGCTGCAGGAACCAGCAGCGCTCCGGCCACGTCCGGAGCCGACGGCGCCGGACTGAGCGGCCTGACGCAGGCCGATTTCATCAAGCTTCTCACTGCCCAAATGCAGAATCAGGATCCGACCTCGCCGACCAAGCCGCAGGATCTCGCAAACGAGTTCGCCCAACTCTCCACTGTCAGCGGGATCAACGCGCTCAACGCCAAGGTCGACTCGCTCGGCGCCATTGCCGGCGCGGCCGAACTGGGGCAGGCGTCCAACCTGATCGGCAAGACGGTGGCCGTGGCAGGCGGCTCAAGCGCGGTGGCCAATGCCGACGGCACGGTGACGGGCGGCTTCAGCCTCTCGGGACCGGCCAGCACGGTGAAGGTGCAGATCACCGACCCCGCGAGCGGCAAGGTGATGCACACGCTGACGCTGCACGACCTGCCTGCGGGCCTCAGCAATTTTAGCTGGACCGGTGGCAGCGCGGGCTACGCCTACGCCTACGATGTCGCGGCCACGTCCGGCTCTTCGGAGGTCGCCGCAACCACCTATCACAACGCGACTGTCCGGACCGTCAACCTGTCCGGTGGCGCCCCCACCCTTTCGCTCGCCGGTGCCACCCAGCCGGTCGATCTATCGCAAATCGTAAGTGTTCTCGGAGGCTGAACCCAGTGTCACTCAATACCGCCCTTTCCGGTCTTCTTGGTGCCCAAACCGGCCTCAATGTCGTCTCGAATAACCTCGCCAATGCCAGCACTGTCGGCTTCAAGTCAGGCACTGCGCATTTCTCCGACACCTATCCCGCGGGGGGCAGCGACGGCGTCGGCCAAGGCGTGACCGCGAGCTTCACGTCTCAGGATTTTTCGCAAGGCGACCTGACGAGCACCGGTAACGCGCTTGATCTCGCTATTCAGGGCAACGGCTTCTTCATTACCGAGAAAAACGGCACGACCAGCTACAGCCGCGACGGAGGGTTCCAGCTCAGCCCGACCGGCGAGCTTCAGAACGGCAACGGCTCTGCGGTGCAGGGCTTCGGCATCAAGGCTAACGGACAGGCGGACGGGTTGCTTGGCCCGGTCTCTATCTCGACCTCGCCCGAACCGGCCCAAGCTAGCGCGCAGATCAGCCTGAACGCGGCGCTCAACTCGGCCGACCCGGTGAATGCCACCCCCTTCGATCCGACGGATTCGAACACGTTCGACGAGGCAACCTCGGTCACCGCCTTTGACTCGCTGGGCAATGCCAACCGTATCCAGCTCTATTTTGCACGTCAGGCAGCTTCGGCCTCGGCCACCACTCCGAGCCCTTGGTCGATCTATGCCCAGCCCGAGGCGGCCTCGGGCACGACCGTGGGCTCGGCGCAGGCACTCACCACCCTGTCCTTCGGCAACGACGGCACGCTCACCTCTGGTGCTCAGGCGACGCTGAACGTGAACTGGGGCAATGGCGCGGCCCCCTCGAACATCGCTTTCGATTTCGGAGGGACTGCCCTGAGCAATCAGGACTTCGCGATCAACTCGCTGACCAATGACGGCTTCGCGCCGGGCGCCTATACCGGGACCAAGGTCAGCGCGAATGGGGATGTCAACGTCTCCTATTCCAACGGCCGCACCAAGACTGTTGCGACGCTGGCGATGGCGAGCTTCATCAACAATCAGGGCCTGATCCCAACCAGCCACAACCTGTTCCAAGCCTCGACGAATTCCGGCGCCGCGGTGGTCAACCAGTCCGGTGCCGGAGTGAACGGCTCGCTGGTTGCAGGCGCGCTCGAGAAATCGAATGTGGAGACCTCGAACTCACTGGTTGAGTTGATCAACTATCAAGAGGCCTACCAAGCCAATACCAGTGTGATCCAAGGCGCCCAGCAGGACGTCCAAAAACTACTGCAGATCAGCTGAGCATGGCACTTAGTGGTCTTTACACCTCGATGGCCGGTCTCGAGACGTCTTCGGAACGTCTCGAGACGGTTGCTCAGAACCTCGCGAACGCGAACACGCAGGGCTATGCCGCCCAGCAGACCGAGGCGATGGCGCTTCCCTATGCGGGCGACGCCCCGCTGCCCGGCGCGGACGTGATCGCGCTGGGGGAAAACGCCGATACCAGCGACGGCCCGCTCGAAGAGACCGGTGCGCCGCTCGACGTGGCGGTTCAGGGCGGCTGGCTCGTGGTGCAGACCCCAGATGGCGGGCAGGCGCTCACGCGCAACGGACACCTTTTGCAGAACGCCGCAAACCTGCTGACGACCGCCTCGGGCGAACCGGTACTGAGCCCTTCGGGGCGCCCAATCAGCCTGCCGCAGCTTCGCGATCTCACAATCGCGCATGACGGCACGATCTCGGGCATCCCGGCCGGAGCGCCGGGCGCTCAGGCACAGAATTTCGGCAAGCTGATGCTTGCGGAGACCCCGACCGGAGGTCGTCTGACGCCGTTGGGCAACTCGCTCTATGGCCTGCCCGAAGGCACAGCGGCCCAACCCTCGGCCAGCGCGTCGGTCCAGCAGGGTGCCCTTGAGGGCAGCAACGTGGATTCAGTTAAAACGATGATGCAGCTGATCTCGGTCTCACGGACCTACCAGCTCGAGACGCAGGTAATGGGCAAGTCGGCCCAGACCCAAACCGAGCTCGACCAAATTCTGATGACCTGACGGAGATACCATGCTTCCCGCACTTTCCACTACAGCAACCGGGCTTTCTGCCGAGCAGGTGAAGATCGATTCCATTTCGAACAACTTGGCCAACGTAAACACGGTCGGGTTCAAGAAATCGGACCCCGTATTCGAGACGCTGACCTATCAGCAACATATCCAGCCCGGCGCCGCCTCGAGCGGGACAACGCTCTACCCTTCGGGCTACAACATGGGCACGGGCGTGCGGGTCGCGGCTACGGTGCCGGTGCTCACTCAGGGCAACCTGAAAGAGACCAACAACCCGCTCGATATGGCGATCGAGGGGGGGGGCTATTTCCAGGTCCTGCAACCCAACGGCCAGATCGCCTATACCCGCGACGGGGCCTTCCAGCTTGACCAGAGCGGTCACATGGTCACCGCCGACGGCTTTCAGGTGCTGCCCAGCACGACCCTTCCCTCAAATGCGACGAGCGTGACCATCGCACAGGATGGAACGATCTCGGTCACGGTGCCGGGTTCGTCCAACGCGACCCAGGTTGGCCAAGTGCAGCTCGCCAATTTCGTCAACCCGCAGGGGCTGCAGCCGATCGGCAACAACCTTTATGTCCAAACCAATTCGAGCGGCGCCGCAGTCACCGGCACGCCCAGTTCGAACGGGCTTGGCGCGGTCTCGCAGAAGCATCTCGAGGAATCCAACACGAGCGTGGTAGACGCGATGGTGAACCTTATCTCAGCTGAACGCGCTTACCAGCTGGGTACCAATGCCGCCTCGGCAGCGGGCCGGACGCTGAGCGAGCTCTCGTCGATGGCCTCAAGCGCATGATCCCAAAACGTCCCATCCGGGAGCTCGCGGCCGCCGCTTCGGCGGTCGCTGTCTTGCTGTCGGGCTGCGCGACCAAGGCTCCACCCAAACGGTATTTCGTCCAGCCTGCCCCCTTCCCCGTGCAAGCCGAGAGCCCGCCCGACGCGCAGAACGGCTCTATCGTGCCTGCAAACGCGACCGGCTCGCTTTATGGCAACCAGAGCGTATGGGAGAAAGGCGATGTCGTGACCGTCAATGTCTCGTTCTCGACGACGGCGCAGAACAAGGGCGATGGCGCGCTCAAAAAAGACAGCACCTATGACAGCTCAGGGACGCATATCCTTGGCTACTCGCCCTCGCTGGGCCTCTCAAGCAAGCAATCCTTCACCGGCAGCGGCTCGGTCAGCGGCTCGAACGCGGTGACGACCGAACTGGCCGCTGTCGTCATCGACATCAAGCCCAACGGCGTGCTGGCCCTGCGCGGGCGCACCAATGTCAACATCAACGGCAACGTCACAGGTATCGAGGTCACCGGGTTTGCCCGGCCCCGCGATATCGGCCCGAACAACACGCTCGATTCCTCGCAGCTTGCCGACGCCAACATCCAATATGTCGGTATCGGCGACATCAACTCCGCAGATCATGTCCCATGGCTCCAAAGCACACTTTCGAAATATTCACCCTTCTGATCGGACTCGCGCTGGCGGCTCCGACAGCCCGCGCCGAGCCAGTCGGGCAACTCGTCACCCTTGCCGGGGCGCCGAGCAACCAACTCGTGGGCTATGGGCTGGTGGTGGGGTTGCCGGGCACCGGGGACCAGACGACCCAGATCCCCTATACCCAGCAAGCCATCACCAACATGCTCTCGCATGAGGGGATCACCCTACCAAAAACAGCCTTCATGCAGCCTGACGACGTGGCCTCGGTGATGGTAACGGCGCAGATCCCCCCCTATTCTGAGCCGGGCTCGGATCTCAACGTGACAGTGGCCGCGCTGGGCAACGCGAAATCGCTCGCCGGCGGGGTGCTGCTCCCGACGCCGCTCAAGGGCAGCAACGATCACATCTACGCCCAGGCGCAGGGGGCGCTGCTCGTAAGTGGATTTGCGGCCGCCAAGTCCGGCTCCTCGGTGCGCTCGAACACGCCCACAGTGGGCCGGATCCCCAACGGCGCGGTGATGTCGCGCGCGATCGCGACATCCACTTGGTCGCCACACGGTTCGGCACGGCTGCTGCTTAAGACGCCGAGCTACGAGAATGCCGACCGGATCGCCACCGCGATCAACAAGCAACTGGGAGGCAACACCGCGCAGGCAACCTCGCCCGGCGTAGTAGAGGTGACGCTTCGCGGCAAAATCTCGCATGTCTCCTTCATCGCGCGGGTTCTTGGCGTCCAAGTGACCCCGCAAGCGCCGCCGCCAGTTGTCATCGTTGATGCCCAGTCGGGCACGATCGTCATGGGCGGCAACGTGAAACTGCTTCCCGCAATCGTCTCTCACGGCAACCTGACCGTCTCGGTGCAGGCGACGAACGCGGTCAGCCAACCCAATCCGCTCTCGCAAGGCCAGACGGCTGGCGTGAACAACGCCTCGATCAGCGCCAACCAGTCGCAGGGCAAGGTGGTGGCGCTGCCCGCAGCAACCACGCTCGACCAGATCGCGGCCGCGCTCAACAAGATCGGGGCGACGCCCACCGACTTGATCGCGATCGTCCAAGCGCTCAAGGATGCGGGCGCGCTGCAAGCCGAAGTGAAGGTGGTTTGATGCTGGTAACACAAGGCCCCGCCGCCGCAGAGACCGGAACGCAGGGCGTCGAAATGGTCGCCCAGGCTGAGAAACTCGAGGCGCTGCTTTGGCAGCAGGTGTTGAGTTGCATGACAAAGACGGCGTTCTCGGGCGCCTCTCTGGGCACCGGCTCGCAGCTCTATAACGGGATGATCACGCGCGCGCTGTCAGACAAGATGTTCGCGACGACCAGTGCCACACTCACGAAACAGATCGTCGAGCAGCTCGGGGGCGAGGCCACGCAGGGTGCAGCCACGCCCACGCCGACTTTGCAGGCGCTCGCGGCACATCCCGCGATGCTATCTGCGCACTCGGCCCCCGCGGGCCATCTCGACCGCGCGATCGATTTCGCCAAATCGGTCTGGCCCGCGATCAAGTCAAGCGCGGCAGAACTTGGGGTGCCGCCGGTCGCGCTGCTCGCGCAATCTGCGCTCGAGACCGGCTGGGGCGCCTCGACGCCGGGCAACAACCTGTTCGGCATCAAGGCCGTTCACGGCCAGAGCGGCACCTTAGCGTCCACCAAGGAGGAGCGCGACGGCGTGATGACAGCCACGCAGGCGACCTTCGCAGACTACGATTCCGGGGCGCATTGCGCCTCCGCCTATACCGGGCTGATCCGGCGCGTCTACCCAGATGCGGTCGGGACAACCTCGGTTGCGCAATATGCCGATGCGCTCATGCACGGTGGCTACGCGACCGACAGCAGCTATGCCCGCAAAATCGTCGATACCGCGCAATCGCCGACCATGCAGTCGGTCCTAAACGTCCTCGAAGGAGATGACACATGACAGGCCTCAACAGCGCGATTTCCTCCGCCCTCTCCGGGCTCGACGCATTTTCCGAAGGCATCGGAACGGTCGGCAGCAACATCGCGAACCAGTCCACCGACGGTTATGCCGAACGCAGCGTCGAAATCCAGACCACGGCAGGCGGCGCGGGCCAATCGGGCGGCGGCGTGGTCGACCCGGCCCTCGTGCGCCGCGCCTCGGACGCGATGGAGGCGTCGAACGTCTACGCAGCCACCGCTGCCAACAGCGCGGCCAGCACCCGCGCCTCCGTGCTGAAAGCGATCGATCAGGCCTTCACCGGCAACGGCGATGTCGAAAGCGCGGCAAGCACCTTCTTCTCCGGCCTCGGCACGCTCGCCTCGAACCCAACCAACGCGGCCCAGGTCAGCACGGTTCTCGCGAACGCACAGGCGCTGGCCAGCGGTTTCAACTCGGCTGCAAGCGCGCTGACCAGTCAGACCGGGCAGATCGGCACGCGCATCTCGCAACAAGTCGGGCAGGCCAACACGCTGCTTGGTGAACTTGCCAAGATCAACAAGCAACTCATGGCCTCACCCGAGGAACCGACGCTTCTAGATCAGCAACAGGCGACACTGGGCAAGCTGTCCTCGTTTCTCAACATCAATACGCTGCCACTGGGGTCCTCCGGCGCGGTCGCGGTGATGACCGGCGGCTCGGTGCTGGTAGACCAGGCCGGGGCGCAAACGCTCGATATGCAAAGCATCAACGACATACCGGAGCTGACCGCAGGCCCCGACAAACAACCCCTGCGCCTGTCGGATCGCGGCGGCTCGCTGGGCGGGTTACTCTCGGGGCTCAAGGCCACGGACGATGCCGGAAAACGGCTTGACCGGATCGCCGGCACCATCGCGGATCTCGTGAACCAGTCGCAGGCCGAGGGCCTGACCGCAAATGGCAGCGCGGGCAAGGCGCTTTTCTCCCGGCCGCAGCCCAACGCGACGCCAGCCCAAAGCAACACGGGCAGCGCGACCCTCAACGCCAGCGTGACCGATACCAGCGCTCTGCCCGCCAACGGCCAAGGTTACACGTTGAGCTATTCCACCTCGGGCTGGAGCGCGACAGTGCCCGGCAGCGGCCAGAGCCAGGCTTTGGGAACCAGCACCCCGCTGACGCTCAACGGCATGAACATCGCAATCTTGGGGACGCCTGCGCCGGGCGACAGCTTCCGCATCGCCCCCGATCCCGGCGCGGCCGCCGCATTGCGTCTGACGTCCAGCGATCCGAGCGAGCTGGCCGTGGCCGACCCCTACGTTCTGGTCGCGGGAACGATCTCGGGCTCGGGGGCCGTGAGCAACACCAATGCCGGAACGATCAACGAGGGTGAGGACACGGTCACAACCGCGCCCGCCACCGGTGCGGCCGTCGTTCCGGGAAGCGCGTTCGGCGGAGATCTGGAGCTGAAATTCACCACCGCAAGTTCCTATGACGTGATCGACAAGGCCAGCGGCACCACCGTCTCGACCGGGAGCTTCGCTGGCGGTGCCACCACGCTCGCGGTGGCCTACCCGGCCTCAAGCTCGGCCGCAGGACACTACTGGCAGGTAAACCTGACCGGCGCGCCCCGCGCAGGCGACGTGGCGACCCTCACGCCGGGCGGGCTCAATAGCGGTTCGAACGCGCAGCGGATGTCGGACCTGTGGACCCGGACCGATAGCGCCCTGCCCGGCGGCTCGATGCAGGGCTCTGTGCTCTCGCTGATCGGCGAGACCGGGGCGGCCTCGGCACAAGCGACGACGCTGGCCTCAAACACCGCCTCGAACCTCAATAACGCACAGGGTGATCTGACCCGCGCCGCGGGGGTGAATGTCGACCAGCAGGCGACGCTGCTTACGGAATACCAGCAGGCCTATCAGGCGGCGGCCAAGGTCATCTCGACCGCCCACTCGATGTTCAACTCCCTGCTTCAGGCGATCTAGGAGACCACGACAGATGGATACCACGTTCTATGCCATGTCCGGCCAAAGCTTCACCGCTCAGGAAACCCGGATCACCGAACTCGAACAACAGCTCTCCTCGGGCCGCAAGGTCGACACAGCCGCGGCAGATCCCGCGGCCTATACCGGCGCGCAAGAAGACAACTCGACCGTCCAGAAGCTCGACGCAATGAACGCGAGCCAGGTCAACATCAAGCAGACGCTGGGCAGCGCAACCACCGCGCTGGGTGATGTCTCGACTGCGCTCAACCACATCAATAGCATCGCGCTGCAAGCCATGAACGCAACGACCAGCGGTGCCGACTTCCATGCTTTGGGCGATCAGGTCGAAGCCGGGCTGCACCAAATCCTCAGCCTGGCAAACACCCAAAGCAGCAACGGCAATTACGTCTTTTCCGGCACCGCCAAGCAGACCCAACCCTTTATCCAGACCACGTCGGGATCGGTCAACTATGTCGGCAATGACGGCACCTCCTCGGTCGAGATTTCTCCGGGTGTGACGGTGAATGCCGCGCTAAGCGGGTCGATCTTTACCAAGGTCTCGACCGGCAACGGCTATGCCTCGGTCTCCGCTACGAGCAGCAATTCAGGGGCATCCACACTCGTTGCGAGCGGGGTTGTGGATGCCAGCGCGGCAATGGCCTTCCATGATGGCACCAGCCCGATCACGGTCGGCTTTTCGACATTAGCGGACGGAAGCAAGAGCTACACCGCGACCTCAGGCGGCACGACGATCGCGACCGGCCCGGTGGACGACACCGAAGGCGCCGACACGACCCTCACGCTCGAGGGCGTGCAATTCACGTTCTCAGGGCAACCTGCAAACGGCGATAGCTTCACCATTGCCCCGGCCCGCCCGCAATCGATCTTCGACCTGGTCAAGCAGATCCGGACCGCGCTGGCTGAACCGGGCTCTACGCCGGCGGCACGCGCCCAGACCCACCAGATCCTCGGCAACGCACTGGGGAGCCTCACCGGCTACCAGCACCAGATTTCCGGCGCATCGGCCAAGGTCGGCGTCATCTTGCAGGCGACCAATACCGCCGCGAACGCGAATACTCAGGCCAGCACCAATGCCCAGACTGATGCCAGCAATCTGGTCTCTGCGAATATTCCGAAAGTGCTGACCGAGCTGCAGGACCGCACCTCTGCGCTGCAGGCTGCGATGAAGGCCTTCTCGGTCGCCTCGCAGCTGACGCTGTTCAAATACCTCTGAGACGGGAATACCGATGTCTGAACTACGGAATGCCGAAAAGCAGGCCATCTTCGTCGCGGGCTATTACCGCAGCGGAACCTCCGCTTTGTGCGGGGCGCTGGCCGATCTGGGGGTCCAGATCAAAAGCGACTCTCAGGTCAACGAGGCCAATCCCAAAGGGTTCTTCGAATCGACCGAACTGATCCGGTTCGACGTCCGCGTGCTCGATCTGATGAGCTCCTACTGGGCCGATCTCGCGCCGCTACCCGAAGGCTGGATCGAACGCGCCGATATCCAGCTTCAACGTGATGTTCTCTCGGAGATCCTCTCGCGCCAATTCGCCGAGGCGCCGCTCGTCGCAGTGAAGCACCCGCACCTGTGTCGGCTTCTGCCGCTCTACCTTCGGGCGGCCGAGGATCTCGGCTACGCCCCAAAGGTGATTCACACGCATCGCGCGCCCTACGCCGTCGCCACGAGTCAGGCGACCAAGAACAAGATGACCCGCGCCCATGCCCTCGCCCTTTGGTCGAGCTACATCACCTCGGCCGAGCATCTCGCGCGGGGGGTGCCGCGAGCTTGGGTTCACTATCCAGACCTTCTCAACGACGCGGATGCCACGGTGCGCGCGGCGTTGGACACGCTGAACATCGAGACCCCGCGCGGTCGCAGTGTCGATTTCATCACCAAAGCGCTCAACCGCTCAGACGAGGCGGATACAGCGGGGCTCTTTGCGCCGCTCGCAGTGTTGGTGCGCGACATTGAGGTGGCGATCCACGAAAAAGCAGACGCGCAGACTTGGGACGATTTGCGCGCGCGCAGTGCCGATCTGGCGGGTTTCGTTGAAGAGCTGGGGCGCTCGGGAAATCGCGCGGCTCCTGGCGTCGGCCACGGCCTGATCGTCTCGACCCCGGCGGGCCGGTCGATCAACCTTGCCAGAGCGACCAAAGCCCATCCCGTGCGCCCCTCCGAGCGCGGCGATCCGGCCGAACGCACCCGGCTTCTGGCACAGCTCGATGCGCTGCGTGCGCAAAATGGGACGCTACCCGAAGTGAGCGTGTTGATCGCCTGTCCAGAAGGCGCGAGCGCGCAGCAGGTCCGGGACACGCTCGACTCGATCGCGCAAAACTGGACCGCGCCCGCTATCAAACTCGCCTACGCAACGAAGCCGCAATTCGATCTCTCGCAGAACGGGTTGAGCATGGAGCATCATTTCGGGAGCGACGCGGAGATGACAGCGTCGCTCTTTGCCGCAATGGCCGAGGCACGCACCGACTACGCCGCGATCATCAACGCAGGCGACATGCTGGAGCCGGATGCGATCGCGCGGTTCACGCTGCGTGCGGCGACTTCGGGGGCGGATATACTCTATTGCGACGAAATCGCCCAAAGCCCCGGTGGCCCCTGGATCCGCGCCAAGCCGGCGATGTCCGCGTCCCGGCTGCTCGAATCCTGCTTTGTCGGGGATTGGGTCTGGTACAAGGCCACAACAATCGCTGAGCTCGGCGGGTTCCGGCCCGGCCTTTATCCGGGCGCCGAGGAGCAGGACATGCAGATCCGCCTTGTCAGCGCGGAAAAGCAAGTCGGGACCATTCCCGAGGCACTCTTTGTGCGCGGCGAGAACACGCGACGCGACGGCGTGCCTCTGGAAGAGGCCACCGAGAGCGCGCGTGCCGCGATAGCGGCCCATCTTGCGCAGGCACAGATCGCCGCAACGGCGCGCCCCGGCACCCTGCCCGGTCTGTTCGTGATCGACCATGTCCTCGAAACCGACCCTGCGGTGACGCTTGGCATCCGTTGTCGCCCCGGTATCGCGCCCGATCTGGTGAAGAATACCGCCAATACTCTGCTGCCTCATCACACTGGCACCACATCGCGGATCGTGTTTCTGCGCGATGAGGGTCTCGACGAGACGATGACCCATTTTCTGGATCAGGTCACAGCCGAGATCACGCCGGGCCATCCCTCGGTCTCGGTCATGAAGACCGCGCCGCAGCTGGGCGGGACACTCGCGCAGCTGATGCAACTGCGCCCCGAGAACCATGTCGCGATCGTCGATCCGATCTCGGTCCCTTCGGCCCAAGATATCCTCGGCGCCCTCGCCGCGCTGCTCGATGCTCACGCCGAGGCGGGCGTGATCGCCCCGCTCACCTTCTTCCGCGATGGCGAGCGCACGGCGCGTCTGAAAGGCCCGCTGCTGTTCGGCGCCCAAGCCAGGATCGGGGCCGGCTACGAGGCGCTCTCGCCCGGGCCGGGCGGCTGGCTCGCGACCACACAACCGGTGGATGCTGTGGATGGCCCGGTTGTCATGGCCCGCGCAGGCATCGCCTTCGATGCACAGGCTGTCACCTGGTCCGAACTCTGCGCCAGCCTTTCGGACCCCAATGGCCCCTCGCAGTCGGCCGCGTTCTGGACGCCGCATCGGCAGGTTGAGATCCCTGATCCCGGCACCGAGGCGGATTGCGAAGTCGCCGCCGCGCGCGCGATCGCCTATCGCGGCCACCACCATCACCCGGCGATGACGATCAAGGGATCGCCGCTGATGCTCGAGGGGCGCAGCGGTCTGGTGGACAACGATGCCGCAACGCTCATCACGACCTCGGATCCCGCCGATGACGCTAAGTTCATCAACGCCGCACGGTTTGCCCGCCAGCATGATGGGCTGCAGGCGGGAATCGTCTCCGAGCCGATTGATGCGCTCTCGGTGCTGCGCGCGCGCCAGCAGGGGCGGCGCTGGGTGCGGATCAATCCGACCTCGCGTATCTGTCACCCCGGCACAGTGAGCGACATCCCCTCTGACCTGAGCGTCTGGTCCACCCTGCCGCCGACCGAGCGCCGGCCGCTGGTTCTTTCGGCCGATCGCAACGTGGTCACCTCGCGCGGGCTCGCAGCACGGCTGCGCGGGATGGGCGCACGCAATGTCGAACTGCGGGTTCCCCGGTTGAACCGTGAGGCCTGGGCGGCGTTCACACCGAAACCCGCCCGCGAGAAGCCCGTGGCCCTCTGGGTCGAGGAGGCCGGCATCGAGGTTCCCTGGATCGAGCAGGCGATCGCGCAGACTGCCGACCGGGTTGCCTGGACCCTCGTCACACGTACCAAGCGGGACCTGCCCGGCAACGTTGCGTGGCGGGCGATACCGATCTTCGAGGAAGACTGGGTGCGACTGTTCTCCGAGACCGGCGCCTCGGTTCTGCTCCGGCCCACGCCCGGCGCCAACTGGTGCGACGATTACTTGATCCGGGTCGCACTGGCCGGTGGATGCCGGGTGATCGCCGGGCGCGAGGCCGAGATCCCCCCCGAGATCGCCGCACTGGTGACGAAGCGGCTCTCCTCCGACGGGGTGGCGCGCTGGGTTTCGGCGCTTCAGGCGATCACCGAAACCGGCCCCGACAGCAGCGCGCGCGAGCGATTGCTCGAGATGCCCGAGACCTGGATGGAGGCAGGGGGCGACAGCCTTGCCACGCTCCTCTCGGGGGGCGCACGCGAGGACCATACCGATGCGGCATAAGCTTCTCGTCGCTTTCATGCTCCTAGCGGGCAGCGCGGCACAGGCAGCACCGCTCGAGCCAGCCTCGGCGATTACCGCCGCGATCGCGTCACAGCTCGACGGTGCGGAGGGCAAGATCATGTCCAATGGCGGCGCCATGATGCCCGCCTGCCAGGCGCAGCTCTCCGTAAGTTGGCTGCCTTCGGAGGATGACACCTTCCGCACCGCCTCCGTTACCTGCCCCTCGCCATCCTGGACGATCTATGCGGGGGTCCGCATCGTGAAGCGCCACGTCGCGCTGGTGGCCTCGCGCGCGATTGCGGCTGGCGAGGTGATCGACAGCTCCGACACAGCGTCGCGCGAGGTGGCCCTCTCGGACGTGCACGGCGCGCTCCTTAGCCCGCAGGTACTAGCCGAAGGGGTGAAGGCGACACGCGCGATCCCCGAGGGCGAACCGGTGACTCGGTCGATGACCGACCTGACCCGCTCGGTCCACAGCGGACAACAGGTGGTGCTGCGCGTCAACCAGGGGGGGCTTGTCGTCTCTGCCCCGGGCCAAGCGCTGCAGGACGGGGCAATCGGCGACTCGGTCGCGGTCGAGAATGCCGAGTCCCATCGCCGTCTAAGCGCTATCATCGTGCGCTCAGCCCCACAGCGGTCGGGCGTCTACCTCGTCGCCCCCGCCGAGTAATGGCCGTGACACGCCTCCTTCCCCACTGGCCAAAGCAAGCCCCATGAACAAGGCTCATTCGCAATGAAGAAATATTTCCTGATCGGGCTCGGGGTGATCGTGTTTTGCACGATGGCCGTGGGCGATGGGCTGGGCGTCGTCGCCTTTCTCAAGGAACGCGCGCGCCCCGCAGCTGCGGCGACAACCGCGCCGGCCGAAGCGAAAAACGCACCGAACCCCCCTAGCAAGCCGGCCGCCGGCAAGGCGCTGTTCGCCGAGATCCCAAAATTCGTCGTCACGATCCCGGGCTCGCAGGAGGCGGGCGGCGGCTCGGTCTATCTCCAGCTTTCGCTGTCCTTCCTGACCGAGAAAAAACAGGCGATAGACGATTTCAACAAGCTCATGCCGATCATCAAGTCGGCGATCATCAGCGATATCATGGCTTCGGGCCTGTCGCCCGACAGCCAGTCCGCCCAGTTCCGGCACAAGATCACAACGGACAGCCTTGATCTCGCCAATCGCACCGTCTCGCAAGCCGACAGCGATCTCGGGCGCACGCCTTTCCTCGGTGCCTATATCACCACCTTCGTCATCCAATAAATCATGGCGGATCTTGTAACTCCTCTGGCGAGCGTCACGGGCCAGGGCGGCACCGGCGTCCTCTCGCTCGACATCCAGACGCTTATCATCATCACCCTGCTGGCCTTCCTGCCGGGGCTGATCTTGCTGATGACCAGTTTCACCCGCTTCGTCGTGGTGCTGGCCATCTTCCGCCAGGCGCTAGGGCTAAGCACGACACCGCCCAACATGGTGCTGATCGCGCTGGCCCTGATCCTGTCGGCCTTCGTGATGCGGCCCACGCTGGAGACCGTGAATGACAACGCGATCCAGCCTTACCTGACCAAATCGATTTCGTTCGAGAACGCCGTCCAGGCCGCCGAAGCCCCGATGCGCGCCTTCATGATGCGGCAGGTGCGCAAGCGCGACCTGCATCTCTTCGTGGACCTCTCTGGCCACGCGGGGGATTACGCCACGCCCGACGATGTCCCTCTGCTCACCCTGGTCCCTGCCTACGTGACCTCGGAGCTGCAAAGCGCGTTCGAGATTGGTTTTCTGATCTACATCCCCTTCGCGCTGATCGACCTCGCGGTGGCGGCGGTGCTCATGGCGCTGGGGATGATCATGGTCTCGCCCACGCTGATCTCGCTGCCGATAAAACTGCTGCTCTTCGTCTCGATCGGGGGGTGGTCGCTGCTGCTTAGTTCGGTCGCAAGAAGCGTGGCGCAGTGACACGTCCGAACCGGGTCACGCCTCGGCGTGCAGGCCCGAACTGTCATCCTCTGGGTCTTCACCCCGGCGCTGATCGGTGATTTCGAGCAGCGCGTCGCTGATTTGGCGTTCGGATTTGGAGATGATCGCGCGGGTGCGCTTGTATTCATGGATCAGCTCCTGCATCCGGGCCGCCTCTTCTTCGCGGCCGGGGGCCTCCACAAGCGCGTGGTAGGCGGATTCGAGCGTGTGGTGGTTTGCGTCGCGTAACACCCCAAGCAGGCGCTCGAAGACCGAGCGGGCAGACTCTGCGCTGCTCTCGAAGGACCGGCTCGTGGTGCGGATCGTCGCCGGGCGCTCGCTTTCGAGGCTGGACGAAAGACGTTCGGCCTCGCCGCGCAGGCTGCGCACAGAATCGAGCGCCTCCCTGAGCGCCGCAGCGAAATCTCTCTTATCGCTCGGGTCAGTCACTACCAAGCTTCCGCGCGACCAGCCGCTCGAAAGAGAGCAGCGCCTTGGCAACCTTGGACGAGTCGGGGCGATAGCTCCCCTCCGCCACCGATTGCATGAGTTGCTGGATCTGGGGGTCGCCCTCGGGGCGATCGGCTGCGGCCACCCCTTTGTAAAGCGCCGCGGCATCGGTGGCGCGCTCGGAAAGCGAGACAGTTTCCCCAGACTGGACGGGGTTGGTTCCTTCACCGGCCTCGGGCGCGGCAGGTTCTGCGGCAGGCCCGACCGCGGAAGTCGATTGGTCAAGCGGAATGGATCCGCTGGTTGCGCCGGAAATCTTGATCATTCTCAGTCCGCCAGTTTCTTGAGTTCGTCCTCGAGCTGCGCGATCTGCGTTGCGATCGCGCGGAATTCGGCGACATCATTCGCCGCGTGGGCCCGCGTCATCCCTAGGTGAAAGCCGGTATAGAGTCCAGAAAGCGTCGCTCCCAGCGATCCCTCACCCTCCGGCTGCGTGATGCCCTGCATGAAGGTCAAAAGCTCGGTGGCGCGCGTGACGGCTGCGATCTTGGCGGCGTTGTTGTCCAGCTCAAGCGCACGCGCGGCCCGAGCGAGATAGGTGCGCAGCCCGCGAAGCCCCGTCACGAGCGTCTGCATCGTGGGCTCCTCGGACATCATGGCGGCGTTTCTGTAGAGGGCGGCGGTTTCAGACATGATCATACTCAACTGCTGCTGCTCGATCCGTTCAGGAGCGAGAGATAGGAAAGGGTGGTGGAAGCGGTGTTGGACTGGCTAATCGCAGAGGTGAACTGCGCCTCGAGATTGGCGATCTGCTCATTCCCGATCTTGGTCTGCATCTTGATCTGGTCCTGAAGCGAAGAGATGTTCGTTTTGAGATCAGACGTCGCGGCCCCGATGAAGCCGCTCCCAATCCCAAGCCCCGCCGCGCTGGCCGACCCGGAATCGACCGAGGTGCCGATCGCGCCGGTGAGGATGGAGCCGACATGGGTCTCGATTGACTTGATGAGGGAGTCGGCCCCCGTAGGATTCGAGCCGTAGAGCGTGTCGAAAGTCGCAGCGTCGAAGGAGAGCGCACCGCTCGAGGAGATCGAAAAGCCAAGCGCGTTGGACGATAGCCCGCCGCTCGCCGCCGAGGAGATCGCCGAAAGCAGATCCTGCTTGAGCTGCTGGACCTGCACGTTGCCAAGCAACGGGCCGGATTTCGCCTGCTTGCCGGTGCTGCCAGCGGAGGCCGAGGAGCCGGGCTGGTAGGCGGTCTGGGTGGCGATCACGTCCACAGCATCGTTGAGCTTGTTGGTAAAGCTCGAGAGCGCGGAGGAGAGCGAGCTATGGGATTTGTCGACCGAGATCTTGGTCGAGCCGGAGGCCACGAGATCGACGCTCAACCCCTTCACCAGCGACACGCTGTCATTTGAAGTCTCGGAGACGGGCACGCCATTCAGCGTGAACGTGGCGTTGCGGGCAGACTGGCCAAGCGACATCGTGGCCGAGCCGCTGCCATAGGAGAGCCCCGCCACCGCGCCCGAACCACTGACCGAAAAGGACTTGCCAGAGCCGGGCTCGGCACCCTGCAGTGCCAGCCGGACCCCAGAGGCGGTATTGACGACAGTGGCGGTGACGCCGGTATTCGCCGCGTTGATCGCGTCCGCAACACCGCTCACCGTGTCCGCCGATGAGGCGATGGAGACCGAGGCCGAACCGCCGCTGCCGAACTGGAAGGTCAGCGTGCCCGAGCCCGCACCGACGGCGGCGCTCGCAGACGCATAAGAGGCCGAGTAGATTTCCTGACTCTGGGCGAGTTGAATATTGGAGAGCGTGTAGGCGCCGCTCGCTGCGCTGTCTGCGGCCGTCGCGGTGGCGACAGAGCTTGCGCTGGTGCTCGCCTTCATCGCGCTAAGCGATGCCGGGTCGGTCAGATCGCCAAGCGCGCCGTTGAGCGAGGAAAGCGCGCCACGCACCTGTCCCAGCGCCGAAATCTGCGTTTTGTCGGTCGTGATTTCATATTGCTCCAGCTTCATCGGCGCCTGAATGCGCGACTGAAGTCGGCTCACGATCGAGTTCACCTGGGCCGACGAGAATAGGCTGTTCGATATCGAATTGCTCAACTTCGTTCTCCCGCATGCCGCCCGGTTTCGAACGGTGCCCGCTTGCATGTGTCAAAGGGTATCAGGCCCGGCGAAATCTTCTCCGCCGGGCCCCGGTTTGGGTGGCTCTGCTTACGGCAGCAGCGAGAGATAGGACTGCTGCAGACGGCTGCTCGACTTGAGCGCCGAGACACCGGCCTGGGCCTGGATCTGGCTTTGCGTCAGTTTCTGCGTGACCTCGGGGATGTTGGCATCCTGCACGGTCGAGAGGCCGTTTTGCAGATTGCTCTGCGTGGTCGTCAGGTTGTTCAGCGTGGCCTGCATCCGCTGCTGCGTCGCGCCAAGCTGGCCGCCAAGGTTGTTCAGCCCCTGGATCGCGTATTTCACCACATTGATCGCCTCGTTGGCGCCCTTGGTGGTGGAAACGTCGATCGCGGACAGGCTCTTGAGGTTGGACTGTGCCTGCAAGCCGATATTGCCAGCATTCTTCACGTTGAAGGCAGCATCGGACTGGAACGAGACCTTGCCCTGCGCGACGAGATCGGTGCCGCTCGCGGAGCCCGTCACCGAGCCGTTCTTGAGCACACCGGACGTCACATTGGTGATCGAGATGTTTTTCCCGTCGCCCTGGGTCAGCACGAGGTTGCCAGCAGTGTCCTGCTTGGCCGTGATCCCGGTCGTGCTGGTATGACCGTTGATCGCATCCACGAGGCCCGACTTGCTGGTGGCCGAGATATTGACCGTGTTGGTCGCGTGGGATCCGCTGCCGCCGTTGCCCAGCGTGAAGTTGAAGGCAGTCCCCGAGGCCGTGAGGTCCAGCTCGGTGCGCGCCTGCGCGGTCACACCGGTCTGGTTGGTGTGCTGGTTGATGCTGTCTGCGATGCTGGCCGCAGACTCGTCCACAGCCACTGCCACGTCGGCGTGGCCATTGCCGCCCTGGATCGTCAGCGAACCGGCCGTAAACGCCGCGCCGTTCGCCGTGACAGCGGCGGAGCTGCCGGAATTGTACATCGTTGCCGAAGCATCGAGCGTGTTCATGCCGATCTTGTCAGCCGAGGTGCTGCCGATCGAGAGGCTCAGCGTCTGGCCCTCATTCGCGCCAACCTGGAACTGCACCCCCGAGAAGCTGCCGTCGAGCAGGCTGATATTGTTGAACTGGGTCTGGTTGGCGATCGTGCTCACCTGCCCGGTCAACTGCGAGACAACGCCTTGCAGCGATTGCGCCTCTTCCGGCGTCTGGGTGCCGTTGGCAGCCTGCACCGCGATCGAGTTCAGCTTTTGCGCCACGTTGAGCTGCTGTTGCACCGCCCCCTGCGCCGTTTGCAACAGCGAGATGCCTTCGTTGGCGTTGCTGCTGGCCTGGCTCACACCGTTGATCTGGCTGGTAAAGCCCTGTGCGGTGATGAAACCCGCCGGGTTGTCGGCGGGGCTGTTGAGCTTCTGACCGCTCGAGAGCTGTTGCTCGTAGCTGTCATTGGATTGCTGAGCGGCGGAAATGCCGTTCAGCGCGGTCAGCGCGCCGCTGTTAGAAAGAATTGAACCGATTGCACCGGACATTATGAATCTCCTGCCTTTTTGAGGGGTCCGCGACGACAGCTTTCCCGTCGATCGCTGAAACTATATTCGACGCTGACCCCCGATAATTTCACCAGCCGCGATAACAAGACCGTGAACGCCCAGAAAAACGCATGCGTCGGGAGATCCTCGACGCATTTGGCTAGGGTCTGGACCCATTGATTTCAGGCTCGCTGCGTGATTCACGACGCCGCAAACGGAGCAGTGCCGTATCTGATCTTTTCTGGTTGAGCGATGCGCAGCTGGCGCGTCTTGAGCCCTGCTTCCCCAAGCCCCATGGCAAGCCACGGGTCGATGACCGCAGAGTATTGAGTGGAATTATCTTCATCAATCGCAATGGGTTACGTTGGCGAGATGCGCCTGCGGAATATGGCCCGCACAAGACGCTATATAACCGCTGGAAGCGATGGAGTGAAAAGGGCGTTTTATAACCGCTGGAAGCGATGGAGTGAAAAGGGCGTTTTTGCCCGGATCATGGCCGGCCTCGCAGCGGAGCACCGCGAAGAGAAGACCGTCATGATTGACGCGACCTACCTCAAGGCCCACCGAACAGCGACCAGTATGGGTGTGAAAAAGGGGGGCGTGGCCGTCTGATTGGCCGAACCAAGGACGGGATGAACCACTGCCCAGCAGGGCATTGCGCAGCAATGGCCCGAGAGGGACCAAACTGCATGCCATCTGTGACAGCCAGGGGGGCCCGCTCAACCTGTTCGTGACCGCAGGGCCCCCTCTCGGCGATGCTTGCATCGCCTGCCGGGCAGCGGGTCAGTGACTATATCGGAGCGCGGGCATTGCTCAGCAGCCTGCCGAACGTGGATTGGTTACTCGGAGATCGCGGATATGACGCCGATTGGTTCAACAAATCGTTAAAAAACAAATGGATACGCGCCTGTATCCCTGGCCGAAAGCAACGCAATACGCCCGTGAAATACGACAAGCGCCGCTACAAACGACGCAACCGCATCGAGATCATGTTCGGTCGGCTCAAGGACTGGCGGCGCGTCGCAACCCGATACGACAGATGCCCAAAAGTCTTCCTCTCGGCCATCGCCCTCGCGGCAACCGTCATCTACTGGCTTTGAACCTCAATGAGTCCAGACCCTAGACACCCGCCGCGTTCATTTTTCTTTGTTTGATTTCATAATCAACCGGCGACCGCATGCCATCGATATCGCATAGCCCTTAGATGCTGGAGCCTACAGAAGAACTGAATGCCTTCAATGCTCGCAGGCGGCTTGCAAGCCCGTGTACCGGTGCTCAACTCTCCTACCCGCCCCAAGGTCGCACAATATATTGACAAACCTATGGCGCTCAACACAATATACGGGAAATCGCACTTCGTGCACAATCCGCATACAGTTTTCGCTGCATTCTCACCTCGTTTTCATGTATAGTATGCAGCATCAAACATTTAGCGAAAACGACGCACAATGAATTATGTCATGAGCACTTTAAATGTGCACAAAAGACTTAGGCTGGATAAGCGCCACCACAGCGACAATTGGTTTGCGCGGCTACCGACCGGCAGATTTAGGCCACAGTTGAACAGGTCTTGCTTAGAAAACGTCCATTTTTAGCCTTTTCTTAACGATAAGCAGAGCACTCAGGCCTGACGTGGCGCAAACGTGGCCTGCTTGAGAGGCAGCAATGATTAAACCAAATACAAGTCAGACCACCCGGGTTCTTCTGGCCGAAGATGACGAGACGAACATACAGGTTATTCTTGCCTATCTGTCGGCTCTCCCCACACTTGAGCTGATGGTTGTCAAAGACGGGCGCGCCGCGTTGGAAACGGCAACGGTCAACCTGTATGAACTGATGATCTTCGATCAGAATATGCCCTTCATAACCGGTGATCGTATCATTCGGCACCTGCAAGCCAGCGGATCAATCAACGCTCATACCCCTGTCATCCGCCTCAGCGCCGATACAACGCAAACAAAAGATGCGTCCGCAGGTAGCTCCAGAAATATTCATCTTTCCAAACCCCTTCGGCAAAATGAACTAATCGATACGATCAAATTGCTTTTAACGAACATTTAATTACCGGGAGCGACCGATCTGCAAATCTCCTCTGGGTTGTTTTAGTCACATCATTCAGCAATGTCTGGAAGAATCGCTCAGGGGCTGGACTGTTCGGGGGACTGCCGCTCTATATTCGATCTAAAACAAGCGCCGAACAGCGAAAAATGGTGAGATCAAATGCGGCAAGAGACAAAAGTGGTAGCCAGCGAAGCGACACAAACGGGCCAAGCTGGAGAGCCGGAGAGCTCGATCCTCACCCAAGCATTAACAACGCTCGCAGCTTTGGCGGATCATGAAATCCGCTCAGGTCTTGAAACTGTTCTGAGCCTGCTGAAGCGTGAAGTCGGCGCTGATTCCATTTGCCTCTTTTCCGTATCGCCCCGCGAAGAGCTTGAGTTGGTCCAGCATCTGGGCAACGAAGCCCCCCATGGGGCCGCGCTAAAAGACCACCGTTTGACCGCCAAATTATCGTTGCAAAGCAGTCCCGATTCCTGTGACGCGTGCGACGAAACCGCCGCAGTTCAAAGCTTGGCGGCGAAAGATGTGGCAGGAAATGTTTGCGTGGTTCTGACCTTTGATATGGGTGAACACGTTGCTCGACGAGACGCCATCCGAAACGACGAAATCGTCAAGGTTCTTCTTGCAATCAGCAGTGTCTTGCGGCGCGCCCCGCTGGGTGGAGTTTCTTTGCGAAGCGACCTCGTCGAAGCTGCCGATATGGTTGAAATGGGCATCGCCTTCTTCGATGCGAGCGGGCAGATCAGCTTTCGCAATGGCCCCTTCAGGCGTTTCTTCAAGGAATATGAAGGGTCTTTGAAGACCTTGGATGCCTTAAAGAAGACGATCGAAAAACTCAGGTTGGAACTGGTCTTTCCGGGTAGAGGGGCGCCCGAACCCAGTAACGCGAACGACAAGAGGGTCATGATTTCGGATGGACGCATCCTTGACCTCAAGATCAGATTGCTGCCCAGCGGGACGACACTCATTCAATGCGCAGATATCGGTGGTTGTCCGATCGAAAAGGCGCGCATGCAGGCTGCGATCGACGGCGCGGGGCTTGGCACTTGGGAATGGACAATGTCCACGGGCCAACACAAGATCAACGCGCGTTGGGCGGAGATGTTGGGCTATACAATCAATGAGCTCGGCTCGATGACTTTCGATCGGTTTCAAAGTCTCGTGCATCCGGATTCTCTCAAAGAACTAAAGAAAACGTCGGAAAAGGTTCTGCTGGGCGAGACCGATTCATTCGAAGCCGAAATACAAATGTTCCACAAAAGCGGCCGTCTGGTGTGGGTGAAATCCCAAGGGCGCGTGGCCGCTTTTGACTCTAACGGAGCCCCTGCGGTCATGTCGGGGGTTCTTCTGGAAATTTCAGACCTCAAGCTGGCCGAAGGTCGTTTGTTGGACCTTCTCGAGGGGGCGCATATCGGGACATGGGACTGGGACCTGATTGCCGACACTCAAACAGGAAACCAGCAATGGGTTCAAATGCTTGGATATTCATCTGACGAAATTGGTCCGATCACATACAATTCCTGGCGCGCTCTTGTGCATCCAGACGATATCGACGCTGTCGAAGAGGAGGCGAAGCGTAGCCTCGAGGGAGAAACGGATTCTCTCCTCGCAGAATACCGGATGCGCCATCTGGATGGGAATTGGGTCTGGTTGCTCGATCGGGCGAGGGTCGTATCACGGGACCGCGACGGGCGCGCGGCGTATATCGCAGGGATCCAGATAGATATCAGCGAACAGAAGGCCCGCGAAGAAGCGCTTCAGGCCGCCAAATCCGAGCTGGAACGCGCCTTCAATGATCGTAACACGGCTGAAAAACGCCTGGCAGATATCGCGGCGGTCAGTGACGATTTGTTTTGGGAACAGGACAGCGAGATGCGCTTTCAATTCCTGTCGCACCGCAAGTTTCGTGAAATGTCAGGCGAGAACAAGACCGAGCTGCTGGGCAGCACCTTGACGGAATGGCTTGCGGATCGTCCAGGCTTGCGTGCAAGCGCAGATTGGGATGGCTTGCTGGCGAAGATGGAAGACCACAAACCATTTCGCGATTTCGTTTCCGGATTCTACTCCGAGGCACATGGAGAACCGCGTTGGCTGCGGTTTAACGGCGCGCCTGTCTTCAACGCTGACGGAGAGTTTCAGGGCTACAGGGGCGTCGGGTCGGATGTGACGCAGCTCTATCGTGCTAAGTTGAAGGCCGAAGAAGCCAGCAAATCCAAGACCCTTTTCCTAGCGAATATGAGCCATGAAATCAGGACGCCGTTGAACGGCGTGCTTGGGATGGCCGAAGTTCTGGACAATACGCTGACGGACCCCACCAAGAAAAAGATGATCCGAACCATTCGGAATTCCGGGGAATCTCTGCTCAACATTCTCAACGACATTCTGGACATGTCCAAGATCGAGGCGCGTAAACTTGAGTTGGAGCTCCTCTCGTTCGATCCCACGGAACTTGCGACACGTGTCGAAGAACTGCATCAATTGCGCGCCGACGAAAAAGGCCTTGATTTCGAAGTCAGCATTGCCATGGGAGCGCAGAAACCCCGCATCGGGGATTGCCATCGCATACGACAGATTATGAACAACCTGATCAGCAATGCGATCAAATTCACCGACAAGGGAGAAGTGAGCGTCAGCCTGAAAGGGAGACCGGGCCGTCCATTCGTCATCGAAGTTTCCGATACCGGCATCGGGATGAACGAGAAACATATCTCCGAGATCCACGACGATTTCACGCAGGCGGATCCCTCGATCACGCGCCGCTTTGGCGGCACGGGTCTGGGCATGTCGATCACCAAGAGCTTGGTGGAGATGATGCACGGGACAATCACCGTCCAGTCCGAAGTCGGGGCTGGAACGAAGATCACGGTGGCGCTGCCGCTCCCGGTTGATGATGCCCTGCCCGTACCGCCGAAGCAGGTTGAAACGTCTGATCTGTGCCTCAAGGGGCGCCATATTCTCATCGCGGATGACAACCCGACCAACTGCACCGTTCTGGAGCATCTCGTTCACCAGCTGGGCGCAACCAGTGTCGTGACGGTGAACGGGTTGGAGGCGGTTCAGGCGTGGGAACAGGAGGATTTCGATCTTCTGCTTCTGGATATCGCCATGCCGGTCATGGATGGGAAAACGGCGCTTCAGACAATCCGCGAGGCCGAAGCCAGCAGCGGCCGGCCCTACACGAATGCAATCGCAGTGACGGCGAATGTCATGCCCTACCAGATCAGCGAATATATCGAAGCCGGGTTCGACGTGACCATCGCCAAACCTATTTCAGCAAAACAGGTTTGTCGTGCCGCGGCGGCACTGCTGGATGAGGCCTGAAAGAGCGCCTCAGCTCAGCTTTCGGATTGATCCAGCAGCGCTTCCATCTCGTCGAGCAGATCCTCGACGGCGCCTTCGGCAATGAGCCATGTCTGTGACGCGGCCTGTCCGCTGGAGCGCGCCGATCCGATGAGATCGTCGAGCTGCATCGACAACTTGCCAAGCCGTTGAAGCCCCAAGGTCGCGGCGACACCGGCCATTTTGTGGGCCATCTCCCCTATCGCGGAGATCGCGCGCTCTGGCTGTTGAGATGACGTCACCTCTGCCTTGAGGGATTCCAGCATGAGACTGCGCTCTATGAGCCTCGCGATGAAGTCCTTACGGATACGCGCAATCACCAAATCGATGCCGGTGTTTTCGGAGGAATCGTCTGCTTGCGAGATAGCCATCATGTCTCCTCTCCCGTCACAGGCTGCCAATGAGCCGGCGCTTCAGCCGGTCTTTCAACGGCGAATGGGATTCGGCAGGATAGATCTGCATCTTGGCCAATTGCAACAGACGCGTCGGCCGCCCGATGGCCAGCGACGGCATGCGCGCGAGGGTACCAAATCGGATGACAGGCAGGGACATGTTTGCATCGCTATAGATCGGTTCGAAATCGCTCATGCTGAAATTCGCAGTCGCTGTCATTAATTCCGCGTCATAGCCGTTCTCCCCGCGCAAGACGCAAGAGAATATGCCACCGCCCGTGTAGGATATCATGGCATCTTCGGTCTTCAGGCAGTCCTGAACGATTGTGGCAACATCGCCAATCATGTCCACGAAATTGCCAGGAGTTTTCGTCATAAATATCTGATCGGCGTTTTCGATAGCCACGGCACAGGCGCGCAGGCCATGCATACGCCCCAGGCCCAGCGTCAGCAGGTAGTTCTCCAAAGCGGTCGGACTTAGAAGGCGATCGACATTGGGCAGGGTAATTGGATCGTCGAAGGCAAAGGGCGGAGCGATCGCATAGGACGACAGCGACGCACTCGCGGCGGCAGCGGCCTTTTCCTGCATCCGCAAGCGCGCGACCATTCCAAGGCGCGCCTTGAGTTCGACCCGGTCAAGCGGCTTGGTGATATAATCCAGCGCGCCGGCAGCAAAGGCATCGTCGATAAAGGATTTATCCGACATCGCCGTAACCATGACGATCGGCGTCTCGCGATAAGCTGGAAGGGTTCGAATATGGCGGCACAATGTAACGCCATCCATTTCGGGCATCCGAATATCCAGCATGATCAAATCGTAGCGCGCGCGTGGCGACTTAAGACGCGCAAGCGCCTCACGTCCGGAGCCTGCCGTATTGACGTCGCAATAGCCAAGATCTTTCAGTTGCGCACTAAGCAGCCGCAGGAAGAGTGGCTCGTCGTCTACAACCAGGATCTGCATGCCTGAACCTTTCGCTCAGCTTTGACCCGATCAATACAAGGGTGGATCAAAGATGTCCTCTAAAACCTTGAGGTGTTTTTGCTCCACGAATGTGGTCAATTCGTGGCGCATTTGCAGAATTGTGTCGACCAGCGCATTAATCCGGTGGCACAGCCTCATCGCCGTGCTGTGCTTTGCCGAAAATGGCAACACATGCGAAAAAATAACTCCGCACGCAAGAGTTGCAAGCCTTTTGCCCAATTTCGAACACATTTCGACCCTACCAAAATCTTGTGGGCAGGGCTGAAAACAAGAATGGCGCAAGTGAAAGTGCCGCGTTCTGCACCGCAGCGAGAGACTAGAGGCAGTGAAGTCGATGGTAGGAGCAGGAAATTGATTTTGGGCTATATTATTGCTGGCGTTGCTGCGGGGCTCATTGCTTTCTTCGTAGCATTGGCGCGTGGATATTCTTTCCTGTCGGCCATTGGCATCTACATGTTGATCGGTTCATCCGCTGTGCTCAGCGCAGCGCTGCTATTCTTCGTGACTGATAGCGTGATGCGCCGATTCGGTCTGGGCAGAAACGCGAAACAGGCGGCGTCGGAAGCCACCGAGATCACCGGGACCGACCCGATGAACGGGCTTGGTACCAATGACGCGATTCGCATTCTGGCCGTCGACGACGACCCCTTCATTCTTGATTTCGTGCCCGTCATCGCAGGCAAGGCTGGCTTTGCGGATATCACCGTAGCTTCGAGCGCCGAAGAGGCGCTTGATCTGATCGCCGCAAGCCCGGCCCCCTTCGACTGCCTGCTGCTTGATATCCGGATGCCGGGCATGGACGGGATCGAACTGTGCGCGCGTGTTCGCACGAATTCCGCCTATAGCGACGCCCCGATCATCATGCTGACCGGCATGCGCGACATCGAGAGCCTCGGTCGCGCCTACAAGGCGGGCGCAACCGATTTCCTGACCAAACCCTTCGAGATCGCGGCCTTCGAAGACCGGCTCAAATCTGCACATAAACACTGCACTTTGCGTCGCAACGACCAGTTGGCCGCGCAAGCCCACGGCATTTCCCGCCAGGGCAGCAAGGGCAAAGCTGGGCTTTACGACACGCTTGTTCATGGCGCCCTGCCGAACCTTATCGACCACCAGTCCCTGCAAAACCACCTGCGGCAAATGTCGGTCTCGGCCACCACGCAAGCGCGCGTGACGGCCTTCAAGATCGACCAACTCGATCTGATCTATCAGAAATCATCCTCGGCGCAGTTCATGTCGCTTCTCTCCGAAACCGCCGAAGTTTTTGCGTCGAACGGTTTCATCATGGCATATTCCGGCAATGGGACGTTCGTGACGGTCACCAGCCAGACCCGAGACATCGCTTCGCTCGATTTCGAGCAAGAGACCGGACGCATGCTGAACCACAAGCTCTCAAAGCTCGGGGCGGATCTTGGGATCGCGTTCGATGTTTCGGTGGGTGCGTCGGTTCACCCCCAAGCCCGCGCAATTGATCGCGCCGAAATGGCAATCAAGCAGGCAATTGGCAATGTCGAGGCGCGGTTCGCCTCCAAATGCGCGGACCGGACGCCCCCGGCGCTTCGCTTGCTGGGATAGGCGTATTCTCCATGTTCGCTACGCCGTTTTCTATCGCGATCTGGAGGGACCTCATGAGGAGTGCGGCGTCACTGGGTGATCCTCCCGTTTTAAACGGAGCATGGTCTTAGAACTTACCCGGCAGGCTTTTTCAAAGCAAAAGCCCGAGAGGGCATCGCACCGCACTTCAAACGCCATTTGTAAAACGACCCAGTGCTCATGCCGCGTTCGCGGCACAATTCAGCCACCGGCACGGCGCCTTCCGCCTGATGCAGGATCGCAAGGATCTGGGGTTCGTTAAATCTCGTCATCTTCATCAGAATCTCTGCCGGTATCTTGCTGAGAAAATTCAGCATCCGCATGCCCTTAGGTTTGGGGAGGATCGCCATTTGGTCCTCCGTACTGCAACCTATGGGCGATTTCCCCACGAGAACAAGATAGTGGCCGAAATAACACAAAACGAGATACGTGAGAAAGCGCAAACCTACTTCTAGGCGCAACTGGACCGATCTCTTGGTTGACTGGATCGGCGCGGCCTGTCGAAGACCACTTTGGCGGACGAACGCGAAGAAATTATAGGCCAAAAAGGCCTCATGAGCATTGAGAGCGCCGTTCAATCTGGCTCGCCATTGAACGCTTCAAGAGCAAGATGAGCGTCGCCGATGCGGTTTGGCGACGACCCGCTCCACCCGTCTCCGCCGTTCCAGGAAATCCCACCTCTCAGCGGCAAAAAGCAACCCTTGGTTGTATCTTACTAGCGTCACTGACGATCTGACGCTATACGATCAGAAATTTCGGACGATGGCCTAGAACTATTTTGAAGACGGTTATGCAAATGATTGTTGAGGAGCTTGCGACGAGCCTGAAGGTGTGGGCGGAAGGATGCCAAGCTATCCAAGCGCGTGAGGCTATTCCGATTAGCATGCCGGATCGTAGCAACTCTAACGAGCAGATTGATGATATCTTCTTTGCTCGCGGGCTGGACCTGACCAGCCTTAGTGGCAAAGACACTCTTACAATGGCCGGCTATCAAGAGCTGCAAACAGGCACGCTGAGAAACTCGTTCTACACCTCTATATTTGCGCGCCACACCGATGTGCGCGACGTGCAGTTTCGCATTGTGACTCGGGGTGATTTTGAAGTCACCCTCTTCAGCAGCGCGACAAATTCTGGCGTTAAGAACCTGAAAAAGCTGACGATTAAAAGCAGTGAAGACGGCGAGCCAGTGACAACGACAGCCCGCGTGCGGCTGGAAGGGGAAGCAGGCAAGAACGCGCGTCTGTTCTGGTCGGGTGTGGCGCTGCATGACAACGCCCAAATCCTTGACACATCGTGGGATGCGATAGCGCCAAGCACGGTTGATGGCAAAATGCTGGTCGTGCTGCGCACCTTTGGGCGCACCTTAGACATTCTCGACTTGCTGACGAGCTTTGAAGAGCAGTCGCAAGGCAACCCCGCGTATCAGCGCGCGCTGCGCAACATCA
The DNA here is from genome assembly GCF_040892615.1 of Thioclava arctica. NCBI lineage: Bacteria > Pseudomonadati > Pseudomonadota > Alphaproteobacteria > Rhodobacterales > Paracoccaceae > Thioclava > Thioclava arctica. The sequence goes on from NZ_JBFRYC010000014.1 coordinate 45,462, forward strand.
AGTTCGTGGTGCTCGACACCTCAGCTGGTCTGACACCCGAATCATATAGCCTGTGCTCGTCTTTCGAGCATGTTGATAGCTTTGCGTTTGAAGGCCCGAACATGGGCGGTGGCGGCAATATGAGCCAGATTTTGCTGGTGATCGAAGACGCCGTTGAGCGGTCGGGTGTCAGCATCGACGAAATGCTGTTGCTTGATGACGACCTGTCGATTTCGATGGAAACGCTCTACCGTCATTGGGCCAGCGTGCTGTTTCGGACCGACAACACGCTGTTCACCTTGCCAGTGTTCACCAAGTCAGAGCCACGCCGCATGTGGGAAGACGGCGCATTTTGGGGCCGCTTTCTGGACGCGGATTGCCAGCCCGACCGAAAGTCTATCGCGCCGCGCCTGATCCGCCACAACTACCAGTTTGAAGGCTACAAGCACCTTGATGAGCTGGCCGTGCCGAACTACCCGGAATATTGCACGTTCATCTTTTTGAGCCTGCCCTATACGCAGTTTAAAAAGCTCGGCTTTCCGCTCGCGTTTTTCTTGCGCGGTGACGACATCGAATACAGCCTCCGGCACAACCGCTCGGGCGGCAAGATCATGTCAAACCCGAACCTAACTGCTTGGCATGAGCCCGCGCATTCCTACGGGCAAGAGTATATGTCGATCTCGCACGGCATCATCATCAACATGGCCTACGGGCAGGATATGGCTGATGACTTCGTGTCGTTCTTCCAAAAGCGAGCGCTTGCGCACACAAGCGTCTCCGATGTGCGCGGGATCGAGCTTTACACGGAAGTCCTGCGTGATCTGAACAGCCGCGATGTGTTCCTCGAACACAACTTCAAAGACCACTACGTGCAAAAGCTTGGCTTCTTCAAAAAGTTTGATGCCGAGTATGAGCACCTGCCTGCGGAAGTGCAGCGCGACGTTATTACGAAGGCCGAGAAGCGTGGGCAACCAATCGTTCGGAGCGGCTTTCTCTATATGCCCGTCGCAGCCCAGTCCGAAATTGCTCAGGTTATGCTAGAAAATCCGCATACAGAGACAGTGAGACTCTATCGCTCGAAAGACAAAGAGAACCTCACCGCCCTCACCAAAGCCCTGAGCGCCTTCTATGCGGCCCTAGCCCAATTTGACGCCGAGTATGACGCGATCAAGGCGCATTACGGTGAGCGGGTCGAACGTTCCACAGGGCGCACATTCTGGCTGGACGAGATGGAGGTGTCGAAAGGCGATCTTCGGATCTTGACCAGATCTGAGTTCCTCGCAGCTGCGGAATAGGATGCGAGCAGAATGGAAACAGCACGCAAATTATTTCCCAAACGGCACCTTTTGAAGATCAAAGGCGATGATCTATCCAAGCACGAGCCGGTTTTGTTGATAAATGCTCAATCAGAGCAAGCGATCGACGCAAATTGCAGCGAGCGCACGTTCTCGCTGGTGACGCGTGAGCAGGCCGCAGAAGACTGGCGGACCGGTGTTTACTGGTATCTTGACCCTCAGCAAGACGGCTCATGGCGCATCTACAACCAAGGACAGGCCGCACATTTGCTCGGCGGCGCACGCGGGGCCGTTCACCTGTTTGGCGAGACGGCGACCAAGAAAGACAAGGGCGCTAGCTGGGGGCTTTATGAGCACAAAGACAGCGGCACCTATGCGTTGCGCCCGCAAGAGGAAGCCTGGCTTACACTCGTAGAGGGCGAACTGTCGCTCGAAACCTTTTCAGCAGAAATCCCCAAGACAAGCCTCTGGAAGATTGAACGCCCCGTAGGCGCCAAGCCAATGGTTGAGAGAGAGACTGCGCCGCCATCACTTCCCGGACGCGTCCGCCGCCTGCTTGGACGGATCAAAAGGAAAGTGATGTAATGCAAATTTCCGATCACATGAAAGATGCCGTTGAGAAAGGCTATGCGCTCGCCGCCTTTAACGCGCCAAGTTTTGACGCGATGTCCGCAATCGCAAAGGCGGCCAAGGTGCAAGACAAACCGGTTATTATCCAGACATCCGCCCGCTTGGTGAAACAGCACACAGCTGATGCTGTCGGGCAATGGTTTCGAACCGCGAAGAAAATCTGGGGCGCACAGTGCTACCTTCATCTAGATCACTGCGTGGACCTCGCCTTGATATCGGACTGCATTGATGCGGGCTGGGACATGGTTATGTTTGACGGTTCTCACTTTGAGATCGGCAAGAACATTGACCTCAGCCAGCAAGTCAGCGCGATGGCGCACCGCAAGGGCGTTGCCGTTGAGGGTGAGATTGGCTGTATCGGCGGAGAAGAAGACGGGCTGTCAGCCGATGCCAACTACGCCAACCCAGACGAAACCGCACGTTTGGTGGCAGAAGGCGGGCTCGATTGCATCGCTGTTGGGTTTGGGAATGTTCACGGCGACTACGAAACCAAAGCCAACCTGCGCTGGGATATTTACGAAGCAGCCTATGACGTGACGGGTTTGCCCTTGGTGCTGCACGGCGGCTCGGGCCTGACAGACGCGGAGTTCGCCCGCGCTATTCGTGCCAAATCAGCCAAGGTGAATATCTCGACTGATTTGAAGAAAGCATATGTTCAGGCGCTCGAGTCTGCGGAGATGAAGGGAAAAATTCTAAGCGCTCCATCAGCCGTGCATGACGCCATTTTCGAGTCCTGCTTCGACGTCGCTGGAACTTACATCAATAAATTCAACCCTACCGAAGGAACACTCTGATGATTATCGTTTTAAACCTTGGTCTAAAGAGCGTTCGGTCCATTATCTACAACGAACAAGGTATGCGAATTGCGAATGCGGGCCGCAGAGTGAACTCGCGTTTGAACGGGGAACTTGTTGAGCAGGATGCGCACGAATGGCGCACCAAGCTGATGGAAGTTCTGCGTGAATCGGTCGACGTTTCGGGCCTTGGCGGGAAGATCAAATATGTCACCGTTGCATGCTCGGCGAGCTGCCTTGTCCCTGTCGACAGAAACCTAGTGCCAAAATGCCGGGTTATCATGGTGTCAGACAAGCGCGCACGCGACCAAGCTGCGCGCATCTCGCAATCGGAAAACATGGTGAAACTGGCGCAGAAATACGGCTATAAAGCTTCTGAATACAGCCAGATTTCCCGCATGTTGTGGCTCAAGGAAAACGACCCAGCCGCTTACGAAGGCACTTGGAAGTTCCTAGCGCCAAACGACTACCTGACCGCAGTCTTGACGGGCGGGCAGGCCGTAACGGACCAGCTGAACGCCGAGAAGAACTTCTTTGATACCGAAGCGGGCAGCTACCCGGACGCGCTCTATGACGAGTTTGGCCTCGACACTGACAAGCTTCCCGAGCGTGTCGACATCGGCACCAATGTTGGCAAGCTCGACAAAACCTTGCTCGCGGAAGCGGGGATCACCAGCGACCCGGACATGATAGTCGGCACCTATGACGCTATCTGCTCTGTCTTTGGCACTGGCGTCAGCGCGCCGGGCCAGGTTTGCGACGTGTCAGGCACCGTGACGTCCGTGCGGATGTATTCCGACAAGCCCTTCCATGATGACAAGGGTCGGATCATGTGCCAGCATTTTCCACCTAGCAACGGCTACCTTTTTGGCGGGTCAAATAACCTTGGCGGCGGGCTTATCGAGTGGGCGAAGACATGCCTCTACACCGGCGACGAGAACCCCTACGAGAAGATGCAAATTGAAACCGAAGGCGACGGGTCATTTGGTTCCAACCGCACCGGGCTTGTGTTCTTGCCGCATTTGCTCGGCGCACGCGCTCCAAGCTGGAACTCGGATGCCAGAGGGATCTTCTTCGGGCTTGAACGCCATCACACACGCGGCGACTTGATGCGCTCAATCTTTGAAAGCGTCGCATTCTCGATCCGCGATTTTCTGGAAATCTTCCATGAAAGTGAAACATCTCCTGAGATGATCACTGCCAGCGGCGGCCTTGCAACAATCAGGATCGCAAACGAGATCAAAGCTTCGATCACGGGCTTGCCCTATCACTTCATGGCTGAGTTTGAATCCACCAGCCTTGGTGCCGCGATCATTGTGATGTGTTCGCAGGGCCGGTTTGAAAGCTACCAGCAGGCCTGTGAGCAGATCGTTGCGACCAAGCAGATATTCTTGCCGCGTGCTCAGGACAAACAATACTATGACGACATGTATGGCCTCTATACAGAACTCAGCATTCAAGCGGATCCGCTGTTCCAGAAGCGCAAGGTGATCATGGAAAAGCACCGCATCAGTGTCGGTGAGTTTGTGGAGAACCTTTGATGGCCAGTTTTGACATTGCGACACGCACCAAAGCCATTTTTGGCGAAGGCAGGCGCGCCGAGCTTGGCGGATTGATTGGCGAGACGGCTGGCTCAACAACGCTGGTTGTTGCCTCTGCAGGCGCCCTCAAGCGGGACATGACGCAAAGCATCGTGGCAACGCTTAAGGCGCAGGGACCCGTTGTGATCTGGGACAAGGTGCAGCCGAACCCGCGTGTTTCTGACATCGACGCCTGCTTGGAAGCCCATAAAGACAGCGGCATTTCTCATATTGTCGGCATCGGCGGTGGCAGCGCGCTTGATCAGGCGAAAGCCACGGCAATGGCGCTCGACACGGGGCTGACCATCGCAGAGCTTTTGAAGTTGAAGCCGGGCCTGCCCGTGCGCCGCAACACACTAATCTTGATGCCCACGACCAGCGGCACGGGCGCCGAGCTAAGCTATGGTGCTATTCTCACCGACACCGTGAGCGGAGAAAAGCTGGGCTTGCGCGGGGCCAACCAAGCGGCCGACTACGCGATCGTCGACCCAGAGCTGACATATTCCTTGCCGCGTTCAGAAGCCATGATCACCGGCTTTGATGTGCTCACGCACGCGCTTGAAACCTTCATTTCAACAGCGGCCACGCCCTACACGACTGATCTCTCCAGAGGCGCGGTTGAACGTGTCTTCAAGCACCTGCCAGTGCTGTTTGATGATGGCAGCAACATCGAAGCCCGCGCAGAACTTTCGTATGCCAGCATGATGATGGGCATCAACCTTGCCCTCTCGACGACATGCATGCCGCACCGCCTGCAATACCCGATTGGCGCAGAAACCGACACGGCGCACGCAGCTGGCCTCGCGGCGATTTACCCCGCTTGGTTGAAGCATCTTGTCCCGCATGCGGAAGAGAAGCTCGCGCAATGTGCCGACTGGATCGGCGTTGGCGGCAAAAACCAAGCTGAAAGCGCGCGCAACTTTGCACGGGCCACGGTTGCGCTTTTGGAGCGGATCGAGCTTACGCCGACGTTGCAAGAGCTGGGCGTAACCGAAGAAGCGGTTGGCCGTTTTGCATCGGAAGTGAGTGGCAAACTCGAAACCGACCCCAGCTTTAAAGCACGAGACGATCTCGCCAAAATATATCAAGACGCTTGGTCTGGCGCGGGTCTGTAACCCATTAGGAGAAGTCTATGAAAGCCGTCATTCTTGCCGCGGGAAAAGGCAGCCGTATTGCAGATGTTGCGGTCGAAACACCCAAAAGCTTGCTTCCGCTTGGCGACACGACATTGCTGGGCCAATCCCTTGGCCACTTCAAAGCACATGGTGTCACCGAGCTTGTTATCGTTACAGGCTACAAGCGTGACATGGTCGCTGACTATACGCGCCAACACTGGGACGGCGCACTTGAGGTGGTCTATAACCCTCACTTCGAGCGCACAAATGTGCTCTATTCTTTCTGGCTGGCGATGCCCTATTTGGGCGACGACGACTTTCTGTTTCTGCACGCAGACACTGTCTTCTCCGACGAAGTCATCGCCCGCGTAGTTGCACATCCAAGCTCCGCTCAGATGGTCTTCGCCGTTGACGATCACCCGTGCGAAGAAGAAGAGATGAAGGTTCTAACCAAGAGTAACTTGGTGACAGATGTGAACAAGCAAATGGAGCCAAGCACCTGCAATGGTGAGTTCCTCGGGCTTGCGCGTGTGTCTGGCGAGCAGACAAAAGGTTTGCGCCGCCATGCAGAGCGCCTGTTTGAAGAAGGCGCAATGCAGTCCTTTTTTGAAATGGCCGTACAACGCATGATCGACGAAGATGGGCTTCAGGTCGAAGTTTGTGACGTCACAGGATTGTCTTGGCGCGAGGTCGACTTCCCGGAAGATTACGAAGCCGCCCGCGGTTTCTTCGGATGATCAAACGTCCCTATCATGCACGTTAATTGCACCCCCCTTCCCGAAGCACGAGGTTTGGGAAATACAGCCGATTTTCGCCGCAATCGCATCTGCTTGCGTTGCTTATCGTTATTGTTTTTGCACACAGAACCGCTGCGAGATAGCTTTGACGAGCATGACTTATTATGGTGGCGTTGAAATGGCTTCAGATCCTGAATTTTCAGAAGAAGAGCTTGTTCAAAAAGCCCATGACGCCTCGGCGCGCCAAGCGAATGATGAAGTCTTGACTGTGTGTGAAACGCTTCGTGCAGCCTATCCGAAATCTGCACATGGCTATGGGCTTGCCGCAGTGGCCTTGCGCAGGCTCGGACAAGTAGACGCATCCAACGCAATGGTTTGGAAATCGGTCAAAGCCATTGGTCTGCGCCCGTGGCACCTTATAACGATGGCCGACACGGCAATGGACTTCAAGGATTGGGACGAGGCCTTACGCCGTTGGAAAGACCTTCGCATGGCCTTTCCCGCACACCAGAAGGGCTATTTCCGCGCCGCCGTTGCACATCGCGAGATGGGGCAGCTCGAGGACTGTGACAGGCTGCTGGAAGAAAAGATGTCGCGGATGAAGCCTGAGGCGCCAGACTTTAACCTATGGGCAGACTCTGCCATCGACCGTGGCGAGTGGGAGCTTGCCGCCGACCGGTTGGAACAAATGCAGAAGGCGTTCCCGAAAGAGCCGAGCGCCTATGTAGCCGGTGCGCGTGTGATGAGCGCGTTTCAGCACGAAAAGAACGCAGCGCACGACAGCCAATACGCCGAAAAGCCGCGCTCTTTGATGCAAGAATTTGACGCTCTGTACCGCGAAATGCGCGACATAAGCTTTGGCCTGCAAGACATGATAGACGCTGCTGGCTGGATCGTGCGCTGCCGCGCTGTCTCGCCGCAAACCAGAGGCGCGCAACGCCTCTTCCAGCTTGCGGAAACGGATAAAAACCTCGCCAAGGTTCTTGCGGGCGAAACAATTGCGCCGCCCACCTACAGTGCTGATCGTCCGATCAAGCCATTGTTCTTTTTTCCGATAATCACGCAGACAGACAACCTGACACCGCTGCTGGAGAAAATGGCGCAAGACCCGCGCTTTGAGCCGATCATTTTGTGTTCACGCAACCGGGCCAACGACTACGACGACAGCTACGCGTTTTTCTCAAAGACCTATTCACATAACCCGCGCATCACGGTCATCGACGGTGGCGCGCATGTTAACGAAAACATCAGCCCCTATGAGCTAGGTGCTGACGTTGTATTCTTTCACACGCCGTATTCGCACGGGCCGAGCTATCCGTTCTTTTTGTGGGCCGGATTTGTGGCCCGTCACACCCGCGTTGCCCACGTAAACTATGGCTACTTCCTGCTTACGCTCGAAGGCACGGAAAAGCACATTTATGACAACCCGCAAATTCAAGTCGCTGACATGGTGTTCAGTGAAAGTGATGTGAGCGACAGGGTTTTTCGCGCCAGCTTCGGTGATGAGCGGGTGCACAAAACCGGCTACCCTAAATTCGACAGATTCCGCGCCTGCCTCGAGACCGTGCCGTTTGAAGAGCGCGTAAAAGGCAAAGACAAGCTGGATGTCATTTGGACGCCGCACTGGCAGATGGCGGAAGACCCGACCGGTGGCACGCATACCTCAAACTTCACGCGCTATGTTGACACCATGCTCAAGCTTTCAGAGCGCGATGATGTAGTTTTGCACGTCCGTCCGCACCCGCTTTTGCGGCCGCGGCTCAAAGTTCTCGGCATGTATGACTTCGATGAATTTGACGCGATCATGGATACGTTTGAAAAGAACGGTGCTGTTGTCTATCCGGCCAATGAAGGTGTTTCATATGTTGAAGCGCTCATGTCGGCTGATGTGCTGATTTCTGATTTCAGCTCTCTCGTGCCCGAGTTTTTCATTACAGAACGCCCGATCATTTTCTGCCGGACAGACGATGTCTGGAACAACGGCAAATGGATCGGCCCGTTTGGCAAGACGCTCATCAATGAGGGCTGCTATACCGTCGACTCTGAAAATGAGTTGCTGGCGATGCTCTCAACAATCGTCGCTGAGCGAAAGCACCCGAAAATGCAAAACATGCAGCGGCTCATTTCCGAGAACAACCTGTTCCCGGAAGGCTCATCATGCGAGCGGATCGCGGATGTTGTGGCGCAGCGCATCACTGGCGGCTGACAGCGCGGTCAAGCAGCAACCAGCCCGACGTCGTGTACAGCGGCGCGACGGCGTGACCCTGCTGCGCTTTTCAGCCCGTCAGGAATAGCCGGTTGAATTCCTGATAGTTCGGCACCCGGTAGCTGCAATATGCCTCAAAGTCAGGTTTCAGACATTCTGCGCCGATCCCTATCGTCATCAACCCCGCCCCATGCGCCGACCTCACGCCCGGAAGCGCATCTTCGACCGCAAAGGCGTCGCGCGATTCAAGCGCAAGCTGTCGCAGCGCGTCTTGATAGGGCAAAGGGTCAGGTTTTCCCTTGGCCAGTTCGGCCCCAGACACGACGACCGAAACGCAACGACTCAGCCCTAATTGTTCGAGCGCCTCATGGATATGGCGCCGGGGGGAGGATGAACAAACCGCGACCTGCAACCCGGCATCTGCAAGGTGCTGCACGGCCTGTGATGCACCGGGCAGAGGCTGACGCATCAGCGGCAAAAGGATGTCTGCCTCGGCACCGATCTGATGGGCCAACGCGCCAAGGCGAGACGCACTCAGATCGGGGCCAAGGACATGGTTTAGAAACCCACGCAGGCCGCGCCCCACGAAAGCGTCGTAAACCGATTGCGCTACCTCAATGCCCAAAGACGCAACAACGCGGCGTTTCGCCAATTCCCATGCGGGTTCTGACACCACCAGCGTGCCGTCCAGATCGAAGATCGCGGCGCGAAACTGCAAAAGGCTTCGAGTTGTCATTTCTTGTCCCAAGCCTTGGATGGTAGGGTCTGTTCAGAAAAGCATTCAAAGGGAAATGCCATGCCGTCCCAAGACCTTGAAACCCGCTATATTGCCGCCCGTGCGATCGCCCAGGAGGTCGGGGAAATGGCGCTGGACTACTTTCGCAGTTGGGCAGACCTGACGGTTGAGATCAAGGGACATCAGGATTTCGTCTCCGAAGCCGACAAGAACGTCGAACTTGCGGTGCGGGCGAAATTGGCAAGCGCCTTTCCCGATGATGGCATCGTTGGCGAAGAGGGCGCGGCGGTTCTTGGAACGAGCGGCTACACTTGGGTGATTGATCCCGTGGATGGCACCACGAATTTTATCAACGGGATTGCGCAATGGTGCGTCATCCTGGCCTGCGTCTTTCAAGGTCAGGTGGTGATCGGGGTCGTGCATGACCCGGTGCATAACGAACTGCATCACGCGGTTTTGGGGGGTGGCGCCTTTTGCAACGACCGCGCGATCCGATGTTCGCTCAAAACCAGCCTGCAAGAGGGGTCGTTGGGCGTGGGCTTTTCCGGTCGCACGCATGGCGACGGCATTCAGCGGCTTGTGGCGCTGTGCAGTGCGGCGGGCACTATGTTTTGGCGCAATGGCTCGGGCGGGCTGTCGCTGGCTTATGTCGCCTCCGGGCGTATTCTTGGCTATGTAGAAGAGCATATGAACGCGTGGGATTTCATGGCCGGGCATCTGCTTGTTTCAGAAGCCGGGGGCATTAGAGAGCCTGTCGACATCGAGCATGCGCTTGTACATGGAGGCCGGGTAGTGGTGGCCGGGGCCGGCGTCTATGACGCCACAAAAGCATTGGCCGAGGCGGCTTTTTCTTAATCGTTCGAGATCAGAACCGGGCCTGAAACTGCGAATGAAATGGTGACCTCCTCGCCGACTGAGAAGGGGGTGCCCACATCCTCTGCGGTGGCGAAAGCCGTGCCGAAAGCCGCGGTGACCGTATATTCCATCCGAGTCCCGACATAGGTTGCCTTGGCGATCAGCAGGTGCAGCGGGCCGTAAGAACCACGATGGGGATATTCACCGCCAAGGTCTTCTGGTGGCGGCTGAGCGTGTTGAAGTCGGGCACCGCCCCGTCGAGGCCGACCAGCCGTAGCAGGCTCTCGACAAACCCGGTCGTCTGCCAAAGCGCCATGCCGAACAGCATTTTCATCGAAAGACAGGTCTAAATCGCGGCGGCGCTGGAGCGCTTCATTGTAGGCCGGCCAGTTCAGGGTCTTGTAGGTCGGGGGGTGTCGGCCTGTTCATGCGACCCAGCTGTCATGCTGGATTCACAAGATGAATCCCCTCACATGATTTGTGCAGCAGAGCCGCTGGGTTGGCATGCATCTGGTGCGCCTTAGCGCAAGATTTCCCGTCTGCGCACGATCCCAGAGGCAAGCGTCAGCGCGATCGATGCCAGCACGCACCAACCCGACATCCAGAGCATCTGCGTCGCAAGCCCGATACCCATATCGATCAGAAGACCGCTTAACCCCGGCCCAATCGCGGTCGAAAGAACCATCGCGGCAACCACAATCGCTCGAATGCCACCCAGATTTGCGACGCCATAAACCTCGGGCCAAAGGGCTCCCAGCAGCGTCGAGGTAAACCCATTGCTGATCCCGAGCAGCAGCATGAAGACATAGACCCCCCAAACAGGCGTCACCAGCGCAACCGCCGCAGCGGCCACGGCCAGCGGTGCCAGAAAGAACGGCAACAGTTTCAGCGCCCCGATACGGTCCACCAGAAACCCGCATAAAATACCCGAGAAGACGGTCATGATCGACGTAATCGGAAACGCTATCGCAAAAACGCTGGGGCTATAGCCGCGAAGCTCTATCAGATAGCCTTGCTGGAAAAATATCACGGTCGCGATGTAAGCGGGGGCAAGCGTTCCGGCGAGAAGCAGATAGAGGACGGGATCAAAGATCACCTCTTTGCGGGTCCAGTCCCGGGCGGTCCGATGCTGCGCCCTTTGTATGTCATCGGATTGGGGCGTTCGCTCGACCCGCATCAACAGATAGATCATCGGGAAGCCCACGATCAGAACAAGAATGGCGCACGCAAACCAAGGCATCCGCCAATTCCCGGTCGCGGCCGTCATAAAAATCACCAGCGCCGGGAGAAGCGTTGATCCCAATTGCTGCCCCGGGGTAATGAGCGCGATGGCGCGACCGCGATTGGCAGAAAACCAGCGCCCGATTTCCGTAAATGCCGTTTCGGTCATCATGCCCTGCCCGAAAAGGCGCAGCAAAAACAACGCGAAGCCAAGGATAATGACATTCGGAGCGAGCGCCATCAAAAGGCAGGCCAATGCCAAGGCAGGCATAGTGAAGCGTATCACCTTCCAGCCAGGCATCACATCAAGGCTGCGCCCAAGCCACAAAAGGGTGACAGCGCTTGATATGGTCGCGATCATATACAGACCGCCAAAAGCCCCGCCCGACAGGTTGAAGGTCGCGCGGATATCGTTGCCGAAAAGTCCGATGAAGAATGTCTGACCGAAGGACGAATAAAACGTCAGGAGAAACCCGCCCCCCAGCCACCGGGCGTTGTGCATCACAAAGCGGGCAATCTCGCGCAGGGATGAGAGCATGTTCAACGCCTTATTCCATAGTCGTGTTATGCAGAAAGGAACCTTGCAGGATGGCAACCCAACGGCCCACACCATCACCCCGCGCGATCAAACACCATCCAAGGGGCGGCATCAATCCGTGGCAGGGCCAGCGTTCAATCTGAATTGCCAATGCTCTGATATACTGAGGAGAACGGCCTCAAGCTGACGCCTCATGGGCAACACCCGGCCACGACATGCGCGGCCGGGTGTTGCGTATCAATGTCCGGTGATGCCGGGGAAGGCGACCAGCAGCCCAACGGCAAACACCTGAATCGCGATGAACGGCAACAGCGAGCGGAAGATCTCGCCAAGGCTGACATCCTTTGGCGCGACCGACTTGAGGTAGAAGGCGGCGGGCCCGAAGGGTGGCGACAGAAAGCTGACCTGCATATTCATCGCAAACAGCACGCCAAACCACACCGGGTCATAGCCCAGATCCTTCACGATCGGCACAAAGATCGGCATCGTCAGCAGTGCGATCCCGACCCAGTCCAAAAACATACCCAGGAAGAACAGGATCGCCATCATCGTCAGGATCACCACGATTGGCACATCCGACACGCCCTTGAGCAGCGCCGAGACGAAATCAATCCCGCCCATCAGGTTGAACACCCCCACCAGCGCAGAGGCCCCAATCCCGATCCACACAATCATCCCGCACGTGCCCAGCGTTTGCAGCGCCGCCCCTTTGAGCATCGCAAACGTCAACTCACGCCGGATCAGCGTCGAAAGCATCACCCCCGCCACGCCCAGCGCCGAGGCTTCGGTGACGCTGGCGATCCCGCCATAGATCGAGCCCAGAACAAAGCCGATCACCAGAACCGGCAAGACCAGCCCTTTAAGCAGCTTGAGCTTTTCCGACCACGGGCGGTCATCGGGTTCGGGCATCGGCGCAAGCTCGGGGTTGAGTTTGACGCGGATAATCACGAACAGCACATAGAATGCCGCCAGCATGAAGCCCGGAATAAAGGCCGAGCTGAACAAATCGCCAATCGAAACATTCGCGGTCAGCCCGTAGATGATCAGCACGATCGAGGGCGGCACCATCGTGCCCAGCGACCCGCCCGCACAGATCACGCCAATCGCGAGCTTGCGGTCATAGCCCTGCCGGATCATCTGCGGCAGCGCCAGCAGACCCAGCAGCACGATTTCGCCGCCGATAATGCCCGACATCGCCGCGAGGATCACTGAGACGAAAATGGTCTGGATAGCCACCGCGCCCCGCATCCGCCCGCCGACCAGTTTCATCGCCTCGAACAGATCGCGCGCGATGCCGGATCGGTCCAGCAGCGCCGCCATCATCACGAACATCGGCACCGAGACGAAGACAAAGCTTGAGACGAACGAATAGACCCGGCTGGTAATCAGCGGGACCGCCATCGGCCCGAACCAGCCCAGCGCGAAGATCAGCGCGACCAGCAGCGTCACGAACGCCAGCGGGATGCCCGTCAGCAACAGCGCGATCAGCAGCACGAACAGCAACACCGTGCCATAGCCGATCCCAAGCGCCGACAGATCGAAATGCAAAAGATGTTCGATCATTTGGCGGCCCCTTTGCTGGGCGTGCCGCGCAGATAGCGCACCGCCATGATCAAGAATTGCACCACCATCAGGCAGAGCACGACGAACAGGAATATCTTGAGCAAAGCCGGGAAGATCGGGTCCCAGGCACTGCCCGAGGTTTCAAAATGAATGCCTCCGCCGGGGCGAATGACTGCCTTGGTGACCATCCCGAAAGCGGCCCAGGCAAAGAAGCCGGCAGCGAACAGGCAGACCAGCGAGATCACCGCATCAAGGATGCGTTTCGCGCGCCCGGTCACCAGATCGTAGATCAGCACGACGCGGATATGGCTGTTGCGCACCACGCAATATAAACCGCCATAAACAAAGGCCATCGCACAGAGAAAAATCGTGGTTTCATGCGCCCAGATCGTCGGGCTGTCGAAACCATAGCGCAGCACCACCTCGTTGAGCAGGATCAGCGCGGAGGCGATGATACCGATCGCAAAGACGATCCCGAACGCGTCGATCGCGCGGCCCAAAAAGCCTGTTTCGGGGATCGCACCGTGTTCGGCGTCAACTTGTGTGGGTTCGGGCGCGTGTGGCGCGCCCTCGTTCGGGTCGGGCTTGGACATGGGGGAACCGCTGATGTCGGGAAAATGGAGGTGGGCAGGGCCGCCACTGGCAGCCCCGCCCGCGTTCAGATCAAAGCAGGTTGTTCTGCTTGAGATACGCGGTCAGCACGTCATAGACATGCTGGGCCTTGTCCGATTTCTTCGCGACTTTTTCCCACTGGGTGATCGCGATGCGGCGGAATTTGGCGCGCTCTTCGTCCGACCAGTTGTGGATATGGATCTTGCCGCCAGCTTCGGCTGCAGCCACCGCCTTTTTGTCGGCTGCGGCCAGATCGTTCACCTCGGTCGTCGCGAATGTCTTGACCGAATCCTCAAAGGCTTTTTGCAGCTCGGGCGACAGGCTGTCCCATTCTTTCTTGTTCATCGCGACGCCCACCAACGGCATCGAGTGGAACCCCGGATAGACCGGATTGGGCGCGATGTCGTTCAGGCCCTGCGCCTGATTGGTCGAGAACACGGTATAGTCGGCCGCGTCGATCACGCCCTTGTCGAGCGCTGTATAAACCTCGGATCCGGGCAGGTTCACCGGGGCGGCACCCGCGGCTGCAAACACGTCTTGCACCAGACCTTCGGGGGCGCGCATCTTAAGGCCCTTGAGATCGGCCACGCCATCCAGCGGCACTTTCGAGACCAGCGATTCAAGCCCCGTCGTGGTTGAACCGACATAGTGCACCCCATAGGGTTCGAACAGATCATTGGCGAGCTGCTGACCGCCGCCATTGTTCATGAAATCGAGCAATTGATCGGTGCTCGACCATGCACCAACCGGGTTGCCAAGCAACGAAAATGCCGGGTCCTTGCCTGCGAAATACGAGATGTCGGTGACGATACCGTCGATGATGCCCGCGCCCGTCGCGTCGAGCGTCTCGTTATGCTCGACGACCGAGCCCACCGGCATCATCTCGATCTGGATCTGGTCGCCAGTCAGCTTGGCGAGGTTTTTCGTCCAGTTTTGCTGCAAGATAAAGTTCGGATTGCCCGCAGGGTCCGAGCTTTGGAACTTGTATTTGTGCACCTCGGCTTGCGCGGTGCTCGCCAGTGCCAGCGATGCTACGGTGGCCAGCGCGATATTGCGGATGGTGTTCGTCATGGTGTCCTCCCTTAAACGACGAAGTCAACTTTGCGGGGCATTGCCCCATTCGCTTAGTATCTGCGCACACAGCACCTCTGGCGGGTGGGTAATGTCGCAGATCAACGGGGCTTCCTCGGGCCCCGGTGGCTCCAGATCGGCAAGCTGGCTGTCCAGCAGCGCGATCGGCATGTAGTGGTTTTCGCGTGCCGCCATACGCTGAGCGATCAGCGCGCGCGGCCCGGTGAGATGCGCGATATGCATCGTGCCAAGGCCTTTGCGCAGCCGCTCGCGATAGCTGAGTTTGAGCGCCGAGCAGGCGAAAACGACGAGCGACGCCTCGTGTTGTGCGGCTTTGACCACCTCGGTCACTCGGTCTAGCCACCCCCATCGCATCGCATCATTCAGCGGCAACCCTGCCGCCATATGGGCCACGTTCTCGGCGGGGTGATAATCATCGGCATCAAGATAAATGCCCCCGGCAACCTTGGCGATCCGCATAGCCAGCGTCGTCTTACCGGTGCCGCAAACTCCCATCACAAGAATGGGTGGCCGCGTGAGGCTGGGTGCGTTTGTCATCTTGCCATCTTCGGTCTTGCCGTGTTTCCTAAGGCCAGAGAGTTAATGTAAGCGGTTACATTCGTCAATCCAACTTCAAGTTGTCTGGTGCCGCGCATCGAGGGCTGAATGAAAAAATCAATTGAAAACAAATCAGTAAAGATGCGCGATGTCGCCGATCATGTGGGTGTAAGCGCTGCCACAGTTTCGCGTGCCCTGCGCAACCCCGAGGTGGTGTCCGAAGCGTTACGCACTAAAATCGCCGCCGCCATCGAATCACTGGGATATCTGCCCGATCCGGCGGCGCGCGCCTTGGCTTCGACCCGGTCGGACGTGATCGGGGTGATTTTGCCCTCGGTCACCAACAACGTCTTTTCAGCGGTGATGGACGGGATTTATTCGGCGGCGGAAGGTACGCGCTATTCGGTGCAGCTGGGCTATTCGCGCTACGCGCCGCTTTCAGAAGAGAACCTGATCCGGCTGTTTTTGCGTCAGCGCCCGACCGGCTTGATCGTGACCGGAATAGACCAGACCGACGCCGCAAAAGCGCTGTTGCAAGAGGCCGATTGCCCGGTCGTTCAGATCATGGAAACCGGACCCGCGCCGCATGACCGCATGATCGGGTTTTCGCACTATCAGGCCGCGCGAGCCGCCACCGCGCATCTCATCGCGCAGGGCTATTCTCAGCCCGGCTTCCTCGGCGCGCGCATGGACCCGCGCACGCAACGCCGCCTGCAAGGTTTTCGCGACGAATTGCGCGCACACGGGATTGACGAGGGACGGCGCGTTCACAGCACGACCTACCCCTCATCGGTCACATTGGGCGGGCATCTGCTGGCGCAGCTGATGGATGCGGCTCCCGAAACGGACGCGATTTTCTGCATCAATGATGACCTTGCGCTGGGCGCGATGTTCGAGGCGCAGCGGCGCAATCTGCGTATCCCGCAAGATCTTGGGATCTGCGGCTTCAATGATATGGAAATGATGGGCGCGGCCGAGCCCTCCCTCACCTCGGTGCGCACGTTTCGGCGCGAGATGGGCGCGGGCGCGGTGCAGCTTATTCTCGACGCATTATCGGGCGGGGCGCGTCCAGATGGCAATATCGTCGATCTTGGATTCGAAATCATGCCGCGGCATTCAACCCGGCGGAACAGCTAGGACCTAACTGCCCGATCCCTGTCGGCAAACCCTTGCCTGCGCGCCGCACTCGATAGAAGATCAGACACAGGGAGACGGTTTGGGGGGGAAGCATGCTGTCGCGTTTCGTCATCGCGGTTGGACTGGGGCTTTTGGCGGCGCCGGTGTTCGCGTGGGACTTGCCCGCGCCGATCACGAATGACGACTACGCCCCGGTCGACTCCGCCGAGGCAGCCCTTGGGCGCGATCTGTTTTACGATCCGATCCTGTCGGGCAATCGCAACATTGCCTGTGCGTCGTGTCACCACCCGCGCTTTGCCACCTCGGACGGGCTGAGCCTTGGTTTGGGCGAGGGCGCGGTCGGGTTGGGCCCGCAGCGCCATATCACCGACACAAATATTCCCGAGCAGCGCGTGCCGCGCAATTCGCCAGCGCTGTTCAATCTGGGCGCGCATGCCTTCACCCGGCTGTTCGATGACGGCCGGATTGAGGCCGATCCCACGCGCCCGTCGGGCCTGCGCACGCCGATGGAAGATGAGATGGTGAGCGGCTTTGCCTCGGTCCTGTCGGCGCAGACGATGTTTCCGGTTCTGTCGCCTGATGAGATGGCAGGGCATTATTCCGAAAACGAGATCTCCAAAGCGGTGCGCTCGGGTCGCATCACCGGGCCGGGCGGGGCGTGGGACAAGATCGCCGCGCGGGTTGCGGGCGTGCCCGATTATGCCAACCGATTTGGGCTGGTCTATCCCGAGATCGCCGCCGGTCGGGCGCTGGATTTCACCGATATTTCCAACGCGATTGCGGCCTTTGTCGCCTATGAATGGCGCTCGGATCAAAGCCCGTTCGATGCCGCCTTGCGCCATGAGACCCCGCTTGCGGGGCAGGCCGCCGTGGGCGCGCAGATGTTTTATGGGGATTTGGGCTGTGCGCGTTGTCACTCCGGCCCTTTCCTGAGCGATCAGGCGTTTCACGCGATGGGGGCGCCGCAGATCGGGCCGGGCAAGGCCGAACGCTTTGAAAGCCATTCACTTGATGAGGGGCGGATGCGGGTCACCGGACGCCACGAAGACCGCTTTGCCTTTCGCACGCCAAGCCTGCGCAACGTTTTGCAAACCGGGCCTTGGGGGCATGCGGGCGCGCATGACGATCTACGCGTCTTTCTGGCCGATCATGCCGCCAGAGGGGCGGCACTTGCGGGGTATCAGCGGGCGGTGATCTTGCCGGTTCTGCCCAACACCAAACCCGACTGGGCGGTGATGGAGGACCCCACGCAGGTGGCGGACATCGCGGCCGCTGCGGGCAAAGGCATCACACTGACGCCGCCGCAGATTGAGGCACTGATGGCGTTTCTCGCGACCCTCAGCGATCCGGTGGCTTTGCAGGGGCGCATGGGCATTCCCGCCACGGTGCCAAGCGGGTTGCCCGTCGATCGCTAATCGGCGCGGCTGATCTGCGTACAGCGATCCGGGGCAATCGACCGCCAGCTATCGACGCGCCCATCGGGCCAGATCACGCGCGCCTCGGCTTGGGTCATGGCCCCCAATCCGAAATGCAAGGGCCCCGCCTGCCCACCGGCATGGCCGCCACCTACGGTCACTTCTTGCGATTGCACCCGGCCATCGCTGCGGATCTCGACCCACGCGCCGACCGCGTTACGGTTGGGGCCGGGCTGGCTTAGCGCAACGCCCGCCCAATGGCCCGTGTCGGCGGTCACGTTGCGCCACAGCTCCATCGGTGCGCGGCGGTTCATCACGACCAGATCAAGCCGCCCATCCGCGTTCAGATCAACCAGTGCCGCGCCGCGCGAGCGATCCGTCGTGGCAATGCCCGCGACATCGGCTTTCTCGACGAATGTGCCATCCGCGCGCTGCATCAGCAGGTTGTTGGGGTCGTGTATCGCGTTCGAGGGCATCTGATCGACATTGCCCTTGGCGATGAACAAATCGGCGCGCCCGTCATTATCCACATCGCCGAATTCCGCGTGCCAGCCGGTCGAGGGACGGCCGTCATCGCCGAAAAACGGACGCTGCGAATAGGTGCCGATGGCGAATGGCGCGTTTTCAAACCCGGTACCGCGATTGAATTGCAGCAGTTGATCGCCCATCGAGGTCATCATCACCTCGGGCAGGCCATCGCCGGTGATGTCGCGGCTGGCGATGCCCATCCCCCAAAGCGAAACATGTTTCCAATCGGGGCGTTCGTGCAGTGGGGACAACTCGAACATCTGCTCATAGCCGCCGTGCACATAATAGTGGCGATCGTTCGACAGGCGCAGTTGCGGATCCCCGTTGCGCTGCCAATCCGAGATCAGCGCCGACAGCGTGCAATGGCCCGGATCGATCTGCTCGACCCGGCCATAATCCTCACCGTCCGGGCGGATCAGCTGCGAGCGGTCGCAGGCCTCAAACGGACCATCGGGGTTGGCGCGGTCCACGTAATTGCCAAAGAACAGCGTGGGGCGGGCTTGGCCTGCCTCCCATGTGGCCGTGAAGGCGGTGGTCCAGGCGTCATTGCTGGGCAGCCCCCAAATGGCAGTCGCATCCTCAAACTGGCAATTGCCCAAACCGCGCAGCAACTGGTTCGCCCCGACCCGCAGAACGGCGAGATCCATGACCCCGTCGCCGTTGATATCCAGCGGATAGGCACCGGTAGTTTCAAGGATTTCGGGCGCGTGGCCGTCAGCGAATTGCAGCGCCCCGCCGGGCTCAGAGCGGTTGACGAACAGGGCTGCAGGGCCGCTTCCGCCTGCCGCGAAAAGATCGGGTTTGGCGTCGCCATTGCAGTCAAACACCGCGACGCCGCCACCGACGAAATGCTCCCATCCACCGGAATAGACATGCGCGAAGGGCAGCCCACCTGCGTCATTTTCAAACGCCGGATCGGCGCATGCGGGGGCCGCGATCATCGCAGGCACAGCGATCAGGCAAAGGGCGCGACGCGGTGTCATTGGGCGGCCATCTCCCGCGCTTGTCCCAGCATCTGCTCAGTCACCTCATGCAGCGCCAGCGCCGCAGCTCCATGCGCCCACAGCAGATCGCCCCAGGCGTGAATTTCCACTGGCGGCGGCGTGCGCCCGGTATCAAGCATCATCTCGGACATCTCCGACAAGGTGTCGCGCGCATATAGATAATCATATCGCATCCGCTCTCCCGACAAGATCAGCAATTGCGGATCAAACAGGTTCACGACATTGGACAGGCCCAGCGCAAGATAGCGCCCGGCACGGCGAAAGATCGCGCGGGCGGCCCCGTTCCCGGCCTTGGCGTGATCGAACAGGCTTTCCAGCATGACCCCGACCGAGCGCGTCTCAAGCGTCGAGATATTGAGCGCCGTGCGGGCCTCGCGCACCAGCGCATAATCGGCCAAATAAGCCTCAAGGCAGCCGCGCTGACCGCAGCGACACAGCGCCCCGTCCAGTTGAACCTTGGTATGGCCAAGCTCCATCCCCATGCCGCGTGCACCACGATACAGCTGATGATTGATGACATAGCCCATCCCGACACCATGCTCGATTGTGACCACGGCAAAATCGGACAATGCGCGCCCTGCCCCGAACCACAGCTCGGCCAGCGTCACAAGATTGGCGTCATTGTCGATATGCGTCGGGATACCAAGCCGGTCCTGCACGGCGCTGCGCAGCGGGAAGTGCCGTGTATCGAGGATCGGCGACCAGTGCACGATACCGCTTGTCCCGTCGACAAAGCCGGGAACACCCAGACCCAAGGCGCGGAAGTCTGTCACCGCAAGGCCGCTGCGGCTGCACAGCGTCGCGACAAGATCGGCGGCCGCTTCGACAACCGCCTGCGGGTCCAGCGCACCGGGGGCCTGCTCAATCGCGGCAGAGGCCACGACATTGCCCGCGAAATCCACGATGACCCCGGTATGTTCGCGATCCGACAGCTTGATGCCCACGACATGATGCGTGCCCCGGCGCACCCGCAGCGACACCGCCGGACGCCCGCGCGCGCTTTCGGTGTCGCGCGGCGCGGTGCTTTCTTCGAGCAGCCCCCCCTCGATCAATTCCGAGGTGATGGTGGTTACGGAGGCCGGGCTGACCCCAAGATCTTTGGCCAATTGCACCCGCGCAATCTCGCCCGAAGCGCGCACGCGTTCAAAGATTTGCTGGCGCAAAGGGCGGGACGGGTTGGCGAGGGGCAGAATCAGCGGGCCGCAGCCAATGGCGGTATTCTCTGTGCTGCGCTGCGAGATCATCCGCTATTTCCTTTGGTCAGTTAAGTAAATTGGCACCATTCGCACCCAGTTCGCCCAAGATTGCGCCGCAACGCAGCGAAAACAAGCTCTGGAATAACACCTCTCTAGTGTTTCGCTGAATTTTTATTTTGACAACTAAAATTAATCGCGGCACCTTCTTCACGTTCCGGTGAGTCCATCGGGAGGCCTTTGGGCCATCTAGGGAGGAAAAAATGCATAAATCCATTCTGGCCGCCGTCGTACTGACGGTCGGTCTTTCGACCTCGGCCTTTGCGGAGATGACGGTCGGGGTATCCTGGTCGAATTTCCAAGAAGAACGCTGGAAAACCGACGAGGCCGCTATCAAAGCCGCGCTCGAAGCGGGCGGCAATAAGTATATTTCTGCCGATGCGCAGAACTCGGCTGCCAAACAGTTGACCGACGTCGAGGCGCTGATTGCGCAGGGAGCCGACGCTTTGATCATTCTGTCAGTCGATAAAGACGCGATCAGTCCGGCGATCGACAAGGCCGCGAATGAGGGAATTTCCGTGGTCGGCTATGACCGCCTGATCGAAGACCCGCGCGCCTTTTACCTGACCTTTGACAACAAGGGCGTGGGCACGATCATCGCGCAGGAAGTCTCGAAGGTGCAGCCCGAGGGCAACTACGCCATCGTCAAGGGCGACAAGGGCGACCCGAATGCGGCGTTCCTTTTGTCGGGTATGATGGAGGTGCTTCAGCCCGCCATCGACAGCGGCAAGATCAAGATCGTCGGCGAGAGCTTTACCGATGGTTGGAAGCCCGACAACGCGCAGAAAAACATGGAGCAGATCCTGACTGCCAACAACAACAATGTTGACGCAGTGCTGGCCGAAAACGACGGCATGGCGGGCGGTGCGATTGCTGCGCTTCAGGCGCAGGGTCTCAATGTTCCGATCGGCGGTCAGGACGGAGATCTTGCCGCGCTGAACCGTGTGGCGCGTGGCACCCAGACCGTTTCGGTGTGGAAGGACTCGCGTCAACTGGGCAAGGCAGCGGCCGATATCGCGGTTGCGCTGGCCGGTGGCACCGCAATGGATGCCGTTGACGGCGTGCAGAAGTGGTCCGGCGGCGAAAAAGGTGTCGAGATGGACGCGATCTTCCTCTCACCGACCCCGATCACCAAAGACAACCTCAATGTCGTGATCGACGCGGGCCATATCTCGAAAGAGCAGGCTTGCGAAGGCGCGATGGCAGGCGTGATGGGCTGCGAATAAGCCCCGGTCTTGGGTCCGGCGCTGGCAATGCGCCGGACCCGTTTTCCTGACAAGGGGCGCCCTGCGGCGCCTGCATCAATTTTCCGGATCAGATCATGACCCAGACCAATTCCGCCCCGCGGCAAGACGGCGCATCGCCGCGCCCGGGCGTGTTTGGCCGCTTTCTGCGCGCCACCGAAATCGACACCAGATTGCTTGGCATGATCGGCGCACTCGCGTTGATCTGGATCGGCTTTCATCTTTATGGCGCGCTGTTCAAAGGCTTTGGCGCCTTCCTGACCCCGCGCAACCTGTGGAACCTCAGCGTTCAGACCGCCTCGATCGGGATCATGGCGACAGGAATGGTGTTGGTGATCATCACCCGTCATATCGACCTGTCGGTGGGCTCGATCCTTGGGGTTTGCGCGGTCGTGATGGGGGTAGTGCAGGTTCATGTGCTGCCCGGTTTGATCGGTTTTGGCAGCCCGCTGATCTGGATCATCGCTGCGATCATCGGCATGGTGACGGGGGCGCTGATTGGCGCGTTCCACGGGGCGATCATCGCCTTTGGCAAGGTGCCTGCCTTTATCGTGACGCTGGGCGGGCTCTTGGTCTGGCGCGGCGCGGCCTATTTGATCACCCGTGGCGAAACGATCTCTCCGCTCGATGAGACCTTCAAGCTGCTCGGCGGCGGGCCTTATGGCGCGATTGGCGAGATGGGCAGTTGGATCGTCGGCATCCTGTTTTGCATCGGTATCGTGTGGCTGTTGTGGCAGGGCCGCCAACGCCGCCGATCCTATGAATTCCCGCTGCGTCCGCTTTGGGCCGAGGGCGTGCTTGGCATGATAGGCTGCGGTGTTGTCATCGGCGCGGTCCTTGTGGTGAATGCCTATCCTTGGCCCAAAGGGATCGTGCGCCAATATGCCAAGGCCAATAATCTTGAGATCCCCGATGGCGGTCTGTTCATCTCGCATGGCTTTGCGATCCCGGTGCTGATCCTTGTGGGCGTCGGTATTGCGATGACGATCTTGCTCAACCGGACGCGCTTTGGCCGCTATGTGCTGGCCATTGGCGGCAACCCGGATGCGGCGGAACTGGCGGGCATCAACACCAAGATGATGACGGTCAAGATATTCGCGTTGATGGGGTTCCTGACGGGGCTGTCGGCAGTCGTCGCCTCGGCCCGGCTTGGCTCTGCGACGAACTCGCTGGGCACGCTGGACGAGTTGTATGTCATCGCCGCCGCCGTGATTGGTGGCACCTCGCTTGCAGGTGGGGTGGGCACAATTTACGGCGCAATTCTGGGCGCTTTTGTGATGCAATCGCTGCAAACCGGCATGGTCTTGATCGGCTTTGATTCAGCGGTGCAGCAGATTGTCGTGGGCTCGGTTCTGGTGCTCGCGGTGTTCATCGACACGATCTATCGGCGCAACATCAAATGAGCGGGGCCAGCATGAGCATGACGCAAACCTCTACACTCGATCGCACCGGCACACCGCTTGTCGAACTGCGCAACATCTCGATTGCCTTTGGCGGGGTCAAGGCGGTCGATCACGTCACGATCGACCTGTTCCCCGGCGAGGTCGTGGGGCTTTTGGGGCATAACGGCGCGGGCAAATCGACGCTGATCAAATGCCTCTCGGGTGCTTACCAGATGGATTCTGGCGAGATTTTCATCAATGGCGAGAAGGCCGAAATCCGCAATCCGCGCGATGCGCGCGACTGCAACATTGAGACGATCTATCAGACCTTGGCGCTGGCAGATAACCTTGATGCGGCCTCAAACCTGTTTCTGGGGCGCGAGATCACTGGCCCCGGCGGCTTTGTCGATGACGACCGGATGGAGGCCGAGACGCGCAAGATCATGGGTCGTCTCAACCCCAATTTCCGCAAGTTCAAAGACCCGGTAAAGGCGCTTTCGGGCGGTCAGCGGCAATCGGTGGCCATCGCGCGTGCGGTCTATTTCAACGCCCGCATCCTGATCATGGATGAACCCACTGCCGCCCTTGGCCCGCACGAGACGCAGATGGTGGCCGAGTTGATCGAAGAGCTAAAGGCGCAGGGGCTTGGGATTTTCCTGATTGAACATGACATCCACAACGTGATGCGCCTGTGTGACCGCGCAAGCGTGATGAAAAACGGCCAACTTGTCGGAACTGTGAATGTCGATGAGGTCACTGATGAGGATATCCTTGGCATGATCATCTTGGGTAAGAAACCGGAGGCATAATGTTTCTTGGATTGGATCTTGGCACATCCGGGCTGAAAGGCATCCTGATGGATGACGCTCAGCATGTGCTGGCCGAAGCCACACATCCGCTGAGCGTTTCACGCCCGCAAGAGGGCTGGTCAGAACAATCTCCCGCCGACTGGCTGCGCGCGACCGAAGCGGTGCTGGGGGCCTTGGCCGCACATGATCTCTCGAAGGTGCGTGGGATCGGGTTGTCGGGGCAAATGCACGGTGCGACCTTGCTGGACGCGTCCGGCGATGTGTTGCGGCCCTGCATCTTATGGAACGACACCCGCGCCCATCGCGAGGCCGTCGAGCTGGATGGCGACCCGCAGTTTCGCCAGATCACCGGGAATATCGTGTTTCCGGGCTTTACCGCGCCGAAACTTGTCTGGATCGCCCGGCATGAGCCTAAGACATTCGCCAAGGTGTCGAAGGTGCTTTTGCCCAAAGACTACCTGCGTTTCTGGCTGACTGGCGAACACGTGGCCGAGATGTCGGACGCAGCGGGCACAAGCTGGTTTGACACCGGCGTGCGCGATTGGTCGGATGCGCTTTTATCCGCCACCAACATGCGCCGCGAGCAGATGCCGCGTCTTGTCGAGGGCTCGGAGGTTTCGGGCGTGGTGCGCTCCGAATTGGCGGCGCGATTTGGCCTTGGGCGCGACGTGGTCGTAGCGGGCGGGGGCGGCGACAATGCCGCCTCGGGAATCGGTGTTGGCGTGGTCAAGGCGGGGCAGGCCTTTGTCTCGCTGGGCACATCGGGGGTGCTGTTTGCCGCCAATGACGGCTATCAGCCCGACCCGGCCAGTGCCGTGCACAGTTTTTGCCATGCCCTGCCTGATACCTGGCACCAGATGGGCGTGATCTTGGCTGCAACCGATGCGCTGAACTGGTATGGGCGGCTGCTGAATACGGACGTCGCCGATCTGACCGATGCGCTGGGCGATCTGGCGGCACCGGGCAAAACCCGCTTCCTTCCTTATCTCGGCGGAGAGCGCACGCCGCTCAACGATGCCGCGATCCGTGGCGCGTTCATCGGGTTGGAGCATGCGACCGACCGGGCGGCGGCCACGCGCGCCGTTCTGGAAGGGGTGACCTTTGCCATCCGCGATTGCCGCGATGCGCTGGCCGCGACAGGCACCCGGATCGAAAGCCTTCTGGCGGTCGGTGGCGGGTCGCGCTCGCGCTATTGGTGTCAGGCGATTGCCACCGCGCTGGGCACCCCCGTCTCGCTGCCAGTTGCAGGGGATTTCGGCGGAGCGTTCGGCGCGGCGCGGCTGGGCATGATGGCCGCCACCGGGGCCGGTGCCGAGATCGCCACCCCTCCCACAATCTCGGCCGTGATCGAACCTGTCGCGGCCCTTTCTGACGCATTCGACGCAGGTCACGCGCGCTACCGCGCCGCAGCTTTAGCCATCAAGGGACTGACATGACGGACTTTTTCAACGGCATTACTCCGATCAAATACGAAGGCCTCGACGCCAGCAGCGATCTGGCCTTTCGCCATTACAATCCAGACGAGATCGTCATGGGCAAGCGGATGGCCGATCATCTGCGTTTCGCCGTCGCCTATTGGCACAGTTTCGCATGGCCCGGCGGCGACCCGTTTGGCGGCCAGACCTTTGAGCGCCCTTGGTTTGGCGACACGATGGATTTGGCAAAGCTGAAAGCTGATGTGGCCTTTGAGATGTTCGATATTCTCGGCGCGCCGTTCTTTTGTTTTCACGATGCCGATGTGCGCCCTGAAGGCGCGGATTTCGCCGAAAATACGCGCAATCTCGAAGAGATCGTCGATTACTTCGCACAGAAGATGGAAAGCTCAGAGACGCGCCTTCTTTGGGGCACGGCGAACCTGTTTTCGCATCGCCGCTTTATGTCTGGCGCTGCGACCAACCCCGATCCCGAGGTGTTTGCCTGGTCCGCCGCGACGGTGAAAACCTGCATGGATGCGACCCACAAGTTGGGTGGCGAGAACTACGTGCTTTGGGGCGGGCGTGAGGGTTATGAGACGCTGCTCAACACCGATCTGACCCGCGAGGCCGAGCAGGCCGGGGCGTTCCTGTCGATGGTGGTCGATTACAAGCACAAGATCGGTTTCAAAGGCGCGATCCTGATCGAACCCAAGCCGCAAGAACCCTCCAAGCATCAATATGATTACGATGTCGCCACGGTTTACGGGTTCCTCAAACGCTTTGGGCTTGAGAACGAAGTGAAGGTGAATATCGAGCAGGGCCACGCGATTTTGGCTGGGCACAGCTTTGAACATGAGCTGGCGCTGGCGGCCTCGCTGGGGATTTTCGGCTCGATCGACATGAACCGCAACGACTATCAATCGGGCTGGGATACCGATCAATTCCCAGACAACGTCCCCGAGATGGCGCGCGCCTATTACGAGGTGCTCAAGGCGGGTGGCTTTACCACGGGCGGAACGAATTTCGACGCCAAGCTGCGCCGTCAATCGCTGGACCCCGAGGATTTGATCGCAGCCCATGTCGGCGCGATGGATGTTTGTGCGCGCGCGCTCAAGGCGGCTGCGGCGCTGCTGGAAGATGGCGCGTTGGAAGAGGCCCGCAACGCCCGTTATGCGGGTTGGGACGCGCCCGAGAACCGGGCGATGCTGACCTCTGATCTTGCGGCAATCGAGGCGCGGGTGCGCAGTCAAGGGATCAACCCCGCCCCGCGATCTGGCCGACAAGAGCGGCTAGAGAACCTTTGGAACCGCTTTGTCTAAGGACCGGGGCTTGGTGATCGCACAAGATGACCAAGCCCCGCTTTGGCGGGGCTCATCGCGCCCCAGTGCAAAACCGTCTGTAGGGCTTCGACGCCCTTACTCGCCTCCGGACCTTGGTTGAGTTATGGGGCCGTGGCTTGCGATTCCGGGCGCAACGATCTCAATTTCGCTCTGCACGCTTTGATCGCGCAGCCGCGCTGTCAGGCGCACGGTGCCCTGCTCGCCGCTCAGTCGCAGCCAGCAGCCCGTTGCGCCCCCCGCCAGCACCGGACACTGCGACCCGATCAACCGTGCAGGGCCCTCGACGCTTAGAAACACCGGCTCATTGAGGAAGTGCAGCTTGTTGCCCGCCTGATCGCGCGCGCGGATCATGACGCGAATTTCGTCATCGGGCGCGGCCTCGGCGCGGGTCACGTCTGGGGAAGCCTCAAGCGCCGTAAACAGCGCATCGGCGGGGAAAATCCGCTCGGTGACCGGTTTTCCGTTTACGAACCCGGTGACCTTGCCGCCATGCCAGCTTTCGCCCCACTGACCCAGCTCAGCCTCGGTGAAATGGCGATGATCGATGATGATCGGTGGATGGGGCAGATGCGGGAAGCGTTCGCGGTCGGGACCGACGCGCTTGACGACATCGGCATAAGATAGCTCAACCTCATCGCAGTTGCTCAGCACGATCAGCGGCAGCACGCCGCCGATATTGCGCTCGCCGCGCGCCCAGACGGTGACCGGCTCCATCACGATCTTATCCTCGGGCGGCATCTGACTGGCATAGGCATAGGCGGCAAATTTCGGCTCGCGGAAAATGCTCATCACGCCGTGATGGCAAATCCGGTCGCCTGCGCCGAAATCTTTATGCGTGTTATAGTCAAACATACACCAGCCAATGCAGCCCGCGATCCCGGCATCCGGGTCATGCGCGGCGTTTAGCACCTCAAGATGGCGCAGCACATGTTCGTGCTGGCGATGTTCGGGGTCGCCCGCCTTGGTGGGATACATATGCCCATTATATTCGGTCACCAGATAGGGCACGCGGTTGGGCAGCCCGGTCACCTCTTGCTGATCGCGCAAGCCCATGCGCGGGCGGTTCGTGCCGGGCCGTTCGAACTCGCCCAGAACGAAATCATTCATCGTGTAGACGTCTTCGAGCAGATGGCTGTCGGGAATGCAGCGCACGCCGCCAGTGGGGCGCGTCGGGTCAAGGTCATGGGCGAGCGCGTTGGTGCGCGCGTAGAAGTCATCGGCATCGGGGCTTTCATTGATGCGCACGCCCCAGATGATGATCGAGGGGTGGTTCCAGTCGCGCCGGATCATCCGCCCGACATTTTCAACCGATTCATCTTGCCAGCCGGGGCCGCCGATATGTTGCCAGCCTGGGATCTCCTCAAAGGCCATCAGGCCGATCTCGTCGCAGCGATCCAGAAAATACGGGCTTTGCGGATAATGCGAGGTGCGCACGATATTGCAGCCCAGATCAAAGCGCAAAATTTCGGCGTCGCGTTCTTGGCTGCGCTGGCCCTGTGCATAGCCAGAATAGGGAAAGCTTTGATGGCGGTTCAACCCGCGCAGCACGACCCGTTCGCCGTTGAGGAAAAACCCGTCGGGAGTGAAACGCGCCTCGCGAAAACCGAAGCGCTGAACGAGACGATCACCGCTATCGGGCAGCGTGGTTTCTAGCGTGTAAAGCGCCGGAGTCTCGGGGGACCAGAGCATTATTTTCGATAAATCAGAAAATTCAATATTATCAGAAACAACCGTTTCACGCCGCGCAATTTCCACGCCCTCGGGATCGCGCAGCACCAGGTCCACGGCGCCGGGTTGTGACGTTTCGAGCTTCACCACCACGCGCTTCTGGCTTGCCAGCACATCAGGCGTCTCGATCTTGAGGCTTTGGATATGGCGCGCAGGAAGCACTTCCAGCCAGACATCGCGATAAATCCCGGCATAGGTCAGATAGTCGATCCGTCCGCCAAAAGGCGGGATCTCAGGGTTTTCACTGCCATCGATGCGCACCGTCACGCGGATTGTTCCCGACCCAATCGGATTTTCCAGCGGCACGGTAAACGGCGTGTAACCGTCGCGGTGGCGCGTCACCTCGACCCCGTTCACCCAGACCACGGCATCCGCCATCGCCGCGTCAAAGCGCAACTGCACGACTTTGCCCGCCCAATCGGGCTGCCAGTCAATCTCGCGCTGATAGGTGAAGACGCGCTGGAACGCGCGCTCGTCGAAATAGCTCATCTCGAGATCGACGGCGTTATGAGGCAGCGTCACGCGCGCGCCTTGCCTCGCTGCCTGCGTCCAGTCCGGCTCGAACCCTTCAGTAAAGTACCAGTCGGTGTTCAGTTTGGTGATCTTGCGCATCTTACCACTCCGCAAAGCTGCCATCGGCATGACGCCAGATGGGGTTGCGCCAGCGATGCCCTTCGGCGGCGGCCTGGCGCACCTTGTCCTCGTTGACTTCAATGCCAAGCCCCGGCCCCTGCGGGATCGCGACATAGCCGTCTTGATAGGCGAACACCTTGGGATCGATCAGGTAATCCAGCAAATCCGAGCCCTGATTGTAGTGAATGCCCAGCGATTGTTCCTGAATGAAGGCGTTGTAGCAGACCGCATCCAGTTGCAGATTCGCCGCCAGCGCGATCGGCCCCAGCGGGCAGTGCAGCGCCAGCGCAACATCATGGGCCTCGGCCATCGCGGCGATCTTGAAGGTCTCGGTGATGCCGCCGGAATGGCTGGGATCGGGCTGGATGATATCAACGAAACCGCCCGCCAGAACCTCCTTGAAATCCCAGCGCGAATAGAGCCGCTCGCCCAACGCAATCGGCGTTGCGCAATGATTGGCGATCTCGCGCAGCACCTCGGCATGTTCGCTCAGCACCGGCTCTTCGATGAACATCAGGTTGAATGGTTCCAGCTCTTTGGCAAGCTGTTTGGCCATCGGGCGATGCACCCGACCGTGAAAGTCGATCCCGATCCCGAAATCGGGGCCCATCGCCTCGCGGATCGCCTGCACGCGCGCCAGAACAGCGTCGATTTTGGCGTGGCTGTCGATGAATTGCAGCTCTTCGGTGGCGTTCATCTTAACCGCCGTGAAGCCGCGTTCACCGCATTCGCGTGCCATGTTCGCGGTGTCGCCGGGACGATCGCCGCCGATCCAGCTATAGACCCGAATGCGATCACGCTGCTGGCCACCCAAAAGCGCATGCACCGGCACGCCTAGCGCGCGGCCCTTGATGTCCCACAGTGCCTGATCAATGCCCGCAATGGCCGACATATGAATGCCGCCGCCGCGATAGAATCCGCCGCGATACATCACCGTCCAATGGTCCTGAATATGGCCGGGATCCTTGCCGATCAGATAGTCCGAGAGTTCCTCGACACAGGCTGCAACGGTCGCCGCGCGCCCCTCAAGGACCGGTTCGCCCCAGCCGCTGATCCCCTCATCGGTCGAGATTTTCACAAAGCACCAGCGCGGCGGGACGATGAATGTTTCGATGGCGGTGATTTTCATTTTGACCTCGTGGTGAATGCCAGCCGGGTTTGATGGAAATAGCTTTCGCCGGGTTCCAGGATGGCATTGGGAAAATCGGGGCGATTGGGCGCGTCTGGCCAGGCTTGCGGTTCAAGGCACAGCGCGTGATTCACGGGCACGTCGACTGCGGGGCTATTGACCGTGTATAGCTGCAGGCCCGGCTGGTTCGTCGTGATTTGCATGACCCGCCCCGAGACAGGGTCATACAGCGTCGCGGCCTCATGCATCTCTTCGCCGACCTCCAGACAAAAGCAATGATCAATGCCCGGATCACCTTGCCGCAAGACCGGGCGCAGCGCGCGATAATCAAACATCGTATCAGCCACTGGCCGGGGCGCGCCCAGCGGGATCAAGGCGGCATCAACGGGCAAATAGCGCTGCGCGTTGATACAAAGCAGATGATCGCGCACCGGCCCTCCCCCGACGAGATTGAAATAGCCATGCGACGTAATAGAAACCGGACAGGCGCGCGAGACGCGGGCGCGATAGGTCAGGGTCAGTGTGCCCGGCTCGGACAGGGCAAACTCGGCCTCGACCTCCAGATCACCGGGAAAGCCCTGATCGCCATCGGGACTGAAAAGCCCCAAAGTCACCCTGTCGGCGCGGTGATCAAGCACCTGCCAATCGCGCCGATCAAACCCATCAATACCGCCATGCAAACAGGTCGGGCCCTCATTCGCGCTTAGATCGAACGTCTCGTCGTTGAGCGTAAAGCGCGCAGAGCCGATGCGATTGGCAAACCGCCCCACCGTTGCGCCATGAAATCCGCGCGCGTGGCGATGATCGCGCGGGTCTTTCGGACCCATCAGCACCTCGCCCAGAACTCCATTCCGATCCGGCACTTGCAGCGAATGCAGCACCGCGCCAAAGGGTAGAATGACGGCCTGCACGCCCGAAGGCAGCGCGATTTTGCACATTGGCTCAGCCATGGGGCACCTCTTGAAACGGTTCAACTTGTTGCGTGTGACCACACAGAAACGCATCCGCGACCAACCGCAGCGGCGTGACATCGACATCCCTTTCGCCCCGCGCAACCAGATCGCGGAACCGGGCATAAAGCGTAGCATATTCTGATCGGTCCGCAGCCGGCTGCACCCGCCCGTCAATCGCGAAGCGCGCCCCGCCCTGATCAAGCGTTGCGCGACCTTCGTCGGTGTCAAACTGGATGCGCCATAGCTCATCGCCAGTTTCACGCCAGTCGAAATTGGCCCCGATTGGCACCGCGCCCGTGCGCATCTCAAGGCTGGCCGCGATTGGGGTTTCGCGCCCCTCTGGCACCGAAAGGTCTGCCGAGATCAAACGCACCGGATCGGCCAGAACCGCAGTCAGAATTGAAAGCGCATTGATACCGGGATCGAACACGCCGAGGCCACCCGCCTGCCAAATCCACTGCTGGCCCGGATGCCATTTGCGCACGTCTTCACGCCAGTCGATCTGCACCGCGCGCAGGCGTTGTCCGGCCAACCACGCACGCGCCAAATCAACCGCCGCTGCCGCGCGCGAATGCCAGCTTGCAAACAGCGTCAGCCCACGGCGCGCCGCTTCCTCGCGCAGGGCCTCGACTTCGGAGACGGTGGCGCCGGGGGGCTTTTCCAGCATCAGATGACGCCCCGCGCGCAGCACCGACATCGCCTGATCGAAGCGGCCTTGCGGCGGGGTGCAAAGCGAAATCGCACCGATATCAGGCTGTGCTGCGAGCAGCGCGTCGATATCGGGGTA
Source organism: Thioclava arctica (assembly GCF_040892615.1). Classification (NCBI taxonomy): domain Bacteria; kingdom Pseudomonadati; phylum Pseudomonadota; class Alphaproteobacteria; order Rhodobacterales; family Paracoccaceae; genus Thioclava; species Thioclava arctica. Next base: position 77,709 of record NZ_JBFRYC010000014.1, read on the forward strand.
GCAGGGCAGATCGGGCAGCGTCGCGTTGCGGCTGGCCAGAGCGGCCAGATGCACACCGTCAACCTGTTCAAGCGCAGGCAGGTGCTGCGCGCGCGCAATCGCGCCCAAGCCGACAAGACCGATCGCAAGGCTCATGGGCGCACGCGTGCGCCAGTATCGGCGCGAAACACATAGACTTCTTCCGGGTCAAAGCGCAGCCCGACCGTGCCGCCGCCCGCGGTCGAAAGCCGCTGATCGGTCTCCACGATCACGCGTTCCCCGCTTGGTGCACGCAGATGGGCATAGCTGACGCCGCCAAGGTTTTCCGCCATATCGACAGCAAAAGCACCCGCATCCGCGACGATCTTGAGCGCATTTGGCCGCAAACCGACCTCGACTTCGGTGCCCTCGGGCGGCAGGGCCAGTGCCACATTGATCGCGCTTTCCAGTCCCGGAACTTCGATTGCGCCACCTTTGATCCTCCCGGCGAGGAAATTCATCGAGGGCGAGCCCATGAAGCCCGCCACGAAACGATTGTCGGGGTCGTCATACAGGTCCATCGGCGCGCCGACCTGTTCGATATTGCCCGCGCGCAGCACCACAATCTTGTCGGCCATCGTCATCGCTTCGACCTGATCATGGGTGACGTAGATCATCGTTGCGCCGATCTCGCGATGCAGCCGGGCGATCTCGGCGCGCATCTCGACACGCAGTTCCGCATCGAGGTTGGAGAGCGGCTCGTCAAACAAAAATACCTGCGGCCCGCGCGTGATGGCCCGCCCGATGGCGACGCGCTGGCGCTGACCGCCGGACAAAGCGGCGGGCTTGCGATCCAGCAGCGGCTCCAGCTTGAGGATATCGGCCGCCTCGCGCACTTTCGCGGCGATTTCGGCCTTGGGGTGGCCGTTCATCTTGAGGCCAAACCCCATATTTTCGGCTACCGTCATATGCGGATAGAGCGCGTAGGTCTGAAATACCATCGCAATGCCGCGCTCGGCAGGTTCGGCATGGGTGACGTCGTGATCGCCAATGCGGATCGCGCCACCGCTGGTGTTTTCGAGCCCCGCGATCATACGCAGCAATGTCGATTTCCCACAGCCAGACGGGCCGACAAAGACGCAAAACTCCCCCGGTTCGACCATCAGATCGACACCGTGGATTACCTCAGCCTCGCCAAACCGTTTGACGATTTTTTGCAATGCAACTCCGCTCACTGTCCGTCCTCCCTGTTTTGCTCTGGAAAGCGCCATGCAGCGGCGGCTTTTGCGATCTGCTGCGCTGCCTCAAGCAAAAGCGGCGCGTATGATTCCAGCGCGTCATGACCCTCGCGTTGGCCTGCCGTGATCGACAAAGCCCCAAGAACGCGCCCGCTTTGCGACAAGATGGGGGCGGCGATGCAGCGAATGCCGGGTTCGTGCTCCTCGGCATCCCAGGCGAACCCACGAACGCGGATCGCCTCCAATTCTTTGCGCAGCGACTGCGCATCGACCAAAGTATGCTCGGTGAAGCGATGAAAGCTTTGACGCGCGATGGCGGCCTCTAGCGGCTCTGGGGCCAGATGGGCCAGCATCGCCTTGCCCACGCCCGTGCAGTACGCCGGCCCGACCTTGCCCGATTGCGAGAACATCTCGACCGGGCGCGCGGCGTTGCGCTTGTCGACATAAAGCACCATGCCCTGATCAAGCTGCGCCAGATGCAGCGTCTGCCCGGTCTTGGCCGACAGCGCATCCAGATAGGGCGCGGCGACCGGCGCGAGCGAGCTTTGCGCCCAAGCCGCATGTGCAAGACGCACCAAACGCAGGCCCGGCGCGTAGCTTTGGCGCTCGTCATCATAGGCCAGCATGCCCTGATTGGTCAGCGTTTGCAGAAAGCGATACAGCGTGGCCTTGGGCAGCCCCGAGACCGGCAGCAATTCTGCAAACCGGACCGGGCGCGCAAAGCCAGCAACAAGGTCCAGTACGCCAAGCGTTCGCCCGACAGTGCCATCTTCATGCGCGGGTTGGGGTTCGTGTTTGCTCATAGGCCTCCTCCACAGGACTGTTGACAGGATGCGCGATTCACGGCAGCATTTCAATATGTAAAACAAGGTTTCAACATATGGAACTAAATTAGGAGCCTTGCTTGCAGAAACCGGGAGGAGAACCGATGAAACTTTTGAAAACCGCAGCCATTGCGGCGCTTGTGGCCGGTATGGCCCTGCCTGCATTGGCCCAGCAGCGCACGCTGACACTGAATACCGATGCGTCCGACCCCGCGCCCAAAGCCGCCTTTGATCAGCTGATCAAAGGCTTTGAGGCGGAAAATCCGGACGTTCATGTCGTCGTGAACATCTTCGATCACGAGGGTTACAAGACGGCGATTCGTAATTTTTTGACCGCTGACAGCCCGGATCTGGCGAATTGGTATGCGGGCAACCGGATGGCCCCCTTCGTCAAATCGGGGCAGTTCATGGATGTGTCAGATGTCTGGCAAGAGAACGGGCTGAAGGACAGTCTTGCGCCCGCGCTGTCGTCGATGACGATCGATGGCAAGCAATGGGGTGTGCCCTATACCTACTACCAGTGGGGCATTTATTATAACAAAGACGTCTATAAAAAAGTCGGTGCCGAGGTGCCAAAGACTTGGGACGAGTTCATCAGCAATTGCAAAAAATTCAAGGCGGCGGGCATCGACTGCCTGACCACCGGCACCAAGGCGCTTTGGCCCGCAGCGGGGATATTCGACTATCTCGATCTGCGCACCAACGGCTATGATTTCCACATGAAGCTGACCAATGGCGAAATTCCGTGGACGGATGATCGCGTGCGCAAGGTCTTTGCCGAATGGGCCAAGGTACTGCCCTATACGACGCCCAATGTCTCGGCGATCGACTGGCAGGATGCGGTGTCCAACATCGTTCAGGGTAAGGCTGCGAACTATGTGATGGGCAATTTCGCCGTCGCCACCTTCAAGGATGGCGGGATGACGAATGACACGCTGGGATTCATGGACTTCCCAGAGATCACGCCGGGCATTCCACGCGCCGAAGAAGCCCCGACGGATACGATTCACATCCCCGCCGGGGCCAAGAACGTCGCGGATGCGAAGAAATTCCTCGCCTATGTGGCGCGTGCCGATGTGCAAACCAAGATGAATGAGACGTTGGGCCAGCTTCCCATCAACGTGCAGAGCACGGTGGGCGACGACCCCTATCTGCAGGCGGGCTTCAAAATCCTTTCGACGGCAGATGGCGGTATCGCGCAGTTCTTTGACCGTGATGCGCCCGCCGCAATGGCCAAGGCTGGGATGGAGGGCTTTCAGGAATTCATGGCCTATCCCGACCATCTGGATGCGATCCTTGAGCGGCTCGAGAAGATGCGCAAACGCGTCTACAAGAACTGATCTTCGCGATCTTTGGACGGCGCCCTGTCACGGGGCGTCGTTTCGTCTGACCCAATTTGCAGATCGAGGAGCGTGACGATGACCGCCGCACCCGCCATTCCCGGTTCAGCCTCCGGCCTTCCCGGCCCGCGCAAACGCCGCCGCCTGAGTCGCAAACTCGCGCCGTGGCTGTTTTTGGCCCCCGGAATGTTGATGTTCCTGATCTACGTGATCATTCCGATCCTGCAATCGATGTGGATTTCATTCTACCAATGGGACGGGCTTAGCCCGAAGCATTGGATCGGGATGGAAAACTATGTCGAACTGCTTGACGATGACGCCTTTTATACGAGCCTGAAGAACAACGTGATCTGGCTGGTTTTGTATATGCTGGCGATCCCGGCTGGGCTGTTCATCGCCCTGTTCCTGAACCAGAAGCTGCGCGGGATACGGCTTTATAAATCGCTGTTTTTCTTTCCGTTCGTGATCTCTCAGGTCGTGGTCGGACTAATCTTTTCGTGGTTCTACGCGCCGGGCTTTGGTCTGTTCTTTGCGCTGACGAAATGGCTCGACGGGACGGGAATCGCGATCCTCGCTAATCCTCATCTGGTGACTTACGGCATCATCGCAGCCGGGCTTTGGCCTCAGATCGCCTATTGCATGATCCTCTATCTGACGGGGCTGAATTCTGTCGCGCCCGACCAGATCGAGGCCGCCCGCCTTGACGGTGCCAAGGGGCTCAAGATGCTGTGGTATGTCGTGCTGCCACAACTGCGCCCGGCGACGTTTATCGCGCTGGTGGTCACCATCATCGGAGCTTTGCGCAGCTTTGATCTGGTCTCGATCATGACCTCGGGGGGGCCATTCGGCTCATCGCGGGTGCTGTCCTATTACATGTATGAACAAGCACTGTCGGAATATGGCTATCGCATGGGCTATGGCGCGGCGATCGCGGTGGTGCTGTTTGCAATCATGATGATCTTCATCTCGGGCTTCATCTGGAAGATGTGGCGCGACGAAAGGGGGCTATAAGATGTTTCCGCGACCGATCCAAACCATGAGCCCCGCCGCGCGCACTGCCTATAAGATCGCGCTGCCGGTGATGCTGATCTTGTGGCTGCTGCCGCTGCTAGGAGTTGCGATGACCTCCCTGCGCCCCTCTAGCGATCTTGCGCAGGGCAACTATTTCGGGATGCCCTCCTATCTGGCGTTTTCGAATTATCTCGACGTGTTTCGCAACTCGCCCTTCGCCAGTTACATGCTGAACTCGTTTCGGGTCACGATCCCGACGATGATCGGCGCGGTGGCGCTGTCATGCCTGACGGGCTACGCGCTTGCAGTTTACAAGTTCAAAGGCAATCTGCTGATCTTTTTCATCTTCGTGGCGGGCAATTTCGTGCCCTTCCAAATCCTCATGGTGCCGGTGCGCGACCTGACAGTGAAGATGGGGCTTTATGACACGATCACTGGGTTGGCGCTGTTCCACATCGCGTTTCAAACCGGGTTTTGCACCCTGTTCATGCGCAATTTCATCAAGGCCCTGCCGCGCGAGTTGATCGAGGCGGCCCGGGTCGAGGGTGTGGGCGAGTGGCAAATCTTCTGGCATATCGTGCTGCCGCTGGTGCGCCCGGCGATTGCCGCGCTGTCGGTGCTGATCTTTACCTTCATCTGGAACGATTATTTCTGGGCGACGGTGCTGACCACGGGTGCAGATACGCAGCCTATCACCGCCGGGTTGCAATCACTGAACGGGCAATGGGTGGCAGCGTGGCAACTGGTGTCGGCGGGCTCGATTCTGGCGGCGTTGCCTCCGGTCGCGATGTTCTTCCTGATGCAGAAACACTTTATTGCAGGGTTGACCCTCGGGGCGGTGAAATGATCCGAACTTGGCATCTGAAAGACGCACGCCAAAGCCTTGTTCTGGCCAGCCATGAGGATCGACTTCCCGCGATCATTTACTGGGGCGCATCCCTGCCCGAGTGCGAGGATCTGGCGCAACTGGCCGCCAGCACCGAGGGCGATGTGACGGGCGGAATGCTCGATCAAAACCCCGATCTGTCGGTCTGCCCCGAAGCCTCGCAAACCTTCCCCGGAGAGCCGGGTTTGATCGCGCGCGATGCGCAGGGTCGCGTGCTGCGCCCGGCCTTTCGTTTCGCGTCACAAGAGGTTCGCACGGACCGGCTTGTGCTGGTCTATCGCGATGCGGCGTTGGGTGTGAGCTATCGGGCCGATTTCGCGCTCGACGCCGCCACCGGAATGATCACCGCGCGTGCCGCGCTGGAGAGTGAGACGCCGATCACGCTGCATTGGCTGTCCGCCCCGGTCTTTCCCGCGCCACAGCTTTGCGACGAGATGCTCGAATTTTCCGGCCGCTGGTGTGGTGAGTTTCAAATCACCGCCACGCCTTGGGCCCCCGGTCAGCGGGTGCGCGATAATCACACGGGGCGCACCGGGCACGAACATTTTCCCGGACTCATTTTGCCCACGCGCGGCGCGACCAAAACCAGTGGCGAAACCCGCGCCTTTCATTGCGGCTGGTCGGGCGGGCATCGAATGGTGACCGAGGAATTGCCCGATGGGCGGCGTCAGGTCCAGTTCGGCCATGCTTCGGGCAGCGAGCTGACACCGGGAACGCAGTTTGAAACCGCGACCCTTTACGCGACCTATTCCGCGGCGGGCTCGAATGGCTGCGCGGTCGCGTTTCAGCGCCACTTGCGCGACCGGATCGTGCAAATCCCAGCCAAAGCTCTGCCGCGCCCGGTGCATTACAATTGCTGGGAGGCGATCTATTTCAAACACGATCTGGCCGAGCTGTGCGAGATCGCGGATCGTGCCGCCGGACTGGGGGCGGAACGCTTCGTGCTGGATGATGGCTGGTTCGGGCGGCGCGATGATGACACGACCAGCCTTGGCGATTGGCAGGTCGACCCGCGCAAATATCCCGACGGATTGGGACCGCTGATTGCGCATGTAAACGCGCTTGGCATGGGGTTTGGTCTGTGGTTCGAACCCGAGATGGTCAATCGCGACAGCGATCTGGCGCGCGCCCATCCCGATTGGCTGCTTGGGCCCACCGATCAGATCGAGGGCCGCCAGCAACGCGTGCTGGATATCGCGCGCAAGGACGTGCGCGATCACCTGTTCAGCGCAATCAGCGCGCTGCTATCACAACATCCGATCGACTATGTGAAATGGGATCACAACCGCGTCCTCCCCTATCCGGACGCCGCCCAAACGCGCGGGATCTATGCGCTGCTGGATCGGTTGCGCATAGCCCATCCGCAGGTGGAGTTCGAAAGCTGTGCCTCGGGGGGCGGGCGGATCGACTTCGGCATTCTCGAACGCACGACGCGGGTCTGGCTGTCTGACAGCAATGACGCGATTGAACGGCTGCGCATTCAGCATGACGCGGCGCTGTTCCTGCCGATGGTCGTGACGGGCAGCCATGTCGGGCCACGGCGCTGTCATACCTCGGGGCGGGTAATCGACATGGAAATGCGGGCATGGGTTGCCGCCCAGCGCCATATGGGATTTGAGATGGATCCGCGTGAGCTGATCGAAGACGAGGCCGAAGTCTTGCGCGATGTAACGGCCTGGTGGAAAGCCAATCGCGACTGGCGCGCGCGCGCGGATATCCTCCGCCTTGAGGCTGCGGACCCCGCCGTGATCGCCGAAATGCAACGGGCCGAAGATGGCGCGCGTTTCGTGGTCTTTGTCGGTCAGGGCGAGACCTCGGCGCAGATCCTGCCGCGCCCGCTGCAACTGAGCGGGCTGGACCCGCAGGCGCGCTATCGGCTGGTGTTGCGCAACCGCGCGCAAGCTGCGGGCTTGTCACGCGGCGCGCCAACGTTGAAAACGGGCGCGCTGGAATTAAGCGGGCAGGCCTTGATGGCTCAGGGCATCACCCTGCCATGCGGATTGGCGCAAACCATGTGGGTGATCGAAGGGGAAAGACTATGAGTGCCGCAGATATCAGCGCCACCCCAGAGTGGATCGCCGCGGATTGGGGCACCACGCATCTGCGTCTTTGGGCGATGCGCGGGCAGAACGTGCTGTCCAAGCGCAGTTGCGATCAAGGAATGGGGCGGCTGAGCCCTGCACAATTCGGCCCCGTGCTTGAGGCAGAAATCGCCCAGTGGGGCGCAGATTGGGCGGGTATTCCCGTTGTCGCCTGCGGCATGGTCGGCTCGCGTCAGGGCTGGAGCGAAGCGCCCTATCACCCGACCCCGACCGATCCGCGCGCGCATCTGATCCGGGTGCCCGATCACGCCCCCCGCCCGGTCTATATCGCCTGCGGCATTCGCCAAGATGACCCGCCCGATGTGATGCGCGGCGAAGAGACCCAGATCGCGGGCCTGCTGGCCCAGACCCCCGATTTTGACGGCGTGGTCTGTCTGCCCGGCACGCATACGAAATGGGTGCGCCTGCGGGCGGGCCGGATCGAGCGGTTTCAAAGCTGCATGACGGGCGAGCTGTTCGAGCTGATTTCGCAGCAATCGGTGCTGCGTCACACGCTTGATCTGCAAGGCTCGGATCTATCGGCCTTTGATGCCGCCTGCGCCGAAGCTTTGGGCGATCCTGCGCGCGCCTATGGCGGGCTGTTTGCCCTGCGCGCGGCGGCTTTGCTCAACGGGCTTGATCCGATCAGCGCCGCCTCGCGCCTGTCGGGTTTGCTAATTGGCTGGGAACTGGCGGCAACGCGCGATCTTTGGTCAGGTCAAACAGCCGCCCTGATCGGCACTGCGAAACTGGCCGCACTTTACGCCCGCGCCCTTGGCGCGAATGGCGTGCAGACGCAAGACTACCCAGCCGAACCTACCACCCTCGCCGGGCTGCACGCCGCCTGGAAAACCATCGGAGCCTGCCCATGAGCCGCCCCCTGATCGCCATCCTGCGCGGGATCACCCCGCCCGAGGCGCTGCCTGTCACCCAAGCCCTGATCGACGCCGGGATCACTCGCATCGAGGTGCCGCTTAACTCGCCCGAGCCGCTTGTCAGCATCAAGGCGATGGTTGAACGTTTCGGCGCGCAGGCTGATATCGGCGCGGGCACCGTGCTGAGCACGCAGCAGGTGCACGACGTTGCGGCGACGGGTGCGCGCCTGATCGTATCGCCAAATTGCGACCATGCGGTGATCGCTGAAACCAAGGCGGCAGGGCTGCAAAGCTATCCCGGCGTGATGACCCCGACCGAAGCGTTTGCCGCGATTGCTGCGGGGGCGGATGCGCTCAAACTGTTTCCCGGCGATCTGATCGGGCCAGTGGGCTTGCGCGCGATGTCTGCCGTTTTGCCGCGTGAGATGCCGCTTTATGCCGTGGGCGGGGTTTCGGTTGAGAATATGGCTGACTGGCAACGCGCCGGGGCGGCGGGTTTTGGCATTGGCAGTGCTATCTATCGCCCCGGCGATGATGCCAAGATCGTATCACAAAATGCGCGCGCACTCGTCGCCCGCTTTGACGAGGTTTTTACGCAATGAACGCCACGATCTACGACGCCCGCACCTGTTTCCTCGGCGAGGGGGCGTTCTGGCACCCCGAGCGCGGCCAGCTCTTCTGGTTCGACATCCTGCGCGGACGCTTGCTGAGCCGCGCGGGCGATCAGCCGCTGGAATGGCAGATTGGCGAGATGGCCTCGGCGGCGGGTTGGATTGACCGCGACACTTTGCTGATCTCGACCGAGACCGGGCTGCGCCGGTTCGACATTTTGACCGGCGGGCATGAACCCATCGCCGCGATCGAGGCCACACGCGACGACACCCGCTGCAATGATGGGCGGGCCGATCCGATGGGTGGGTTTTGGGCCTCCACCATGGGCAAACCCGCCGCGCCAAAGGCGGGCACGATTTATCGCTACTATAACGGCACGGTGGAACCGCTGTTGCGCGATCTCACGATCCCGAACGCAATCTGTTTTGCCCCCGACGGGCGGCGCGCCTATTTTGCCGACACGCCAACGGGCAAAATCATGACGCTGGCGCTAGATGCGCAGGGCTGGCCCGAGGGCGCGCCCGAGGTTTTTGTCGATCTCACCTCTGAGGGGCTCAAGCCCGATGGCGCGGTGACGGATGCGCAAGGTGCGGTGTGGAATGCGCAATGGGGTGCGGGGCGCGTGGCGCGCTATTTGCCCGATGGCAGCTTTGATCGCGCGGTTTCGGTGGCTGGGCGCAATAGTACATGTCCGGCCTTTGGCGGCCCTGATTTTCGCCAGCTTTTCGTGACCACCGCGCAAGAGGGCATGACCGACCCCGACGCCGCGCAAGGCTGCGTCTTTGCGCTAGATACCCCCATTGCCGGGCGCGCAGAACCGCGTGTCGTGCTGTAGCCAAGCCGGTCTCTGACGCACCGTCACGCCACTAATCTTTGCACAGCATCTTAGAAGAGTCTTCCCAAGCGTCGCTAGGACGATCACTCTGGGCGTGGGAACGCAATCGGCTTGCTGCCGAGCGGGAGGATACAATGAATTCAATGATGCATATGCCACTTTTAATCAGTGCGCTGGCCACGCATGCCGAGCGCTATCACGCCGATGCCGAGGTGATCTCGGTCGATATAGCAGGCGAGATCAGGCGCTCGAACTGGGGAACGGTGATGGGCCATGCGCGCCAGTTGGCCTCGGCGCTGGAACGGCGCGGGCTTACGCTGGGTGATCGCTGTGCGACCTTGGCGTGGAACAACCGCCGCCATCTGGAGATTTACTTTGGCGTGTCGGGCGCGGGGCTGGTGTGTCACACGCTCAACCCGCGGCTGTCGCCCCAGCAAATGACCTATATCATCAACGACGCCAAGGATCGCGTGCTGTTCGTTGATCGCACCTTCCTGCCCCTCGTCGTGGCGCTGCGCGATCAGCTGACATCGTTGAAGTCCATCGTTCTGATGGGGCCGCATGACGCAGAAGCAGCCAGCCAGATCGAGGGTCTGCTATTTTATGACGACCTGATCGCAGAGGGCGATACCAATTATATCTGGCCCGAGTTCGATGAAACCACGCCTTCGTCGCTGTGCTACACCTCAGGAACGACGGGAAACCCCAAGGGCGTTCTTTATACCCATCGTTCGACCGTGTTGCACAGCTTGGGTGGCAACCAACCCGATACGCTTGGTATCAGCGCCAGTGACACGGTGATGCCCGTGGTGCCGATGTTTCACGTCAACGCATGGGGCGTTCCCTATGTCGCCGCGATGACGGGGTGCAAACTGGTGCTGCCGGGGCCAAAGCTTGATGGCGAGAGCCTCGCGCGCCTGATCGACGCCGAAGAGGTCAGCCTTGCGCTTGGCGTGCCCACGATCTGGATGGGGCTGCTGACCGGGCTGGAGGCGACGGGATCAAAGGCCGAAAGCCTTAAGCGCACGGTGGTCGGCGGCGCGGCGCTACCCCCCTCGATGATCAGCGCGTTCCGCGACCTTTACGGGGTCGAACTGATCCACGCTTGGGGCATGACCGAAACCAGCCCTCTTGGGTCGGTCAATCAACTGCTGCGCAAACATAGCCAGCTGGATGAGCACGCGCGCGAGGAAATCCGCTTTGGCCAGGGCCGCCCGCCCTTCGGGGTTGAGTTGCGCCTTGTTGACGAACAAGGCCATGTGCTGCCCAACGATGGCAAAACCCAAGGCGAGCTGCAGATCCGCGGCCATTGGATCGTCGAGCAGTATTTCGGCCAAGATGAAAGCGCGCTGACGGTCGATGGCTGGTTTGACACCGGCGACATCGCCACGCTTGACCCCAATGGCTATGTGGGGATCCGTGATCGCTCCAAAGACATCATCAAATCGGGCGGCGAGTGGATTTCAACGGTCGAGTTAGAGAACATCGCAATCGCCCATCCCGGCGTGGCCAATGCTGCCGCGATCGCTGCGCGTCATGAAAAATGGACCGAGCGCCCAGTGCTGATCGTGCAGCGCGCGATCCGATCTCAGGTCACCGAGGCGGAGATTCTGGCGATCTATGCGGGCAAGATTCCCAACTGGCAGGTGCCCGACAAGGTGATTTTCATCGAAACCCTACCCCTTGGCAGCACGGGCAAGGTGCTCAAGACCAAATTGCGCGAAGAATTTGGCGATGTGTTGATGGGGCAGCCTTCGTAAATGCGCGTCAGATCACGCCCGCAAGCTGACCTGGCGGGCGTGATCTGACGTCATGATGAGCGCGTTCTTGGTAGCCTCGGCGCCGGTGCCAGTGGTGGTTGGGATCGCAGCGAACGGCCTGTGTGGATGGCTCCTGCATAGCAAGACATTTTTGATCTGATTTGTGCATTTGTCAGAAGCAGTCATGTGTCCGGCCTGTTTGCGCGGTTTTGACCGCTGGCCCTGATGGGTTCCGCAAAC
>NZ_JBFRYC010000015.1:0-82718 GCF_040892615.1 Thioclava arctica
ATCAGCTTGTCCAGGGTCAGGTCAGAAACTGCACGTCGCAGGCGCTCGTTCTCTTTCTGTAGCCGCTTTAGCTCTTTGAGTTGTTCCGTGCCCATTCCACCGTACTTCTTCTTCCAGCGGTAATAGGTTTGTTCAGTCACGCTGATCTGACGGATCGCGTCAATCCGGGGCATGCCTTGCCCCATCAGCACCTCAACCTGCCGTAACTTCACGACAATCTCTTCGGGCTTGGGTCTCTTAATCGCCATTCTTGGTCCTCCGCTTTCCTAACTATAAGGGCGGACCACTTCAAAGGGGGAGGCTCAAGCCGATGTCGTGTGGCTCGGCGCTCGAACCGTTTGGCCGATCAGCAGGCGCCTTGAGCGCGCAGATCGCGTCGGACGTGACCCCGAAGGATGCCGGGGCCGCGATTGCGGTGCGTCAGGATGAACTGGTCCTCTCTCCCGCACATTCCTTTCCAGCATGTCAGATCTGCCGTGGGGTTGCGTCAAATCTCAAGCCGCGACACGCGCCAGTCGCCGGTGTAGCCACGCCGCAGATGCGCCGCCACCATCTGAACCCGCTCTGTGGCCAGCCGCGCGGGGTATCGAGGAGCACCAATTCCGCGATGCCGTATCCGTGCTCAGCCAAATCCCGCAGCCGCGCCTTGGTGGTGATATTCACGATCGGCACCAGCCAGACGATATGCTCGCAGAGCGTCATCGCATGGCGGGTGAAACTGCGGATCTTCGACCAGGGCGGATTCGTCCTGATCCAGTCGACCGGATCGCTCCACGCAAGAAAATCCCGACCCAGCGCCAGCTCGCACCAAGAGCGTTCGACATGATCGGGATACTGGTCGTAAAACGCGCCCGCGCCCCTTGCCGGGTCGAGCACATGCCCGGACATCCGGTCTGCGAAATGTGCGATGATCCTGGCCGCCAGATCAGGGGGCGTCATCACCAAGTCGCGGGCGGGATCGTTCGTTGCCGGGACCAGCCCGGGCTTTGTTGGTGCTGACTCCGGGCGAAGAGCCTGACGGATCCCGAGGATCGAAAGAACACGCAGCAACGTCTCGACCCTGCCGGTCAGGTCGCGCTCAAGCGCGATGATTGTCGGGCGCGAGCAACCGATCTTTTCCGCCAGCGCGCGCTGGCTGAGCCCGCGCATCCGCCGACGCCGCGCAAGGTCCGGCCCGGCATCCGTGTCACGGAGCCAAGACCACCGGAGCTGCAGGTAGGGCAGGGTGCGCGACAGCGACCCGATGCTGCCTTTGCCCTGTTCGAGATTACGCAGTGTCGGGATGCTGATCCCCGCCGCGCTGGCCACGCTCGCTTGGGTCAAGGAAAGGTTGCGGCGACGATCCCGCAGGAGAGGGAGTGCAGGAATGATAAACTATCTTTGCTTTTTAAGCGGGCATGATGGAAAGATTATTTTACTTGTGGCAAAGAGATGTGACGTCGTCAATTGCCGACCCTGCGGGATCAACGCGAAAAGTTAAGACGAGATGAACACCAGTGGCCAGCTGATATCGAATGGCCGCGTCGGATGCAGCGTGAGGCGGTTTGGTGCCAAACGTCACCAAGACTGCACTCGGCCCAGAGCCGACCTTCGTCGGTCGCAGGATACGCCGCACTGGAGCCCGCCATTACGGACATTGGGCGGTGAGCACAGCGTGTCCATAAGCAGGATAGCTGGCTTTGACGATTAGCGAGTCGGGAGCCTAAGTCCCGATGATGTTCCGGAATATCTTGGAATGATGTGGGCGGACCGGTAAGGCTTGATCCTGCTCTCGCTTCTGGAATGACAAATGACAAGAAGTCCCACGTTCGGCATCATCCTTGCACTTTTTGGTGCGCTGGTGATCACGCCTGACACTCTTCTTATGCGGTGGTCGGAGATGAATGGCTCCCAGATGGTGGCTTGGCGCGGGCTCCTCATGGGCTCGGCAATGCTCCTGGCTTGGCTGATCTTCCGACGGCGGCACCTTCAAAGCGATCTGCGTGCCATTGCCTGCGGGGCGGGGCTTCTAGTCGTGCTTTGCCAAGCCTGCAACGCCTCGCTCTTCGCGATCGGCATCGCGGTGGCGCCAGTGTCGGTCGTGTTATTCAGCGTAGCGACCGTGCCGATCTTTGCTGCGCTACTGTCCCGGATGTTGCTGGGAGAGACGGCGCATTGGACAACCTGGATTGCGACTGCGGCAGTGCTGGCCGGCATCGGCGTCGCAGTTTTCGGGACCGCGCCCGCGCAGACCACCGGCAGCCCGCTACTTGGCGCCCTAACAGGGCTGGGCGTTGCGATGTGTCTCGCGCTCAGTTTCGTCACCATCCGAGCCAATGCGCAATTGCCAATCCTGCTGGTGGTGGGGGGCGGAGCCACGCTGGCCGGCCTCGCAGGTCTTGCCTGGACGGGAACGAGCGCGATGATTGAAGGTCACGTCTGGGCGATTGCCCTTGCGGGTGGTCTTGTGCTGCCAGTGTCGTTCTTCTCGCTATCGCTTGCATCGCGCTATACGCACCCGTCGAACGTGGGTCTGCTGATGCTACTCGAAACCGTTCTCGGCCCGATTTGGATTTGGGCCGGAACCGCCGTTGCTCCGACGCCCGCGATGCTTAGCGGTGGGACAATCGTAATTGTCAGTCTAGCGCTCTATCTTTGGCATACTGGACAGCGCCAAGTCCGAGCGCGCCAATCGGTGCCAACGCCTGACAATACAGTTTAGAGCTAACTCCCAATGTCTTTCTGCAATGCAGTATCGGTCAGCTTTGCGGGATGAGTTCAAAGCAAACATGCGGCGGCGCGGTGCTCGAATTTTCACTTTCTGCGCTTCGCTGACGTTTGTGCTCGACCCTGCGAATGACTGGTATCCGCCGCTGTGTGAAGGGGGCCTCCCGGCCCTTTGCTGCGATTTAACCTGCAGCCTTTTGCTACGGTGCGGCATCATAAAGGCGGTGTTTTAAGTCATTGCCATGGAGCAGTATTCTTACGGAAGTCGGGTTGTGTCTTGAATCTGGTTGAAATTCTCTGGCGGCGTTCTCCGAGCATGTGGATTTGGGCCTGATCAGGCCGCGAGGTCAAGGCTGATTGGGTGATGGGCTGAGCCAAGGTTTCCCAGCCATCGACCTTTCGCATCTGGATTTGGCCCGATGCCATCAGCGCCCAGAGTAGCATCGACACGGTTTCGGCGCAGGACAGCACGGTCTGGGTCTTGATGCGACGGCGGAATTCCTCGTTCAGACGCTCTATGGCGTTTGTCGTCCTGGCCGATTTCCACTGCGATGGGTCCAGGCGCGTGAAGGTGAACAGCCGATCCCCGGCCTCGTCCAGGCTGTAGGCGACCGCGCGACATTTCAGGTGCCGCTTGCGCAAGAATGCTTTGCGCCGCCTCTTGTCCGTCGTCAGATAATTTGGGACGCTTGGGCGCTTTTCGGATTGGAGGCTCTGGTCCATCCTTGATTGACGTTACCTTGCAGGCTACAAGCCCGGCTTCAACACGGGGATGTTCAGGAATGCCCCTGGTTCGCAGCCGGACGTCAAGTATTCGGGGCAGAAGGAGCCGTCTTGATTGGTGCTACCGGTGGGGGGGCGAGCCCAAGGACCGGAACGCGAATTGTATCAAGGACCACATCCTCCGGGCGAAACTGAAAGACCACCTGGCGCACACGGCGCCTAATTCCGCGTCTGAACTTCGCGCGGCGCGTCACGCTCATGCCACCATGCGAAACTACCTGAATCCGAGCAGGCCATGAAAGCAAGCGCACACCGGCAACCGAACTGTAGCTCACATCATTGATATGGGTGATTGACAAGACAGGCGAGCGGGCCAGTTCCGTATCCGGATATTCAGGAAGTCCCAGCTTGAACTCGCCGGGGTCGAGAAGTGATGGATCACGTCCGATCTCCATCATCCGATTGAACCCACGCCAAATATAGCGGGCAACCCAGCCACTCCCCGCTTTCCCTGAGCGTCCAGGGCTCCGGGTGAATCTGTTTTTGAGGGCAACCAGGACAAAAAGCAATATTAAGAAAACAAAAACCACCGTGAGAGTTATAGCCACCACTCGGATCACATCCCAAATCAACAGCATGCCACTGCTCAAAGATTCGTACCAAACATGATCTACCAGTATGATGATAAAAACGGCGACCGCCGCCTTCGTACGAACGACACCGACTTGACGAAGAGGTGACCCCCTTCCACTTCCGCCGGGGCCAAGCGCTTGGCTCTCGAATATCCTCTCTATATCTTCAGCGGCCCGATCGAACCGCGCGAGAAGATACTTCTCTGGAATCTTCTGCCTGAGTCCCCGCAGGTAGTCCGCAAACGGCCCCAGTATGAAGATCCGTGCGCTTGAATCGCTCATCTTTGAGCTGATGAAATCGGCAACCTCATCACGGAACTCGGGCTTGATCGGGTAGATCAGGGAGTCTCTGATCGGGCTGAAAATGCGCACCTTTCCCGGCACGAAGGCAGGGCCCACCAACCTGATGATTGATAAATAAACCATTGTTGCAGCCAGCATTCCTACAAGCGCAGGAAACTGCATCTCCTCCGAGATATCGATTGGAAACAAAAGGAAGGCGATCCAACCGAGAATATCGATCGGGACTGCCAGGGCAGCAGTCACATCGCCAAGAAAATTCAGGACCTTAGTCAGCCCCTCAATGTTGAAATCGAGCCACTTCGCCACGTCCCCCCATATTTCGAGCTTTGAGAGGGCTATGAAAAGAGAGTACCCCAAAGTCGCCACCCCCCAGTTCTCGAAAGCAAAGGCGGCAGTACGGCGTATTGGATCTGGTCGGTCTGACATTTCACGTCTCGACGTCCGGCTGCAAAGAGTGCTCCTCGGGAAATCTCCCCACATCCGAAGCATGGTTCATCCTGAACATCAGAATGCGGCAACTTTTCCAGTCTGGCAAGGATGCCCGAACGACAAAGGCAGGCTGTGAAGCATGGCGCCTCTTCGCGCCGAAAAGAGGGCGAGTATTGGGATGGCATATCGCATCTGAATGTCCGCTCCTGCTGAAGCCTCTCATCTGGTTCGCGCGTGCGGCGAACTTCCGAAATCCGCCTAACCATCGCCCCTTCGCGACCGGTCAAAAACCGACATTTTGGGTGGAGACCAACACCGCTACGCGGCCTCACCAAACCGGTCATTCGTGCATCGCGCAGCATCTTTGAACACCGCGAGACCTTTCAGCGACGTTTCCTGACCTTCGCTGCGATTGCCAAGATGACGATACCCAGTGTTGAGGGTCAATATTTGCAATTGTAAAACAATTGCTTGCGCCTTGTCGCGGGCGCCCCTCAGATTACTCAAACTTATGTCGCAAGCCACCGTCATCAGCTGTTTTTGTCGGCCCGGCCACCGGGCACGCTGAAGAGCGGTTCAATTTTTTGCACGGGAGGTTGCATCGCCGACAAGGCGCTCAAATCGTGCCTATGATTGCCCCCAATAGGCACCTTCGTCTATCACGGGGGCGCCTGATCATTGGGAAACGTCGCAGGATCGATGGCACCGAAAGACTACCCGATCCCTCTGAATTTATATGCTCCACTGGTGTCTTCTCCGCGGACATAGCCGACAGCTAACGAGATTGGCGCATACCGGGATACTGCAAAACCGTCCGACGAACATTGCCGTTTCAGCTTTGACGAAACTCCGCTAGGCTCCCGCCATGCAGGCTGAATTAACACAGATTTTTGCCCTGTTGGGGGTGGTGTTCGCGCTTCTTGTCTGGGGCCGCATTCGATACGATCTTGTTGCCTTTGGCGCTTTGATCACGGCGGCGACGCTTGGGCTGGTGCCAACCGAGGATATGCCAAGAACCGCTACATGCGCGAAGCCGAGCGTCACTATCAGGTGCTGAATGATCACCTGAAGGGCCGCGAATTCATCGTGGGTGACAACTATTCCATCGCTGACATTTCTGCATGGGGCTGGGCCATCCGCGGCGAGCGTGTGCTGGGCGGCGAAGGTCTGGAGCGGTTTCCAGAAGTCGCGCGCTGGTTCAAGGTAATCAACGCACGCCCCGCCGTTGAAAAAGCGCAGCAGATTAGCAAGGGCGAGACCTTCAAAACGCCCGGTGATGAAGCCTCGCTTCGCGCCCTGTTCCCCAGCAACTACGTGAACGCATGACATTTGCCCGCCCCAAGCCAAGACTTTTGGGGCGGGCCTTTGGACAGTGCGATCGCTTGGCAAGGTCCGCAGCGCTGCATTGATCGCGTCACCGACCCTACCTTGCTGGCCGATGGATCATTGGCGAACTCCGGCTCTTGAGCGCTTCAATGGAGGTCGGCCAGTTCCTAGTTTTGCAGATTTGGGGGTGTCGCTCTGCTGATGCTGTCCGGCATCCACTCTGTTTTTGCGCGATGAACCCCCTCAGAGCGGCTGCAGTAGGCCCGCATAAGGCGCTGTATTCGCAAGATTAATTCCCTATCGAGATCACTCCAGAAGAGCCGGTATGGGCCCGGATTTGTGCTCTTTTTGGCGCCACTCAATCAGCGGAAAGGACTCAAATAATCGTGATTGGCGGCTGGTTGCTGATCGTGAGCGTCATTGTTAGCGTCTGCCGCAATCGTTGAGCGTGACTTTGAGCAGGCCCCCTTGGGGCCCTTTTTCGGCGATAGAGCGACTACATCCTGAGCGGGTGATATGCGCTGCCAGGATGGTTTGGTCACATCACGCACTGGTCGAACGCTGCTTGAACGATCTCCAACCTCACCAAGAGAGGACTTTACATGCGGAAGACAACACTCCTTGCGGTTGCCGGGGCAACCGTCATGATCACCGGGTTTGCTGCCCAAACCAGAACCGCTCGTGCTGCCGATAAATGTGGTGATATCTCGATCGCCCAGATGAACTGGGCTGCCGCCGAAGTTACCACCAATATCGCGAAATTCATGCTTGATCAGGGCTATAGCTGCAATGTCAGCCTGATCAAGTCCGACACCATTCCCGCGATTACCTCGATCGCAGAAAACGGTCGTCCCGATGTCGTCACCAACCTGTGGCTGAACTCGGCGGGCGACGCCTACAAGAAGCTTGAAAACGAAGGCAAGATCAAACGGGTTGCCAAGACGCTCGAGCCCGGTGGCGTCGAAGGCTGGTGGATCCCGACCTATCTTGCCAAGGAGCACCCCGAGTTGACCACCATCAAAGGTGTGATGGAGCACCCCGAATGGGTCGGCAACCGCTTTAATAACTGTCCCGATGGCTGGGGCTGCCGTGTGGTTAGCGACAACCTGATCAACGCGCTCAACCTCGAAGGCTCGGGAATCAAGGTCTTCAATCACGGGTCGGGCCAGACGCTGGCCTCCTCGATCGCATCGGCCTATGCCGACAAGAAGCCGTGGTTTGGCTATTATTGGGGTCCGACCGTCGTCATGGGCAACTATGACATGACCCGCGTCAAGCTGGGCGATTACGACAAGGCCAAGTTCGACAATCTGCAAAACAAGGACACCAAGAACCCGCAGGTTTCGGATTTCCCGGCGGCAACCGTGCTGACCTCGGTCACCACGCAATTCGCCAAGGATCACCCCGCCGAGACCGAGTTCTTCTCGAAGATGAGCTTCAAGACCGACACCATGTCGCAGCTTCTGGCATGGCAGGACAAGAACAAGGCATCGGCCGAGCAAACGGCGGTCCACTTCATTCAGGCCTATCCCGATACATGGAAAAACTGGCTGTCCGCGGACGCCCAGAAAAAGCTTTCCAAGCTGATCGGCGGATGATCAAGCTGGCGCCCAGCGCGCCTTTCACGGACGGGGTCGATCGCGACCCCGTCCTTTTTCGATCAAACGTGCAATAAATGATAGGCGGGACCGCTGGCGCGGCCCGGAAAACGAATGGCAGCTTATGAGAACATCTTCAACGCCGTTGGCCTGAAGGACTGGTGCTCAGCCGGGGGCGATGGCGGCGGCATGATGTCGATGGCCGACCTGATCGCGAAATCCGATGGCACGAGCACGCAAGGCCCTACGCTCTGGAACTGGCCCTTTCCCTCGCTTGATGCCTTGCACAAGGCCTGCGCTGCGGTCCCGCCCTCGCGCGAAGTGACGCAAGGTCTCGAAGACGGCTTTCTGGCAATACGAAGCGGGTTGCGCGCGATTGTCGATCCGCTGACCCAGCCGCTGAGCTGGGCCTTGAACGACATGCTCTGGATCATGACCAACACGCCTTGGTGGATCATGGTGCCGGTGCTGATGCTGATCAGTTGGCTGGTCACACGGTCGTGGCGGCTGGTGGTCTTCGTGATGGCCTCGATCGCGCTGCTCGCCTTCATCAACCATTACGCCGCGGCGATGGAGACGCTGGCCATTATCTTTGTCTGCGCCTTCATATGCGTGCTGTTCGGGGTGCCCATAGGCATTGCGATGTCACGCAGCGATCGATTACAGCGCATCGTGATCCCGATCCTCGACATGCTGCAAACCTTGCCGCCCTTCGTCTATCTGATCCCGCTGATCTTCCTGTTCTCGGTTACAGAGCCCAAGCTCTATGGCATCGCGATCATCCTTTACGCTATCGTGCCGGTCGTTCGTCTGACCGATCTCGGGATCCGGCTGGTAGATCCTGATGTCATCGAAGCGGCCGATGCGTTTGGCATGACCAAGCGGCAAAAGCTTTTTGGCGTGCAGATCCCGCTGGCGCTGCCCAATATCATGGCCGGTGTGAACCAGACGATCATGATGAGCCTTGCAATGGTGGTGATCGCCTCGCTCGTCTCTGCGCCGGGTCTGGGTGTGCTTGTGCTGCGCGGCATCCGTTCGCTGGAATTGGGCGTTGGCCTTGTTGCTGGTTTTGGCATCGTCATTCTCGCGATCCTGCTGGACCGCGTGACGAAAGCGGCGCTGGCGCGCATCGACACCAGCAAGAGCGGAAAGTGAGGAGACAAGCATGACGAAAGATATCAAGGTTTCCATCCGTCACCTCTACAAGATTTTCGGAAGTGATCCGCTGACGGCGCTGGAAGACGTCAAGGCGGGCATGGGCAAGCCGGAATTACTTGAGAAACACAACCATGTGCTGGGGC
Organism: Thioclava arctica; assembly: GCF_040892615.1. Taxonomy (NCBI): domain Bacteria; kingdom Pseudomonadati; phylum Pseudomonadota; class Alphaproteobacteria; order Rhodobacterales; family Paracoccaceae; genus Thioclava; species Thioclava arctica. The sequence goes on from NZ_JBFRYC010000015.1 coordinate 9,019, forward strand.
TCAACGACATCAATGTCGACATGAAAGAAGGTGAGATCACCGTTATCATGGGTCTGTCAGGTTCGGGCAAGTCGACGCTGATCCGCCACCTCAACCGGCTAATCGAACCCACAGCCGGCAAGGTGTTGGTGAACGGTGAGAATATCCTCGGCTACAACGAGGCGCAGCTCCGCAAGCTGCGGCGCGAGAACATGTCGATGGTGTTCCAGAAATTTGCCCTGCTGCCGCATCGCACCGTGGCCGAGAACACCGCGATGGCGCTGGCCACGCGCGGCATCGGGGCCTCGGAATATACCTCCGAGGCCGAGAAATGGCTCGCGCGCGTGGGGCTTGGGGGCTACGGCGACCACCATCCGCACCAGCTTTCGGGTGGTATGCAGCAGCGCGTGGGGATCGCCCGGGCGTTGGCGTCGAACTCTGATATCATGCTGATGGACGAGGCGTTTTCGGCGCTTGATCCGCTGATCCGCACGGATATGCAGGATCTGCTGCTCGAACTGCAGGCAGAGTTGCACAAGACGATCATCTTCATCACCCACGATCTGGACGAGGCCCTCAAGCTTGCCGATCATCTGGTGATCCTGAATGACGGGCGTGTGGTGCAGCAAGGCGAGCCGCAGGATATCCTGCTCAATCCAGCCGATCCCTATATCGAGGACTTCGTGGCCGACATCAATCGTGCGCGGGTTCTGCGCGTGCGCTCGGTGATGGAGAAGGGCGCACCCGAGGGCGAGATGTCAGGGGATATCGATCTCAACGACAACCTCGAGAGCGTGATTGCCAAATCGCAAGGTGCGCTTGACCGCCGCTACCGCGTACTGCGCGATGGTGCGGCGGTGGGCAGCCTCACGATGCCCTCGATCGTGCGCGCGCTGGTGCCCGCGCAGTCCTCGGGCGAGACCGCCAAACGCTGAGAGAGAAGGGCGAGGGGGGCGCTGGAGTTACAGGGCAGGGTAGTACTGACATACTTGCGCGCGGGATGCACCCGCGCTGTCTGGGGCCATAGGCTCGAGCAACTCAACCTCTCGCCCGCTCTGAGTGGTAAACGCTATCTCCTTTGAGCTGGACATCCACAACCGTGCGGGCGGGACCGGCTGGTCACTGGACGTTGTCTCAGAAGATGAAACGTTCAGTGTCCGGAACGATCTATTTGACGACGACGATTCCTGAGAAATGCACGCACGATCAAACCGTGGGCTCAAATATCTGGGGTGTCTTACCTCTGTTCGGCTTTGATGATGTAACCGCCCCCCCGACGGCATCTGTGTGCCAAGGTGGGTCACCGGCGGCATCCGGGCCGTGGAATTCACCTCAAGCGGGGAGGGCCCCCTCTCGTGGTTTGCTGGCAAACCACTGCTGGGTGGCGAATGCGTGGGGCATTGTTGCAGAAGTAGCCACTTAAAGGATTCACCTTGCGAATCTGGTAGGTTAAGAGGCTTGTCATGAGCAAGCCTGACCCTGTCCACTACCGCACTACGAACTGGAAATCCTACAACGAAGCGCTGAAGCGGCGCGGGTCGCTGCTGATCTGGCTCGACAAGGACATGGTGTGGCTGGCGCCCAAGGCGGGCCCGCATCTCATTCTCCCCAAAGGAACCGGTCATGACCCATTACTCTCTCCCCATCTCTCTTTCTTCCAAAGAACCCTTTCGTCGCAAATCCGATGGAATCACAACCTGCTGAAATTACTCACCCTCTTTTTTCGGTCAGCCTCTCAGCGAGAGCGGGGACCGCGCACGTACAGCATCACCGCCAGAGGCATAATCTCAGGCTCTCAGTCTACGGCTTGAAATGATCAAGAGGCTACTTTTCATCATGCACGAACGCTACTCGGCACCCGCCCAAACCTACGAGAGCGATGCCACGTAGCGTGGCCTTGCTGAACGGGCGCGCCTGCGTCCTCATCATTCAGATATGGGGAGCCTCGCCAACGGCTCGTCAAGTTTCTCGTCAAGGAACAGTTCGGCCGCACCGACCTCCACGAGACCTCCCATGGTGGCGATGACCTCCAGGGTGATGGGGCCCGGCGGCCCTCCCGGGGCGCCGGCCAAATTGTAGACGAACGGAGCATCGACGCCGACGATGTCATAGGTGACGCGCATGGCAATCTGCCGTCGCGCGGGCGTCGTCCGCTGATCCAGGCTCGCGAGCAGGCCCTCGGCTTCGGCGGCGCTCATCGGGGCGACCCTCGGATCTTTTTCAAGAAGCCGTTCGATTGCATCTTGGCGGCGAAGCCATGGCATGGGCGTCTGTCCCACCGTCAGCCTTACCCCTCCAAGATCCGCGTCGTAACGTCGAATCATCACCGGCACCACCGCCGCGAAGGCGACCGGCCATTCCGGCGCAACGGATGCGGCCGCTTCGAGGAGCTCGTCCTCAATCGAGGCGAGATGCGCAGCCAGCGCCTCATCATTCACATTGAGCCCCGTCTCCCGACGCAGTTCCGTCGGGATGAGACGCATCCACTCATCGGGCGAGAGGATCTGATCGGCGATCGCCCGCAGAACCGGCGGATCGATGTCACGGTCCGGCCCGTGCTTTCTAAGGAAGACAAGGCTCATCGCGAGGCGGGCCTGCTCGGCACCCAACCGTCCCGATTCCGCTTCGACGAGGGCGTCAGGGTCGGGGTAGAGAGACCTTAACCCGTGCGTCGCACGATCGTCGCGCAGGGTCAGGTCGGCGTAGAGCGACGTCAACGCGGCGGCGTCCCCGAGTGGGGCGCCCTCCGTTCCCATGCCCGCCTCCAGCGCGGAGCTGGAAAAATGGTAGAACGGCTCTCCGGGTTCCGCCGGATAGCCACGGCTCGGAGCTGCGTCGTCGATCAGGCTCGCCGCGAGCACCCGGGCATCCGCTGTCGCCGCGACCCCCATGTGCCGCGGCTGGACCGGGTCGACCTCAGGCAACCGGATGACAGGATCCTCTAGGGCGATCTCAAGGCGTAAGAAATGACGTGCGGCCGGTCCGCGGGCCGCCGCCTCGGCGGCGCCCTGACCTTCAAGGACGAGCGACACGGGGTTGACTAAAGACAACACGACCGAGCCGTTGACGAAGCCGTTGTCGAACTCGAGCTGCCGCAGCGTCTCTGCGGGTCCTCCGGCGGTGCCGCCGTATTCGGTTTTTTCCGCAACGACGACCGTGGGGGGGCGGCTGGCGCCTCCCATAGGCGCATCTCCATCCGGGACCCGGGCCGGAAGGTCGATGATCAGCCGACGTGGCGCACCCGCGGCTCTCGCCTCCTCGCGCAGACGTTCCGACACCGACTCCCGGTCGTCACGCCGCCCAAAGGACCGGTCTGAGGACGCCCATCGACGCCAACCGATCTCGTTCTCGAGCATCGTCGGACGCTCGGAGAGCATCCAGAGCGCAAAGCGCCTCTCGAGCGCCTCTTCCCGAAGTGGTACCACCTCTTCGAAGGACCCGCCTACTGCGCTTGCCGTCGCATCTGGCACGGGCGCGGTGGAGGCCTGCGGCTGTCCGTCTTCCGGTTGCGGCAGTTCGAAATCGGGAAGTTGTCCCGATCCGCTGGCACGGCCCGGGAGGATGCATTGCGCGAGGTCTGCGCCCGCTTCCAGGTCCGCACAACCCTTGGCCGCCACCGTCGCCTGGGACATGCAGGCTTGCGACAACTGCGCCATCGCCTCGCCCAGCCCGGACGAACCGGCGAAATCTACAGCTTGCGCACCGGTGCGGATCGCCACCCGCCCTTCGGCCAACCGTTCGGCGAACCCCGGCACCAGCACAAGGTCGGCCGAAAACGCGCCCGGCGGCGCGCGCCACTCGAAGGGCAGGGCGAGGGTATCCGACGGACCAAGCGCAAGTTCCGCATTGATCGCCTGGCCCGCCGCGCCGCTGCCCGCCATCTGCGGCGCAAGATGTAACGTCACGATTCCGGGCGTCGGATCGATGCCCGCGACCGCCGCAGGCTGCGCACCGTTGGCTTCGACGCACCGCAACGACACCAGCAGGTCTTGCCCGCGGTAAAGGTCCGCCGACGCGATGAAGGCCATATCAGCCGAATACCTGCCAAAATTCCATGTCAGATCAGACGGTTGTGGCGCGCTCATCCCCGGCAGTGCCGGTTGCTGCTGCGCCCCTGTGACAAGTGTCACCCGCAGCCCGGTCGCGCGCCCGGCCGACCCAAGCACCTCGACGAGAACGGGCGCATCCTGCCCCCCAAGGATCGCCCGGGCGACGGCGGGGTCAACAGACCCACTGCCAAGCAGTGCCGGTATCCGCGCACGTTTCTCGGTGGTGAGAAAGGTCCGGTCCGCCGTGTCACCGTCTTGCCTGATACCAAAGCGGTGAAAATTGGCGCGGTCCTGCGCGAGTATCTGGCCCGGTTGGGTCAATGCGGCGCCTGACGAATTGAAGCGGTCCTGCGGTCCGATCACTGCGACGTAACTGTCCACAACCTGCTGTGCAATTGCGGCGGTGGACGGGGAAAGTGACAAAACGACTGCAAGTCGTGCCAAGTGCCTTAAACCGGTTGCCATGAGAAATCCTCTCAATCAGACTGCCTTGCCCTTGCCGCTTCCCTTGGAAAGTTAGTCGGGCACCATACGGCTGTAAAGAATAAGTTCGGGTCGGAACTCGAAATGCATGCCATCGAAATGGTGCCACTTCCCACCCCAGATGAAACCGAAACGCTCCATCGTCGTAACAAGGCTTTCGGGAATGACGTTGTCGTAATGGCCAACGGCATCTTCTTTGGCACCGGTCCAGAGCCAGTATTTGCCCATCTCGGCATTCACGTCGAAGGCGATGCCGAAACTATGTGTGCTCAACCGCGTCGTTCCGGCGATCGCACGCCAGTTGAAACTACCGCCCGCGTCCGCGAACAGGGCGTTGTAATCCTGATCAGATGCGGCCAGCGCGGCCAGAGCCGCAGCAAGCTGACACGCGACATTTCGTTTCCGCGTGACCCGAAACGATGCCTGCGTCATCGCCGGTTCGGTTACGTAAACAAGGCTCTCGCGTGCCGCCTGTTCTGTTTGAAAATACAACGCCTCGAAGAAGGCTGCATTGCGTAACCGCCCCGGATCGACGAAAGGCACGGCGCGCTGCGTCAGGTCAAACTCTAGCGGATAACGGTACTTGAATTGTTCAAGAATAGTTGGGTCGCGTAGCGTGTTCTCAGGCGGGATATCGCGGATCGTCCCAAGGTCTAGCCAGTCCTGTCCGTTCAGGCTTATGGCTCGGCCGTCTGGGGATAAACTGATATCATCGTAGGCGAGCAACAATGCGTCGGTGCAGCAGACGCGCTGTTCTGCGCTACTTCAACTGCCAAGAAATCCCTTGGCACACAAGCCGAGGCTTGTAACACTGGAAATCCAATGATCGCTATCACAGATAGTAAAGTCTGGGTTCTAGCCGACAGAAGCATGACTGAACCGATCTGCATTCCTAAAGCGGTTTACTACTCGATAAAACTGCACATGATCTCAGTCCTTGGTCAAGCCTTTTTCGCCCCGGGCTTAGGCAACGAGATGGAGTAACGGGCTGGCGATCTGTTCGCTTGGGTGGCCGTCCCTGCGACTGATGGTGTTTTGCACAGCCTCGGCGAAAAACTGCGCCAGAGGGATTCTGCTTTACTAAAAGGTCCTCGAGCACGGACAGATTTCCAGACCGCCATCTCACCCGGCCAGGGAATGGCGTGGGCGGCGACCAGCGGCCGATGCGCGGGCTGGTCTTCGGTCAGCTGCGGCAGGTCCATCAGCATCACGTCCGGCGCACCGAACACGACGGCCCGCGTCAGCGACGCCGCGCGCGGATCGCCGGGCGGCAGATCGTAGGTCGCGCGATCTTGGCGGACCGCCTCGATGCCGCGCGCCTCGGCGTCGGCGATGGAGACGAGCCGCAGATCGACCAGCCGCCCGTCATGGGCGAGCCGGATCGCGTCGGCCGGATCGAGCCCGACCTTGATAGCTTACGACATGACCGCTTTTTTTGTCGATCATTGCAGGCCCGCCTTGGCACATCGACGCCGTCGTGGGGGCGTTCACATCATCAACGCCTTAAGGCGGCACTTATTCGGCAACGATCAATCCGGGTACAGGATTTCAGCGACCTCGGAAAGCGTTGTGCCGCGCCGTCGCGCGAGTTCAGCGAAGACGCGGCACGACAGATGCACCGCGATGGCCAGTGCACCTTGCTACTGGTGCGCCCGGGCCGCGATCTGATCCTTGCCAAGATCGAGCTCGACAGGATCCTGAGCAAGCTCGCCAGGCTCCTCGCGCTGCCTGAGGTGGCAGGCGCGGGACTCGCGGTCTTTGTCGATATGGCGCATCGCGATGCAAGTGCTTCGGAGCAAGCGCGCTCTCATGAGCGCTTTTGCCAAGAGCAGGACCAGACGATCAGCTATGGCGGCCCGCTTCTCGCGGTCGCGTCAGATCCGGGGGCTTTCACGCCTGCCGCCCGCGCGCTTTGTCCCAAGCCGCGCATGCTGCCTCAGCTTACGCGCGCGCTGATGCTGCAGCTGCTCTGCGTCACGCATTCCGGTAGGGGCGAGATTGACACGCACGCGCTTCTGGCGGCGCTGCCCACCGACGAAGATCTGCGCCGTCTCGAAGGGCCGCTACTTAGCCCGGCGTTTCAAGAGCAAACGGCGCTAGGGGCCGCCATCCGGCTCAAAGAGCTGGTAGATGCGTCACGGGTTCTGGTCCAAGACGGCCTCAATCGCGTGCATGGGCTCACGCCGATCCGCCCTCAGATCGACCGGCTTTTGGCCGGACTAATTGCCTGGCAGGCCGGCAAGGTCGATTGGTGCGATCTCCTCACCAGCGCGCTGATCTCGGGGCCGACGGGCTGTGGCAAGACGATGCTGGCCCGCGCCTTCGCTGCCCAAGCCTGCGTGCCCCTCGTATCCACGAGCTACGCGGAGTGCCAAAAGGCGGGCCATCTCGGGCAGATGCTCGCAGCGCTCGACACAGTTGTTAGTGAGGCCATCGCCAAGGCACCCTGCGTGTTCTTTATCGATGAGATCGACAGCTTCGCCGATCGCATGATCCAGCATCGCAATAGCGAATATCAGCGCCAGGTCGTCAACGCGATGCTGGTGCATCTTACGCGCTTGGCGCAGGTCCCGGGGGTGATTGTGCTGGCTGCGACGAACCATCCAGAGCATGTCGATCCAGCGCTGCGCCGAGCGGGGCGCCTCGACCTGCACCTGCGGATGCGCTACCCGGATCGGGCCGGGATCTCGGCAATTCTGCGCGATGCGCTCGGTCCATCCGCGCCAGATTTTGGCGCAGCCGCGGATCTGCTGATCGGGGTCAGCGGCGCGACAGCAGCGGGGGTGGCGCGCGCGGCCCTTGGGATTGCGCGGCAGCACGCTCGCCCGGTGGCAACGGACGATCTCATCGACGCCGCGCAGGAGATCGTGCCAGCGATGTCTCCCGGTCTGCTCAAGCGCATGGCGGTTCACGAGGCCGGTCATCTGCTCGCAGCCTTTCAGCTGTTTCCCACCCCGCCAACGAGCGCCTCAATCGGCCCCTCGGGCGGCACGATGGAGCTGCCGATCCAGCCTGCCATTACCGAGACCGACCTGCGCGCGGCGATGATCGTTAGGCTGGCCGGTTGGGCCGCTGAACTGGCGACATTCGGTGACGCTTCGATCGGAGCCGGCGGCACGGAGCAATCCGACCTCGCCCTCGCGACGCGCATCGCGATAGATGCTGTGACCCGACACGCGCTCTTCGGCAGCGATCTGCTCTGGACGCCCGTCGCCCCCGAGCATCACCTGACAATGCCCAAACACCTGCGCCTGCGCGTCACTGACCTCCTCAACGCGGCGAACGCCGCCGCCCGGCAACTCGTTGCAGACCATCCACAAGCCATTGAGACGATTGCTCAGGCACTAATCGAACACCGTGAGCTGGATGCGGGGCAAATCGCAGACTTGCGGGCGCGGATCTTGGATTCTGCCCGAGGTGCTCAGAATTTTGAGGCTATGAGAGAGAGTTCTGGTATGATGGCTACGCGGGACTGCGCAAAGCACCCCAAGTTTTGAGGAAGCCATCCCAGACAAGCGAGAATGTAACTCAAAACGTAACTCAGACCCAGCACGGCCAAAAAAGGACAGACAAATGAAGGCTTTATAGAAGTGGAGTGGCGGACAGTGAGGGATTCGAACCCTCGAGACGGTTCCCCGCCTACACACTTTCCAGGCGTGCGCCTTCGACCACTCGGCCAACTGTCCGTGACGCGCGGTTTAGCCGCAAACCCAGGCGTGATGCAAGGGGGGTTTATGCAGAAGCTGCTTAGCGCTCGAATTGATTTTATTTCGCACGCGGGGGCGCTTGCGCGGGGGGGCTGGGCACCCTAGCATAAGGCTTGGCCAGATTTTACGCCCGCGCGGGTGGATCAAGGACGCGATGAAGATGAAGGACAGCCCCGGTCAAGGCCTCTCGGCTTTGCACGATGATCAGCGCCGTGAGCCGCGCCAGCTTACGAATGTGCTGTTGGGCATCATCGCTTTTGCGCTGGTGTTGTTTTTGTTGGTGCAGGCGCGCTTTATTCTGATCTCGCTGGCGATTGCGATCATCCTGTTTTCGCTGACATCTGAGGCGATCAACGGGGTGGGGCGGTTGCGCATCGGGCCGTTGCGTATTCCGCCGCGGGTGGCCTCGCTGATTGCATTGGCCTTGATTGCGGGAGGGTTGCTGACGCTGACGGCGGTGCTGATCAGTCAGGTCAACACGGTTATCACGATCATCCTGAACTATGCCGGTCCCGCGCAGCGCGCGATTGCCGAGCTGTTTGGCTGGATGGGGCCGGATGTCGAGCAATCGGTGCTGGAATCGATGCAGCGTATTCAGGTGGCGGGCTATCTGACGACGCTGGCGGGACAGGCCTCGAACCTGCTGTCGGCGACGATTTTGGTTATTTTGTTCGTGGGCTTCCTATTTGCCGAGCGGATTTGGTTTGACGCCAAACTCATGAGTCTGATGGGGGATCAGGAGCGCGCCAAGCGGATCTCGAAAACCGTGGGCACGATCATGCGCCGGGTGAACCATTACCTGCTGGTGAAGGCGGCGGTCAGCGGGGTTACGGCGATTGCGGTTTACGGGGTGTTTACCTTTGGCGGGCTGGAATTGGCGGCACCGGTGGCGATTATCACATTCGCGCTGAACTTCATTCCCTCGATCGGGTCGATCATCGCCACGATCATTGCCGCACTTGCTGCCTATGTGTTGACGCAAAACCCGTATCAGGCGGCCAGTGTGTTTGCGATCATCGGCGTGCTGCAATTCATCATCGGCAATGTGATTGACCCGATGCTGATGGGGCATGCGCTGCGCCTCTCGAGCTTTGGGATCATCATCTCGCTGGCCTTCTGGGGGGCGGTCTGGGGCCTGCCGGGGATGTTTCTGGCGGTGCCGATCATGGTGGCGCTGATGATCATCTGTGCGCAAAGCCCGACGCTGCGCCCGCTGGCGGTGTTGCTATCGCGCGAAGGCCTGCCCGAATCCGAGCATTGAGGCCTAGCGATCTTGCGGCGGGCGTTGCGGCTCGCGTGACGACGACAGCGGTTTAGATTTGCGGCGCCGCAGCCCATCGGCATCGCCACGCTTGAGGCGCATGAAATACAGCGCCGAGAGCGGCCCCATCATTCCGCTCAGAAGATAAGCGATGGTGAAGGCGTGTAAGGGCAGGGCCGTGGAGCCATCGGTGCCCCCCGCAGCACCCGCGGTGAATTGCAGCACGACCCCAGCAAACGCGATTCCCATCGCCAGCGAGATTTGCCGCGTCATTGCCGAAAATGCCGTGCCCGTGCTGATTTCCGCAGCCTCCAGATCAGCATAAGCGATGGCATTGACGGCCGTAAATACCACCGCTTGTGCCGCCCCGCCGATCAGCAGTAGCGGGATAAGCTGCCAATCGAAAATGCTGGTGACAGTCGCAAAGCCAAAGATCGTGACGCCGCGGATCAACGCGGCCAGTACCATTACCGGTTTGAACCCAAAACGATCAAGAAAACGGGGCGCAATCGCGCGCATCGACACCGCTCCCACAGCGTTCAGCCCGCTGAGTGCGCCTGATACCATGATCGTGGTGCCCAGCCCCAGCTGGAAGAACAGCGGCAACAGCAGCGAGATCGCGCCGTTGGAAAGGCGAAAAATCAGCCCTCCAATCGTGCCAATATCGAAAGTGCGATGGCGAAACAGGCTTAGATCGAGCAACGCATCGCTCCTCCCTGAGGCACGCAGCCCGTAAAGGATCAGCAAGATCACCCCCAGCACAGCTAGTCCCGTCGCGGCTTGCCAGGGCAAGATATGCTCGCCCAGTGACGACAGCCCTGTCATGGCCGCGACAAGCCCCGAGGCGGAGAGCACAAACCCCGGCAGATCAAAAGGTTTCGCCATCGCCGGGCCGTCTTTTGGCATCACCTTTAGGGTCAGCGTAATCGCGGCGGCGGCCAGTGGCAGGTTGATCAAGAAGATCGCGCGCCAGCCCAGATAGGTGGTGACCGAGGCCCCCACGAAAGGCCCGATGGCAGGCCCGATCAGCGCAGGCAGGGTGACATAGACCATCGCGCGGGTGATTTCAGACCGCTCGGTATGGCGCAGCACGATGATGCGCCCCACGGGAGACATCAGCGCCGCCCCCAGACCTTGCACGGCGCGCGCAGCGATCAGACCGGGCAGGCTTGTTTGCAGCGCGCAGACCAGCGAGGCGGCCGCAAAGACAATCAGCGCGGTGATAAACACCCGCTTGGCCCCAAAACGGTCGGCGATCCAGCCGGACACCGGGACAAAGGCGGCCAGCGCGATCAGATAGGTTGCCATCGCCATCTTGAGCGACAGGACCGCCACCCCCAACTCGCGCGCAATCACCGGGACTGCGGTGGCCAGAACAGTGGCGTCCACCATCTCCATCAAGAGGGCGAGCGCCACCGTCAGGGGCAGGATATTGTCACGAAGGTTTTTCAGCATGGCCAAAGGCACTTAGCGCAGGAAATGCCGAAGTCACCCCATCGGCGTGCCAATCATCAACGGAAACAATCCCGCCAGTCCGATCGCGATCAGATAGACCGCCACGATATAGCTTAAAAGACGTGGGAAAATTAAGATGAGCACGCCTGCGAATACTGCCATCAGCGGCGCGAGCATCACCATCGACCCTGAATATACCATTTAAACCTCCATCACGTCACCGACTGGCAAGACCCATCAGTTCATATACCAGCCATGGCTGACCACCAGGCTTTGGCCCGTCAGCGCGTTGCTTGGGAAGGCGGCAAAGACATAGGCCACTTCGGCGACATCCTCGACCGTTGTGAATTCGGTATCGACGGTGCCCCCGAGCATGATGTCATTGACGACCTCTTCTTCGGAAATCCCCAGATCCTTGGCCTGTTCGGGGATCTGTTTTTCCACCAGCGGCGTTTTCACGAAACCGGGGCAGATCACATTGGCACGCACGCCGTATTTGCCGCCCTCTTTCGAGATCACGCGCGCCAGACCCAGCAGCCCGTGCTTGGCCGTGACATAGGCGGATTTGAGCGGCGAGGCCTCTTTTGAGTGGACCGAGCCCATGAAAATGATCGAGCCCGATTTTTGCGTCTTCATGTAGGGGATCACCGCCTTGGAGGTCAAAAATCCGCCATCAAGGTGGACCGAGAGCAGAAATTTCCAATCCTTGAACGGGAAGTCCTCGATCGGATGGACGATCTGGATGCCGGCATTGGAGACCAAAACGTCAATGCGGCCCCATTTATCGGCCACCGCCTTGACGCCGGCATTGACCTGATCTTCATCGGTCACGTTCATCTCGACGGCCATCGCGCGGCCCGGTCCTTGGGCGTTCAATTCATCGGCAGTCGCCTGCGCGACCGCCAGCTTGAGGTCGGCAATCGCAACCTTGGCACCACCTGCGACATAGCGCTCAGCAATCGCCTTGCCGATGCCCGAGGCCGCGCCGGTGATGATGCAGATTTTGTCTTTCAGATCGAGGGTCATGGAGTAACTCCTTGGGTTAACTTATTAAAATTATGTCAGGCGAGGTAGTCATGGACCACCGTGCCCAGACCCAGCGTCAGATCGGTAAGAATGTGGCTGGCCGAGACCACCTCGTGCACGGGCAGATCGGCGACCGGGGCGAGGGCGTGTTCAAACAGCTCCAGCCGGGCAGGGGCGGACCATGCGCCTTTGACGGTCACGTCTTGCGAAGCATAGCGCACCAGCTCGCAAATCCGCGGCGTGCAATCGACATGCGGGATGATCTTGAGCAGGAAGGCCGGGGCCTCGACGGCGGCCTTGGCCTGCGCCAAATCCATCGCGGTATATTTGAACCCCATCGTGGCCGTGGCAATGCGCACCGGGCCAATATCGAGCGTGCCCAGCAGCGTGTCTTTCTCGACGCTCAGACGCGGCGCGCCCAGTTTCTTGGGAAAGCCCCAAATCTCGCGCCCGCCCGCAATCGGGGCTTCGTCATCAAGATACATCGCGTGGCTATAGCCGCCCTCGACCCCATTGAAACTGACGGGAATGACTTGGCCGCTTTCGGTATAATCGCCAAAGCCAGTCGAATTGGGCATGCGGATGAATTCAAATTTCACAAGGCCCTCGGGATTGGGCACAAGGGGTTCGGGCACCACGTCGCGCAACAGATTGGGATCGGTGTGATAGGTGATGGTAAAGAATTCGCGGTTGATAAAACGATACGGGCCGGGCGGAAATGCGGGGCTGGTGAGGGGCATTGCGAAAGCGGTTTTGAGAACATCGTCTTGTTTCATCGGAGGGCTCCAAACTTCGGATATCGCAGGCTTAAATCAAAGGCTTTCATGCCCTCGCCGGGGGCCAGTAGGGTTTCCCAATCGGCATTGGCATGGCTGCGCTGCACGTCGCGGCTTCCGGCCTGCCAATGCTCCAGCATTGAGGGGCGCGAGAACTCGTAATCTTTTGAGCCGTTTTCATAGGCAAAATGGCGATAAATCAGGTGAATGACCGTCACGTCCGAATTTGCGGCCGCATCCATCAGCAGTCGCAGGTCGGGATCGTCGCGCAACTCGGGGGGGAGTTTTGCCGCCAGCCGACGTGCAAGCTCTGACACGCGCGACAAGTCCTTCATCCGGTCGGTCGTTGCGCGGGTGCGCGATGAAAACCGGATGTCCTTTTCGCGCGTCTCGATGCCCGCAAGCGTCGCGGGGGCCTCACCCGATGCTGGAAACAGATCGACCTGATAGATCAAAAGCGGCGGGCAATTGCCCTGCGCGCAACTCAGTTGCAAGCCGTCCTCAAGCACGTATTGCAACGGTGCATTTGACACCAAGCCACCATCCCAATAGAGCGCCCCGTCAATTTCGATCGGGGGAAAGCCCGGCGGCAGTGCGCCTGATGCCATCACATGATCGGGCGTGATCACGGTATCTTCGCTGTCGAAATAGGTCAGGTTGCCGGTCTCGATATTGACCGCCCCAAGGCTGACGCGCACTGGCCCGTCATTGAGCAGGTCAAAATCCACCAACCGCTCCAGCGTTTCGCGCAGTGGAGCGGTGTCGTAATAGCTGATTTTGGTCGGGTCAGTAAATTTGGTGAACCAAGCACTCGGCATGCGCGGGCGGAAAAAACCAGGCACGCCGAACATCATTGCTTCCAGAGATGAGGCGCTATTCCAAGGCCCGCGCGCGATACCCGTGGGCACGAAGGGCAAGCTGGCGGTGGCCATGCTGGTTTTTTCCCAGAAGTCCCGCAGGGCCGCTACGCGTTTTTCCGGCGGGTTACCTGCGATCAGGGCGCAATTGATCGACCCGATTGAGATCCCAGCCACCCAGTCAGGGCTTAGCCCGGAATCTGCGAGCGCCTCGAATGCGCCCGCTTGATAGGCCCCCAGCGCGCCGCCCCCTTGCAGCACCAGCACTTTATGTCGGTCTTTCGCCTGTTCAGGGATGTGGATCGGGATATGGGCTGCGTGGCGGCGGGTCTGACCGAGCACGTCGCGGTTCGGGGATTTACGGCTTGTTCGGGTGGGGCTGCTTCGTGCCATTGGAATGGCTCCTCGCACTGTGCTTCACTGGCGCTTCATCGACAGAACTCTGCGCGGATGGCGTTGTTCCTGCGCGACACGGGCATGTGTGCGCAGAGGAGGAGACGTGAAAAAGCCCGCCCTTTTTCGGGGCGGGCAGGTGGGAGAGAACCACGGTGATAGGCGAACGCGCCCCCGCAGACCGGAGAGAGAACAGTGCGAGGGCGGCTCGTAACGGGTGGCGCGCGATTGAGGGGGGGAGAGAGCCCCCTGTCTCGGCGCACCCGTTTGGCGGGATGTTTGCGGGCTGCGCGACCAAAATGAGGGGTTTGATTGCGCGGCACATCTGTCAACTTGGCAGTAGCGTTTCGATGCTCCATTCCGATATCGGCACACCCCAGCTGGGCACGCGGCCATTGTTGCGAAAAAAGATTTCCTTGTAGGCCAGCTTTTGCATATAGGGCATTTTGCCCATCCGCAGTTCCTGAATATCGCCGCCAAACCAAGAGGTTGCGTGGATGTAAAAGCCCTTGCCACCGCCCATGTCGCCAATGCAGATGACCTCGGGGTGCCACTCTTTGTTGGCCTCGGCCTCGCTGAGGCGGCCCAGATCGCCCGCTATCTGACGCCCCACCACGTCACATTCCTGATGCCCGATCGCGCCCAGCTTTGGCACGGTCAACGCGGCTGCATCGCCACAGGAAAACACCTCGGGGTGGTCAGGGTTGCGCATGCGCATATCGGTGACGATAAAGCCGACCTCATCGGACACTGACAGCCCCTTGAGGAAGTCATGCGGCTTCCAGTTTGGCAAAACGATCTTGAGTTCGGCCGGTAGGGAGCGCCCATCGGTGAACTCGATCCCCTCTTTGGTCAGGCGTTTGATCCCCTCGACCTTGTTGACATAGTTGAACCCCATCGAGCCCGCCGCCTCTAGCAGCTTGCCCACGACCTTCTCGCCCGCATCCTCGGCGATCAGTTCCGCCGGAGTGAAAAGGGTGATGTCTTTGGGGCCACCCTTGTTGCGCTCCCCCAGCCAATGCGCCAGCGACAAGGCAATTTCGACGGGCGGTCCCTCGCAGGCGGCCAAGGCGGTGGGCAGCCAGTCGGGGCGGCCCTTATGGCCCTGCTCAAAGCGGTCCGAACCCACCACGATCGGCCCGCCTTGATAGTCATTCTCAAGGAAGTCGATCAGCCGATTGGCATGAAACGCGTCTGAAACCGTGTGGCCATGTTCGGCAAAGCCTTCGATGTCGTCATAGGCCAGCTTGGCCCCGAGGGCGATCACGACATAATCATAGCCGCGCGCGTATTCCGGCGCACCGGGGCGTTCATTGGGGCGAATCTTGACCGTCTTGGCGTCAATATCGAGCCCCAGAATCTCAGCCTGCACGAAATGGATGTTATCTTTGGCCAAGGCCGAGAGCAGATCCATATGCATCGTCACGGCCGGGTCGCGCCCCTCAAAGGCTTCAAGCGGGATATTGGGGATGAAATCGAGATAGGCTTTGCGCTCGATCAAGGTGATCTCACAAGCATCGCCTGCATAATCCCGGATCTTCTGTGCCGCCCCGAGGCCAGCAAAATTGCCCCCTAAAACAACAACCTGCGGCTTATCTTTGTGCGTAGCCATGGCGGCCCTATCCTTTGCTCGTCGCTTGCCGACGCTGTCATGACAACTGATGCGCAGATGCAGCGGTTCCCAAATTTCAAAGCGTTCTCGCCAATGTGATTGGCTCGGGACGTGGCGTGCTGAGGCCAATTAATTGCGCGGCGAAGGCGGAAAAGCGCTTGGGGTTGTCACAGGTCAAACGCGCCACGCTTAGAATGTGCTAATCTCATGCCTCAACCTATGGAGGATGCCATGGCTGTTACGAAATTATCACCGGGTTCTAAAGCGGCAGGCTTCATGCCATTGCCCGATAGTGGCGATGTCTCGCAGATCGTTACGCCGCATTTGCATATGGCAGATGCGTTGATTGCTCGGAATATCGAGATGCTCCATTTCCTGAAAGCGCGCTTTGAACGTGATCGAGAGATGATCGGCAAGCTTGCGGACGAGCGCGACCCGATGAAAGCGATGAGCCTTTGGGGCGAGTTCTGGCAGGGCACGATGACCGATTACAGCACGCAGATGACCAAGCTGGCCACCTCTGCCAGCGGCCTCGCTGAGCAAGCGGTGCGCGCGGCCACTGAAGAAAGCGAGGCGATCGCGAAAGCGACTGCGGGAAAGTGACGACTCAGACGGGTAGATCACCGGTCAGCCTGACCGACGTGCCCGTCTGAGACGCCAACATGACGATTGGTGCGGCGGGGCATGTGTAACCCGCCGCGCCGTTATCACGTCTTAGCCCTTCCAGATCCAGCCGCCGCCAAAGATACGGCTGTCATCGGGGGCGTAGAACACGCAGGCCTGTCCGGGGCTGACGCCTTCTTCGGGGACCAGCAGTTCCACCTCTGCCGTCGTCTCTGACAGCGGGCGAATGATCGCCTCACGCGGCGGGCGGGTTGAGCGGACCTTGACGCCCAGATGCCACTCCTTGCGCGAGGTAAATGCCTCATCGCCCAGCCAGTTGATTTCGCGCACCGGGATGATGCGGGTCGAGAGCGCCTCTTTCGGGCCCACGACCACATGGCGGGAGTCGGGATCAAGCTTGACCACGTAAAGCGGATCTTCCAGCCCACCGATGCCCAAACCGCGCCGCTGCCCGACCGTATAATGGATCACGCCGCGATGCTGGCCCAGAACATTACCCTCCATATCCACGATATCGCCGGGATCCGCCGCGCCGGGGCGCAGCTTTTCGATCACCGAGGCATAATCGCCATTGGGCACGAAACAAATATCCTGACTGTCGGGCTTATCCGCCACTGCCAGCCCATATTTTGCCGCCAAGGCGCGGGTCTCGGCCTTGGACGCCAGATGGCCCAGCGGAAAGCGCAAATAAGACAGCTGCTCGGGTGAGGTCGAGAACAGGAAATAGCTTTGGTCGCGATTGGCATCTGCGGCGCAATGCAGTTCTGGGCCCAATGCGCCGATCTTGCGCTGGATGTAATGGCCCGTCGCCATGCAATCGGCGTCCAGATCTTTCGCTGTCTCCAGCAAGTCCTTGAACTTCACGCGCTCATTGCAGCGGATGCAGGGCACCGGGGTCGCCCCGCCCAAATACGCATCAGCGAACTCGTCGATCACCGCCTCGCGGAAGGTGTTTTCGTAATCCAGCACGTAATGGGGAAAGCCCATCTCCTCGGCCACGCGGCGCGCATCGTGAATATCTTGCCCCGCACAGCACGCGCCTTTTTTCGCCAAGGCTGCGCCGTGATCGTAAAGCTGCAACGTCACGCCCACCACATCATAGCCTTCCTCGGCCAGTTGCGCCGCCACAACCGAGCTATCGACGCCGCCTGACATGGCAACGACGACACGGGTTTCGCTGGGCGGCTTGGCGAATCCCAGCGAGTTGAGAGGCAAATCTTTAGGCATGTTGAACGGACCTTTAACCAGACCCGCTGAAATATAGGAAAATGCGACGCACTCACAACCCTCTGTTTCACACGCTGTTAAGAGCGATCGCGCAAACTGCCCGGTGTGAAGAGGAAGAAGGGGTGTCCCATGTATCTCAAGAAAGTCGATGGTCCACGCGCTGTGACCCTGCCTGACGGCTCGGTCCTGACCCGCGCTGACCTACCGCCCGCCCAGACCCGACGCTGGGTCGCCAGCCGCAAAGCCTTGATTGTTCGCGCACTCTCCCATGGGTTGATTTCCCGTCCCGAGTTGATTGAGCGATACGAGTTGTCCGATGAAGAGCTCGATATCTGGATCGAGGCAATTAAAAAACACGGAACAAAAGGTTTGAAAGTGACCGCAATTCAGAAATTCAGACAACTTTAGGTTGCATTGTCACGAAATCGTGCGAAGGTAACCGGGTATTAACCAATTGATGGCAGGCTCATTCCTGACTGAGGGATTAACGCGGAGAACCCAAGATGCGGATTTTGTTGGTGGGAGACGACCCGACCACGTCGCGCAGCATTGAATTGATGCTCACCCACGCAAACCTGAACGTGTATTGCACCGATCTTGGTGAAGAAGGGATCGATCTGGCAAAGCTCTATGATTACGATCTTATTTTGCTGGATCTGAACCTGCCCGACATGAACGGGCATGAGGTGTTGCGCCAATTGCGCCTGTCCAAGGTGGATACGCCGATCCTGATTTTGACCGGCTCGGACGATACCGAGAACAAGATCAAGGGATTTGGCTCGGGCGCCGATGATTACATGACCAAACCGTTCCATCGTGAGGAATTGGTGGCGCGCATTCATGCCATTATCCGGCGCTCCAAGGGGCATGCGCAATCCATCATTCGCACCGGCAAAGTTTCGGTCAATCTGGATGCCAAAACCGTCGAGGTAGAGAGCAAACCGGTCCATCTGACGGGTAAAGAATATCAGATGTTGGAATTGCTGAGCCTGCGCAAGGGCACGACGTTGACGAAAGAGATGTTTCTCAACCATCTTTATGGCGGAATGGATGAGCCCGAATTGAAAATTATCGACGTCTTTATCTGTAAATTGCGCAAGAAAATGGCCGATGCCACGGGTGGCGACAATTACATCGAGACGGTTTGGGGGCGCGGCTATGTGTTGCGCGATCCTGATCCTGATGAGTTGGAGCGTCGCATCGCGATGGGTGCCTGAGCCCGCTTAGCCGATGATCTCCGTCACGGCTCTTTACGCCCCCTCGGCGCGGCCCTAAACCTTGGGTCGAACTGAGGGGGTTTTCTTATGGTTGATCAGACTGATCTCTCGATTGATGCCTTGAGCCGCGTTGAGGCGCGCGCAGAGCTGCCCGATCTGATCGCGCAGATCGAGGCCGCCAATCGAGCCTATCACACCAAGGACACGCCCGAAATTTCGGATGCGGAGTATGACCGGTTGAAACACCGACTCGCCGCGATCGAAGCGAAATTTCCCGATCTGAAACCAAGCGACAGCCCCAGCGAGAAAGTTGGTGGCGCGCTGGCTGAGGGCTTTGGGAAAATTCCGCATGAAGTGCGGATGATGAGTCTCTCCAACGCTTTCTCGGATGAGGATGTGGTCGAGTTTGACGCGTCAATTCGCAGCTTTCTGGGGCTCGTGGCGGATGCGCCCTTGGCTTATACGGGGGAGCCCAAGATTGACGGGCTGTCTCTCTCGATCCGCTATGATCAGGGGAAATTGGTTTATGCCGCAACGCGCGGCGATGGGAACGTGGGTGAAAACGTTACTGCGAACGCCCTCACAATTGCGGATATCCCTCAGCAGCTGAGCGGTGCGCCCGATCATCTTGAAGTGCGTGGCGAGGTCTATATGGCCCATGCCGATTTCGCGGCCCTCAATGCCCTTGCTTTGGAAAACGGGGATAAACCCTTTGCAAATCCGCGCAACGCCGCCGCCGGATCGCTGCGTCAATTGGATGCGCGCATCACTGCCGCCCGCCCGCTGCGGTTTTTTGCCTATGCGTGGGGGGTGCTTTCGGCCCCATTAGCGCCCACCCAAAAAGGCGCGATTGCGCGTCTTTCGGAGCTTGGTTTTCAGACCAATCCCCTGACCGCGCTATGCGATGGACCCGGCGAAATGCTGGATCATTACCGCAAGATCGAGGCGATGCGCGCCGATCTTGGCTATGACATTGACGGCGTGGTGTACAAGGTCGACGATCTTGCCTTGCAGCGCCGCCTTGGGTTTCGCTCGACGACACCGCGATGGGCGATCGCGCATAAATTCCCCGCCGAGTTGGCCTGGACCCGGCTTGAGGCGATCGAAATTCAGGTTGGGCGTACCGGCGCGCTTAGCCCTGTGGCACGTCTCGCGCCGGTCACGGTCGGCGGTGTAGTGGTGTCCAACGCGACCCTGCATAACGAAGATTACATCGCCGGACGCGACAGCCGTGGCGCGCTGATCCGCGAGGGGCGCGATATTCGCGTAGGTGATCTGGTGCAGGTGTATCGCGCCGGCGATGTGATCCCAAAAATCGCTGATGTCGATCTGACCCAGCGACCGGCTGACTCGTTACCTTTTGAATTTCCAACGCACTGTCCGCGCTGCGGGTCGGATGCGATCCGCGAAGAGGGCGATGCGGTGCGCCGCTGCACTGGCGGGCTGATCTGCCCCGCTCAAGCGGTTGAAAAACTGAAGCATTTCGTCTCGCGTGCGGCCTTCGATATCGAAGGTTTGGGCGCCAAACAGGTCGAGGCATTTTACGAAGATGGCTGGATTCGTGAGCCGGGCGATATTTTCACGCTTGAGGATCGCTATGGGCAGGGCTTGCAGCAGTTGAAGAACCGCGAGGGTTGGGGCGAAAAATCGGCGCGCAACCTGTTTGACGCGATCGCTGAAAAACGTCGTATCCCCTTGGCGCGCTTGATCTTTGCGCTGGGAATCCGCCATGTCGGGGAAACCAGTGCGGGGCTTTTGGCGACCCATTATGGCACTTGGGATGCGTTTGAAACGGCGATGACGCAGGCCGAGATCGGGCAGGGGGCCGCTTGGGAAGATTTGCTCTCAATCGACGGGGTCGGGGCGACGCTGGCTACCTCGGTGATCGCGACGTTCCATCAAGAAGGAGAGCGCGCCTCTATCGAACGGCTGGCGGCACATCTTGACGTACAAGAGGCCGAGAAACCCAAATCCGATAGCGAAATTTCCGGCCTCACGGTCGTTTTCACCGGCTCCTTGGAGCGTATGACACGCGCCGAGGCTAAGGCGCGCGCCGAAAGTCTGGGCGCCAAGGTCGCCGGCTCTGTCAGTGCCAAGACCGACCTGTTGGTGGCAGGCCCCGGCGCAGGCTCAAAGGCGAAAAAGGCTGCCGATCTGGGCATTCGTGTGATCGACGAAGACGCCTGGATCGCATTGGCGCACAGCACATGAGCGGGCGCCCCGAAGCCCTTTTCCCGCTGTTTTCCGGGCTCGAAACGCTGGCCGGGATCGGCGAGAAGACGGCGAAATCCTTTGCGCCTCTGGGTATCGAGGTGCCGCGTGATCTGTTGTTCACGCTGCCCCATTCGGTGATCGACCGCCGTCCTGTCAAGACTGTGCAGGGGGCGGCGGCTGGCAGTGTCGTGACGGTGGAGCTAACGATCGACAGCCATATTCCGGCGCGCCGACGCGGCCTGCCGGACCGGGTGATGTGCCATGATAGCGAAATCGACGTAACGCTGATCTTTTTCCATGCGCGCGGCGATTGGCTGGCGCGCCATTTGCCGCAAGGGGCGCGCCGCGTGGTCTCGGGCAAACTTGAGATTTATGATGGCATGGCGCAGATCGTGCATCCCGATCATATACTGCCTCCCGAGCAAGCCGACGAAATTGCACGGTTTGAACCCGTTTATCCGCTCACCGCCGGGGTCAGTCAAAAGTTGATGACGAAGGCGGCGCAGTCGGCGCTGGCATTGGCGCCGCAGATGGGCGAGTGGATTGATCCGGCGCTCAAAACGCGCGAGGGCTGGCCCGATTGGAACGGTGCGATCCGTGCCGCACATGCCCCCGAGGGTTTGGCGGATGTGATGGGCACCGCGCCCGCGCGTGCGCGCCTTGCCTATGATGAGTTGTTCGCCCATCAACTGACCCTTGCCTTGGCCCGCAGACAAGCGCGGCGCAAGCCGGGACGGGCCACGCAGGGAACCGGGATTCTGGCGCGCAAGGTATTGCAATCACTTCCCTATAGTCCAACGAATGCGCAGACTCGCGCGATTGCGGAAATTGCTGGCGATCTGGCCTCGACGCGTCGGATGAACCGGCTTTTGCAGGGCGATGTTGGCGCGGGTAAGACGTTGGTGGCGTTTATGGCGCTGCTGACGGCGGTCGAAGCAGGCGGGCAGGGCGTGATGATGGCCCCCACCGAAATCCTTGCGCGCCAGCATCTTGAGGGGCTTGCTCCTCTGGCTCAGGCGGCGGGCGTTCGCCTTGATTTGCTCACCGGGCGCGACAAGGGGGCGGACCGTGCACGCAAGCTGGCCGATCTGGCGCAGGGCAAGATCTCGATCTTGGTGGGCACCCATGCAGTGTTTCAAAAAGACGTTGTGTTTCAGGACCTTCGCCTTGCCGTCACCGATGAGCAGCATCGTTTTGGCGTGGCGCAACGGATGGAGCTGGGGGCCAAAGGGCAGGCGGTTGACAGTCTCGTGATGACGGCCACGCCGATCCCGCGCTCGCTCGCGCTGGCGCAATATGGCGATATGGATGTGAGCCTGCTGGATGAAAAACCCCCGGGTCGCAAGCCGATCACCACGGCGTTGGTTGCCACCGAGCGCATCGGCGAGGTGGTGGAGCATCTGCGCCGCGCCGTCGCCGATGGGCGCCAAGCCTATTGGGTCTGCCCCCTCGTCGAGGAGAGCGAGCGGGTCGATCTGACATCTGCCGAGGACCGGTTTCGCCATTTGCGCGCCGAGCTGGGTGAAGGGGTCGTTGGGCTGGTTCATGGCCAGATGCCGCCCGCCGAGAAAGACGCTGCGATGGAGAATTTCATGGCAGGGCGGACCGCTGTTTTGGTAGCGACCACAGTGATCGAGGTTGGCGTGAATGTGCCCAATGCCACGATCATGGTGATCGAGCGCGCCGAGAGCTTTGGTCTGGCGCAGCTTCACCAACTGCGCGGCCGCGTCGGGCGCGGTGCGGCGGCCTCGACCTGTTTGATGATCTATCAAGCCCCCCTCAGCGAAACCGGCGAACGCCGCCTGCGGATCCTGCGTGAGACCGAAGACGGGTTTCGCATTGCCGAGGAAGATCTCGCGATGCGCGGTGCAGGCGATATGATTGGCACGGCGCAATCTGGCTTGCCGCGGTTTCGCATTGCCGATCTGGAACGCCAAGCGGGGCTTTTGGCCGTGGCGCAAAGCGATGCGCGCAAGCTTTTGCTGGATGATCCCGATCTGAGTGGGCCGCGCGGACAAGCGGCACGCCAGCTTTTGTGGTTGATGGGGCAGGATCAAGCGATCCGTTTGATCAATGTCGGCTAACTAATTCCCTTCATTTGGGCGCTTGTTCTCAGATGTTCTCAAAAAGTTCTTTACAGGGCGTTAAGAATATGAGAACAAAGCAGCAACAGAGATGAAGGAGACCAAAATGGCCCAACAAATCAAAGCAGTCTTTGCAAGAAACTCCTCGACGCTTTTGCATGACGCCATCGGTGGTGTCGCGCTATGTGTCAGTTTTCTGATCGCGCTTTATTTGCCCGGGTTGTTGTGATCCTTCGCTTCGTTCGCCTTTGACGTTACTGCCTCGCGCTTTCTGCTTTGCCGCACCTGTCCCAAACAAACGCGGCCCGCCTGTCCCAAGGTTTTGCCTGTCCGAAAGCGCAAACTTGCCGCCATCCCCTCACCGGGGTGGCGGTTTTTTCATGGTGAAAGGGGCAGGGGTCAGGCCGCGATGGCGCTGTCGAAAGCCGCCAAGGTGGCCTCGGGGGCGAGCAGGATCGAGCCATGGCGATTGGGATATTCGCGCGCGGCCGTGAGCACTTCGTACTCGCCGAAGGGGGCATCGGGGACCGGGCCGCCTTTGAGCATCGCCGCCAGTTGATCGCGCAGCCGCGCCACCTGATCGCGTGAGCACCCGATGACCTGCGCGCCAAAAATTGCTGCCGAAGCTTGCCCCAGAGCGCAGGCGTGAACCGTTTGACTATAGCCGCTGATCCGCCCGTCCTGAAGCGTGATCGCGACCTCAACCGTCGAACCGCAAAGCGGCGCGCGTTTGCGCAGCACAGCGTCGGGATCCGCAAGCGGGTCGGTGCAGGGCATGTCGGCCGCCAGTGCGAGAATGCGCTGGGAATAGAGTTTGATCAGATCCGCGTCGCTCATGGCTTTTCCCTTCGGTCCGTCCGGGGTAAATAGGGTGAGCGCCCCCAGAAGGAAAGTGTCGATGCCGTTTGATCCCGCCAGCCTGCGCTATGATTCCAACGGGTTGATTCCCGCGATTGCCCAAGACTATCAGACCGGAGAGGTGCTGATGATGGCTTGGATGAACGCCGAAAGCATTGCGCATACACTTGAGAAAGGTCACGTAACCTATTGGTCCAGATCGCGAAAGTCGCTTTGGGCCAAGGGTGAAAGCTCGGGCCATGTGCAAAGCCTGCGCGAGATGCGGATTGATTGTGATCGCGATTGTTTGCTGCTGTTGGTCGATCAAATCGGTCCCGCATGCCATACCAATCGCCGCTCATGTTTTTATACGGCGCTGCGTGAAGGCGACGAAGTCGAGATTCTGAGCCCCATCGAGGATTAGCGCCTAAAGCCCGACCATCCGGCGAATGTCGGCGGGGCTGGCCCCATCTTCACGATATTTCGCAATTGCCCTTGCATCGTCACGCTTGGCAAGACGTTTGCCATTTTCGTCACGAATTAACGCGTGATGACAATAGCTTGGCGTTGGAAGTTGAAGTAACTTCTGGAGCGTGACGTGGATTTTGGTAGCATCAAACAGGTCTTCGCCTCGCACAATATGGGTCACGCCCTGAGCCGCATCGTCCAGCACCACGGCGAGGTGATATGACGTGCCCATCTCACGCCGCGCAAGCACCACATCGCCCACATCTTTGCGCATTTGCTCCGGGGTAATCTGATGCACGCCCGTGCGATCCTTGCAGAGTTCGGTAAAGCTGCACTCTGTTGCCGCGCGCTGCATGTTTAACCGCAGCACGTCATTGGGTAGGGGTTGACCAGGGCGCGGGGCACCGGACTGGCGGCAGGTACCGGGATAGATCAGCCCATCGGGGCCAAACCCTGCACCTTCTTGCGGGGCATTCGCGGCCTCTTCAATATCGCGACGGGTGCAGGTGCAGCGAAAAAGGAATCCGGCTTTCCAAAGTGTATCAAGGGTTTCTCGGTAGCAGTTAAAGCGGTCGGATTGGCGCATCACGGGGCCGTCCCACGTGATGCCAAGCCAGTGCAGGTCGTCGTAAATCTGGCGTTCCCAATGCGGTCGCGCCCGGCTTTGATCAATATCCTCAATGCGCAGCAGGAACTGACCGCCCGCTTTGCGCGCCATGTTATGGGCCAAAAGCGCGCTATAGGCGTGGCCCAGATGAAGCGGCCCGGTGGGCGATGGCGCGAACCGGGTGATCACCTTAGGTTTGTCTTTCAAGCCATTGATTAAACGTCTCTTTCGCGCGATCTGTATAGGCTTTGTAACGGTCCTTGCGCCCACGCCGTCCGCCTTTGGCGTCAATCGGCGGGAAAAGCCCGAAATTGACATTCATCGGCTGAAATGTCTTGGCTTCGGCACCGCCAGTGATGTGGGTGACAAGCGCGCCCATCGCGGTGTCGGGGCCGGGTGGTGGCAACGCGCGCCCCTGAAGTTCAGCGGCTGCCATCCGCCCCGCCAGCAGCCCCATTGCGGTGCTTTCGACATAGCCCTCAACCCCGGTGATCTGCCCGGCAAAGCGCAGATGCGGGTGCGATTTCAGTCGCATCTGGGCATCCAACAGCGTCGGGGAGTTGATGAACGTATTGCGGTGAATGCCGCCAAGGCGTGCGAACTTGGCATCCTGAAGGCCGGGAATCATCCGGAAAACAGAGGCTTGCGCGCCATATTTCATCTTGGTCTGAAAGCCGACGATATTATAAAGCGTGCCAAGCGCGTTGTCGCGGCGCAGTTGCACCACAGCGTAGGGCTTGTTCTGCGGGTCGTGATCATTGGTCAGACCGACGGGCTTCATCGGGCCAAAGCGCAGTGTTTCGCGCCCGCGTTCGGCCATGACCTCAATCGGGAGGCAGCCGTCGAAATAGGGTGTGGGCTTGTCACCTGAACCCGCTTCGCCCTCGTGAAACTCGGTCTTTTCGGCGGCCATGAGCGCGTCGATGAACGCCTCATACTGATCATGCGTCATCGGGCAGTTGATATAGGCAGTGCGCTCTTCTTCGGTCTCGCCCTTGTCATAGCGCGACTGCCGCCAAGCGACGGACATATCGATGCTTTCGGCATAGACGATCGGCGCGATGGCATCGAAAAAGGCCAGCCTGTCCTGCCCGGAGGCGGCCCCAATCGCAGCCCCCAAGGCCGGAGACGTCAGCGGACCGGTCGCAAAGATCCAGTTGCCACTTGAAGGAAGGCTTGTAACCTCTTCTTCAACAAAGGAAATGTTTTCATGTGCGCGCAGGCGATCTGTCACGGCTTGCGAGAATGCATCACGATCCACCGCCAATGCTCCGCCCGCCGGCAAGCGATGCTGGCGTGCCATTTCCATGATCAAACCACCCGCCGCGCTCATTTCCCAATGAAGCTGGCCGACCGCGTTTTGCTGATCGTCATCAGAACGAAACGAATTCGAGCAGACCATTTCAGCGAAATTTCCGCTTTGATGGGCAAAGGTTTCGACCTTTGGTCGCATCTCGTGCAGCACGACATGCACGCCTGCATTGGCCGCCTGCCAGGCTGCTTCTGATCCGGCCATTCCGCCGCCGACAATGTGAAGTTCTTGGGTCATGATCCGCCTAATATAAGCGAAAAGCTGCGCTTGCAATCAGCGCAGCTTTCCAGAGTATTCCTGTCTTGCCAACGCAGCCTTATAGGCCGGGCAGCAAATCCTGTAGTCCGCGTTGCGAGAAGCTGGTGCCTTGTCCGGCCCCAAACGTCGCGCGCAAACCGAGGCCGATATAGCCCTTGGCATCGGCGCCTTGCGCATCAACGCGCCCGACTTCGCCGTAAACACTGTAGCTTGACGCCAGCTTGTAATCCGCCGTCACGCCGATCCGATTGTAGTTATCGCCGCGTCCGTTGAACGCATCCAGACGCCCGCCCAGCGAAAACCGATCGTTGAGGGCATAGCTGCCACTCAGACCCAGCGCGGTGCCGTCCGAACCGCTTTCGGTGTGCCACACATAGCCTTCCAGATCGATCATGTTGAGCTTTTGGCTGCCTTCAAGACCGTAGAAATCGACATTCTGGCTGTTCAGACGATCACGCCCGACAAAGGCGCCAAGGGCGGTGCCTTGCATCGGGTGATAGACCCCGTGCAGCGCGAACATGCCGCCATCCCAATTTGTCCCGCCAAAACGGTTCAGCGCCATATCGCCCTGCACGCTAAACGCGGGCGAGAAGGCGACCTCGAGCGAGCCGAAGGCCGAAAGTTTATTGGCGTCGCTCGCCGAACCGGTCAGGTTCGAATAGCTCACCCCGACTTGCGCGCCGTTCACTTCGGCAGCTTGCGCGATAGGCGCGTTCAGCGCCGTGCTTGCGGCCAACGCAGCGACCGCTCCGATAATCCACTGTTTCATGTTCTGCCTCATCGGTAATGCCCGGGCGTGTTCTCCGCCCGGTGCGGGTTTAGCTTTCTGCTGTCTCATCGCCAGCTTGTTCGGTGAGTCCTTCGACCTCTTCAGCGTCATCGCCTTGATCGGCAATGCGCGCGACCGAGACGACCTCTTCACCCTTGGCGGTGTTGAAGACGCGCACACCGCCTGCCGAGCGCGAGCGGAACGAGATGTCCTGCACCGGGCAGCGGATCGATTGGCCCGTCGAGGTGGCAAGCATGATCTGATCGCTCATCTCGACCGGGAACGACGCCACCAGCAGACCGCCGCGCATCGCCTTGTCAATCGCGCCCACACCTTGACCACCACGCCCACGCAGCGGGTAGCCGTGGCTGGAGCTGATCTTGCCCGAGCCCTGCGCCGTGATCGTCAGGATCAGATCCTCGGCAGCGGCCATTTCGTTGTAGCGTTCGGGCGACAACTGTCCTTCGGCCACGCCGTCTTCATCCTCATCATCGGAGGACTCATCCTCGGTCACACCCGCCATCAAGCGGCGCTGCTTGAGATAAGCGGCGCGTTCCTCGGATGTGGCCTCGAAGTGGCGGATCACCGACATCGATACGACCTCATCGTCCGGACGCAGACGAATGCCGCGCACACCGACCGAATTGCGCGAGTTGAACACCCGCACATCAGGCACCGCAAAGCGGATCGCACGGCCCCCGGCGGTGAACAGCATCACGTCGTCATCCTCGGAACAGATGCGCGCATTGATCAGGCGCACACCCTCATCCTCGAACTTCATCGCGATCTTGCCGTTGCGCATAACATTTGTGAAGTCTGACAATCGGTTACGGCGCACAGTTCCAGCAGATGTCGCGAATACGATCTGCAGGTCGTCCCAATCTTCCTCGGCGCGATCCACCGGCATGATCGCGGCAATCGAGACACCCGTCGGGATCGGCAGGATGTTCACAATCGCCTTGCCCTTGGACTGACGCGAGCCCAGCGGCAACTGCCAGCATTTCATCTTGTAGACCATGCCCTCGGTCGTGAAGAACAAGAGCGGCGTGTGGGTGTTGGCGACGAACAGCGTGGTGACCGTGTCGTCCTCTTTCAGCGAACCACCCGACAGCCCCTTGCCGCCGCGCTTCTGCGTGCGGAAATCGGCCAAGGTGGTGCGTTTGATATAGCCACCTTGAGTGATCGTGACGACCATATCTTCGCGTTCGATCAGGTCTTCGTCATCCAGATCGCCCGCCCAGTCGATGATCTCGGTGCGGCGCGGCACGGCGAATTGCTCTTTCACTTCGCGCAGCTCATCAGCAATGATCGCCATGATCCGGTCGCGCGAGGCGAGGATGGCGAGGAAGTCACGGATCTTGCCCGCCAATTCGGCCAGCTCGTCGGTGACTTCCTTAACGCCAATCTGGGTCAGGCGCTGCAGGCGCAATTCCAGAATTGCGCGCGCCTGAGCCTCGGAGAGGTTATAGGTGCCATCATCGTTCACCGGATGCAGCGGATCGTCGATCAGCTTGAGATATTCAAGGATCTCATGGGCCGGCCAGCGCCGCGTCATCAGCTTTTCGCGCGCTTCAGCAGCGTCAGCCGAGGCGCGGATCGTGGCCACCACCTCGTCGACATTGCTGACAGCCGCGGCGAGGCCACACAAAATATGGCTGCGTTCGCGCGCTTTACGCAGTTCGAACGCGGTGCGACGCGCAACAACTTCCTCGCGGAAGGTGATGAAATAGCTCAGGAATTGGCGAAGCGTCAGCTGTTCTGGCTTGCCGCCATTCAGCGCCAGCATGTTACAGCCAAACGAGGTTTGCATCTGCGTAAACCGATGCAGCTGGTTGAGCACGACATCGGGCGTCGCATCGCGTTTCAGCTCGATCACGACGCGCACGCCAACCCGGTCGGATTCATCGGCGATGTTGGAAATGCCCTCAAGGCGCTTGTCGCGCACCAGTTCGGCCATTTTCTCGATCATCGAGGCTTTGTTCACCTGATAGGGCACTTCGTCGATGATGATCGCAAAGCGGTCCTTACGGATCTCCTCGATATGGGTTTTGGCGCGAATGATGACTGAGCCACGCCCCTCAAGATAGGCTTTGCGTGCACCACCCCGACCCATGATAAGCGCACCCGTCGGAAAGTCAGGGGCGGGCACGATCGCCATGATCGCCTCATCCGACATGTCGGGATTGTCGATCAGCGCCAGCGTGGCGTCGCAAATCTCGCCCAGGTTATGGGGCGGGATATTGGTGGCCATACCGACCGCAATACCGCCCGCACCATTGACGAGCATATTTGGATAGCGCGCGGGTAGAACCGAGGGTTCACGGTCCTTGCCATCATAGTTGTCCTGAAAATCGACCGTATCTTTTTCGATATCGGCCAGCAGGGCGCTCGCAGGCTTGTCCATGCGCACTTCGGTGTAACGCATCGCGGCGGCGTTATCGCCATCCATCGAGCCGAAGTTACCCTGACCATCCAGAAGCGGCAGCGACATCGAAAACGGCTGCGCCATTCGCACCAGCGCGTCATAGATAGCCGCATCGCCATGGGGGTGATATTTACCCATCACATCGCCCACCGGACGCGCCGATTTGCGATAGGATTTGTCATGCGTGTTGCCGGTCTCGTGCATCGCATACAGAATGCGCCGGTGAACCGGTTTCAAACCGTCGCGCAGATCGGGGATCGCCCGGCTTACGATCACGCTCATCGCGTAATCGAGATAGGCGGTCTTCATTTCTTGTGCGATGGAAACGGTCGGGCCGAGATAGGCGGGCCGTGCAGGACCCTCTTCTTCGATTTCCGGCGGATCAGGAGTGTCAGTCACGCGCGCCTCGATGCTCTAGATATTGTTGTAACAGGTTATAGTCCCCCCAAGCGGCGGGCGCAATCGCCAAGGGCGACAGCAGTGCGCCTGTGGGCGGTTTTGGGACGCTCCGCGGGGAGTATTTATGGCCAGATGAAAAGAGGGCGGTGTTTCATCTAGCTCGA
Organism: Thioclava arctica; assembly: GCF_040892615.1. Classification (NCBI taxonomy): domain Bacteria; kingdom Pseudomonadati; phylum Pseudomonadota; class Alphaproteobacteria; order Rhodobacterales; family Paracoccaceae; genus Thioclava; species Thioclava arctica. Next base: position 39,222 of record NZ_JBFRYC010000015.1, read on the forward strand.
AATACCCCCGCCGGAGGCATCTGGCGTTGCTTTCAGGCGCTGCGGCGCGCCTTGAGAAACGCCCAAAGCCAAATGCCCGCCAGCACCAGTGAGCCGATCGCATTCAGGTTCGCCATGGTGATGCCAAACATCTCCCACGGAATCTCATCGCAACGCACCAAGGGCGCGGCGTTGATCTGGGCCATCAGATCAGCCGCAGAGATTGCGCTGTTCACGGCGCCTGATGTGCAATCGGTGGGGCCTGCGAAGATATGGCGCTCGACTCCAGAGTGGTAAAACCCAAGCCCAGAAGTGGTCAGGGCCGCGAGCATGCCAAACAGGGCCGTCCACGAGGGCAGGCGGAAGGCCAAGATCGCCAGCCCGATCAGAATCGCCGCCAGATGTGGCCAGCGCTGCCAGATACACAAATGACAGGGCGCATAGCCCATCGCCTGAAATATCAGCGCGCCGGCCAGAACGAAGGCCGAGCCAGCGGCGGCGTATCCAATCAACATGCGCGGCGGGAAGGGATCTCTCATCAGATATACTTCAACAGGTAAAAGCCGCCGATCAAGAGTACGACGAACAGGGTGAACAGAAGGCCGAGCCAGCGCTCGATGAAGGTCTTAATTGGCGCGCCGAATTTCCAAAGCAAACCTGCGAGGATGAAAAAGCGCAGCGAGCGTGCCAGCACCGACACGCCCAAGAATAGCGGCGGAGACAAGTGCGTTGCTCCTGAAAAGATCGTGATGACCTTGTAGGGGAAGGGGGTGACGCCCGCGATCAGCACCGCCCAGCCGCCCATCTCGTTAAACCGCAGGGCCAGTTCGTCAAAACTTTGCGCCTTGCCGTAAAACTGCAAGATCGGCTGGCCGATCACATCCATGAACCCATAGCCGATCAGATAGCCAAGGCAGCCCCCCGCGACTGAGCCCGCCGTCGCCACCAGGGCGATTTTCCAAGCCCGCCACGGGGTTGCAAGGATCATTGGGATCATCAGCACATCTGGGGGAATCGGAAAGACCGAGGCCTCGATAAAGGCGGTGATGGCGAGAAACCACATTGCTTTGGGATGGCTCGCCTTGGCCATCGTCCAGTCATAGATGCGCCGGATCATCAGTTTTTGGCCTCGGTTGTCGCTGTCTGCCCGCTTCGTGCCTGCGCGCGTGCGCAAGGTCAAGCGCAGCGGTGCTGTTCACACGCGCACGATCACGCTAATCTCACACAAAAGTGGGATGGGAGATCGCAGCAATGCAATGGCGAGGGCGGCGGGGCAGCCGCAATATCGAAGATCGGCGCACGCAATCGCGGATGTCGGGTGGCAAGACGATGCGGCTTGGCGGCGGTGGGCTGGGCGTATTGGCCATCGTTGTTGTGGGCTATTTCCTTGGAGTCGATCTGACGCCCTTGCTGGAGGGTGGGCCGCAAGGCAGCGTCACGCAGCAAAGCGGTCCTCTGAGCGAGCGCGAGAAGTCGATGGGCGATTTTGTCTCGGTCACACTGGCCGATACTGAAGATGTCTGGCAGGGGATATTTAAGCAGCAACTGGGCAAGACCTATCACCCGGTGACGCTTGTGCTTTTCAGCGGTGTGACGCGTTCGGCCTGTGGCAATGCCAGCGGGGCAACGGGGCCGTTTTATTGTCCGGGCGACAAGCGCGTCAACCTTGATACCGCGTTTTTTGACACGCTCAGCCAACAACTGGGTGCCAAAGGCGATTTTGCCGCTGCTTATGTCGTGGCCCATGAGGTCGCTCATCATGTTCAGGACGAGCTGGGAATTTTAAGCAAGGTTAATGAGTTGCGCGCGCAAGGCTCTGAGGCGCAATCCAATGCGCTTTCCGTGCGCATCGAATTGCAGGCCGATTGTTTCGCCGGAATATGGGCGCGCGCGGCGCAAGATCAGATCGGTGCGGTCGAGCCAGGTGACATCGCAGAGGCGATGAACGCTGCCGCGCGCATTGGTGATGCCACGTTGCAACGCGAGGCGGGCAGGGTGCCCATGCCCGATAGTTTCACCCATGGGTCCTCAGTTCAGCGCCAGCGTTGGTTCCAAAGCGGCTATCGCAGCGGCGATCTGCGCCAGTGCGACACATTTTCTGTGCGAAACCTGTGATCCAGACGCTTGTCATGGCCGCGCGGTTTCGCTAGAGGAAGCGAACTGGGCCCGAGTGGCGGAATGGTAGACGCAGCGGATTCAAAATCCGCCGATGCAAATCGTGCGAGTTCGAGTCTCGCCTCGGGCACCAGCCCAGCCCAATACTCCTTTAGATTGTATGCGTTAGCGCCTCTGGGCGCGCGCAATCGCGTCATACACGGCCGTTCAATTCGGCGTGCAGATTCGTTGCCATAAGGTGATTCGGGCTGTCGGGGCGGGATTGGTAGAACAAAAGGCGGATATCGCCTCATTTAGCCGCAATCTGAGAACAATGTTCACAACTTTGTGTCACGACTATGGCCGCGAATTGGCCACAGATTAGCCACGCTGTGGAAACGATTGCGGGGCCGGTGTGTTTCCGGAGCGCGAACAATCACCGGCGCTCTTTTGTCCTGAAACGCGGTTTATGGCCTGCTCACCAATCCTAAAGGACAGGTTTTAAAGGAATTGCGCGCATCTTTTTGGGGTGCTCTTGAAACAATCCTTTCGGTGTAGGTGAATTGGATGAGCTGGATCCCGGCCGATTTGCGCGGAAATCGGGGTAAATGCGGCGAGAAGATGGCAAATTCCGCTTTCATTATGGCGCGTCTGTGTCCATTTTCGACGCATGCCCAATTGTGGGGCATCATGGCCATGGGGGTGGCCAGTGAGGGGACGGCATCTACGGATGTGTGTTCGACAGCTGCCAGCGAGACGCGCCAAAAGGCGCAGCGATACTCGCAACATTGACAGGTGCACCGATGATATCGGTTGGGCCTGATCTTGGGACGTTGTCTGCACGCAGTAGCGAAACAACCCGATCTTCACAGCAAATCACCGGGGCGTAAGCCCTGACGAAAAATCGGCGCTGCCATTTGCGCCTTCAGAATTGACGGCGCACGGGTCGATTGACCGACGGTGTAAAAGGAGACGTAGGGATGACGCTTTGGTATTGGGATTGCAACAATAACCCTGTTGCCCATGATGACACGGCTGAGACGGCCTTTAACACAGCAGTCAAAATTGATGTGTTGGCCAACGACACTGATCCAGACTGTGACAAGCTGCGCATTTTCGGGACGCCCACATCGACCCATGGCTCGGTTGTGGTCAATTCCGACGGCACGCTGACCTTTACACCAGCGCCCGGTTTCGCGGGCACGGCAGAAATTTGCTATACCGTTTCAGATGGCAACGGCGGTCATGACAGTGCCACGGTGCACATTCAGGTCGACGAGGAAAAGCCCGACGGTATCGTCGAAGGCACCTCGGGCAATGATCTGATCGATGCCCACTACACCGGCGATCCTCAGGGCGACATGGTGGATCATAACGACGCGATCCTGCCCCATGTCACGTCCAATGATGACATCATCAAGGCGGGTGCGGGCAATGACACGGTCTTTGCGGGCGCGGGCAATGACTCGGTCGATGGGGGCGCAGGCAATGATCTGATCTATGGTCAGGGCGGCAATGACACGCTCAATGGCGATTCCGGCAATGACACGATCTATGGCGACAATGGCGGCATTGCGAGCCCGCCTGCCGCCGATCCGGTGAATCAAACCGTTGATTGGGGGAATTTCAAAACCGATTGCGGCAAGATCGAGGATCAAACGGTTGATCTGGGCGACACCAAAGTGGCGTTCGATTTCACCGTGCTCGATCACGGCGCAACGGCGAGCTACACCAACACCACCGAATATACCGGCGGTGCCACATTTGACGCGCATTCCGGTCTGAAACTCTATGGCTGTGGCGGGGAGGGCGGTGTTGATCCGACCTCGTTGACGACGTTGACCTTCAGCTCGGACAATTCAGAATATACCGGCGAAGTTCAAAATACCTCGTTCCGTATCAACGATCTGGACAGGGGCAACCCTTCGGATAACCACGTCGATGTGGTGACGCTGCAGGCCTTGGACGGCGACGGCAAACCGGTCGATATCAAGATCACGCCGTCGGGTCATCAGACCGTCAGCTATGATGCCACCACCGGCACCTACACCATCACCGGCACCGATTCCGACACGGGTAGCTTGCACTCGGACGATGCGGTGGGCTCGGTTCTGGTCGAAATCGCGGATCCGACCGCGAAGCTCTCGATCGGCTATGCCAACGGTGCCAACACCGATCAGGCGATCACGATCACCGACATCCACTGCGAGACCGTTCCCGTTGCCACCGACACCGGTGAGCCGGGCAATGACGTGATCAGCGGCGGCACCGGCGATGACGTGCTGTATGGCGAGCAGGGCAATGACACGCTTTCGGGCGACGCTGGCAACGACTCGCTGAACGGCGGTTCGGGCGACGATACGGTCATGGGCGGTTCGGGCAATGACACGCTGGTTGGCGGCACGGGCAGCGACTCGGTCTCGGGTGGCGATGATCGTGACCTGTTCATTGTTGACTCGCAGGCAGATGGCGTTGGCGATACGCTGGATGGCGGTCAGGGGGGCGATAACTTCGACACGCTCGATCTGACGGGGGCTGGCCCGCTGCGTGTTGACAGCCATGTCACCGCTTACGATCCGGTCTCGGGGGTCAGTTCCTATGCGGGCACGGTCACCTTCCTGGATAGCAATGGCAACCCGGATGGCACGCTGCAATTCTCCAATATGGAGCGCGTGATCCCCTGCTTTACGCCGGGCACCTTGATCGCGACTCCGAAAGGCGAAGTGCCTGCCGAGACGCTCAAAGAAGGCGACAAGGTTTTGACGCGCGACAACGGCATCCAAGAGATCCGTTGGGCGGGGCGTTGCGATATGACCCGCGACGATCTGGCAGACGCGCCGCATTTGGCTCCGGTGCTGATCAAGGCTGGCTCGCTTGGCAATGATCTACCCGAGCGTGACATGCTGGTCTCGCCCAACCACCGGATGCTGGTCGCCAATGACAAGACCGCGCTCTATTTCGAAGAGCACGAAGTTCTGGTCGCAGCCAAGCACCTGATTGGCAATGCGGGCATCGCCAAGGCGCAGACTCTGGGCACCAGCTATCTGCACTTTATGTTCGATCGCCATGAGGTAATTCTGGGCAACGGCGCCTGGACCGAAAGCTTCCAGCCGGGCGATATGACCTTGGGCGGCATGGGCAATTCTCAGCGTCAGGAAATCTTTGAACTGTTCCCGGCGCTGCAAACCACTGAGGGTCGTCAAGACTATCAGGCGGCGCGCAAAACGCTCAAAAAGCATGAGACTGCGGTTCTTCTGAACGGCTGATCTCATTCGAGACTGCGCCCGGGCTCAAGGTCTCGGGCGCAGGCATGTCTGGAACAGTTCATGTCTGTTTCATTTAAGGAAACGCTCAATTTCGCAGATCGTGGCGAAATTCTGGCTTTTTTACGTTTCATTACAACCCTTTCTGTCATACCTTTTTTATGGGGGCTCAAGTTCATCGGCACTATGCCGAGGGGATGGGCGAGGATGGCTGCGGCAGAATTGCGCATGAGTTTAATGGCGAACATATCGGGCGTAGCCCCGTTTCTGTCTTCTGTGTTCGCAGAACACGGGCCCAATTCGGCACAGATCCTGCGCCTTGAATTCAGCGATTATGATGAACGCAACGGCCTTTTGCGTGGCTATGACGCAAAAGGTCAGCTGCTTTATAGCGGTGAGATCGCGCAGGTTATCTCGGCGCTGCCCTGTTTTACTCAAGATGCACGTATCACCACGCAGGCCGGAGAGGTCGCCGTAGCAGATCTGCGCGCAGGCCAGCGTGTGGTGACGCGCGACAATGGTCTGCAGGAGCTGCGCTGGATTGGTGTGCGCCGCTTTGACTGGCATATGCTGGGGCTCAACCCGCTGCTGCGCCCGGTGCGTCTGGCGGCCAATGCCTTGGGTATTGATCTGCCCGAAACCGAAATCACCGTTTCGCCCAATCACCGTCTGCTGTCGAACGTGCCTGCGTTGGGCGTGACCGGAGAGCAGTTGGTGAAGGCGCGCGATCTGGTCGGGCTGGACGGGGTGACGCAGTGCGCCTGTTCCGAGGTGACCTATTTCCAACTGCTTTTTGATCACCATGAACTGGTTTTGGCCAATGGTATCTGGTCCGAAAGTTTCCGCCCGACGGCAAATAATGTCGCGGCTCTCTCAGCGCAGTCGCGTGCCGATTTGATGGCCGTGCTGCCCGGTGTCTTTGACGGGGACGACTATGCGCCGGTGCGTCCCGATGCGTCCACATTGCCCTTGGTGCGCCACGATCATTCCTAGGCCGACTGCCCTCTGATGCAGTTTGAACGACAAAGACCGGGCGCTATCGCGTCCGGTCGTTTGCAAATTGGCGATTAAAAAAAGGCCGGGCGCAGGGCCCGGCCAGATGACGGAGCCTCCGGGGAAACAGAGGACCCGCTTGCGTCACAGGAAGCGGCGCATCTCGATTTGCGCAGTGGCGCGGCTGACTCCGATGTCGCTCAATAGGCGATCATCAAGCTTCCCCAAGGCTTTGCGTGACCGATACGCAGACAGCACGCGCGCAACGCGCGCGGTCAGGCCATGGGTGGCGTGACGGGCGAGGGCGGGGCGGGTCCGCGAGAGGGTCAACATGGGGAAGCCTTTCTTGTGTTGATACAATGCCAGTTGATCTGGTATGCGATGAATACAAAGAGCGAAATGACTCAGCCAGAGAAACATTGTGACTGATACAAGCTGGACAGCAGACCTTACCCGCCAAAGCGGCCCGAAATACCTCGCCTTGGTGCGGGCCCTGCGCGAGGGGATACGCCGCGGAGACCTTACGCCGGGGGCAAAACTCCCCACCGTCAGGGACTTGGCCTGGCGCCTTGGAGTCACGCCGGGCACGGTCGCGCGGGGCTATCAGATCGCCACGCAAGAGGGGCTTTTGCAGGCCGTTGTGGGGCGCGGCACGTTTGTATCGACACAATCTCGCCGGATGGGTCCGACCGAAACGATCTATCCGATGTCGACCCGCGACCCCGAGGCCGAAGAGGGCATTGTCGATCTGCGCTCGCCACAGCTGCCCGATATTGGCCAGACTGAGGCACTTTCGCGCGCGATGATCGCGGCGGCGCATGATATCGGCGGGCATTATCTGGAATATCCCGGCCTCAAGCGCGACGAATATTGTCGCCGCGCCGCATTGAGTTGGTTCAGCGAATATACCGATTTCGACACGGTCACGGCGGATGATCTGGTGCTGACTCATGGCGGGCAGAACGGGATCAATGTGGTGATGCAATGCTGTTTGCGCGGCGAGCGTCCGGTGATCCATGCCGAGGCGCTGGCTTATCCCGGTTTTCGTCACGCAGCCCGTCTCAACCGGGCCGAGATCCGCGCCGTTGCGATTGACGGCGAGGGGATGATCCCCGAGGCGCTGGATGCAGCCTGTCGGCGTCATGGCGGGCAGTTGGTGTGCGTTACGCCCGATGCGCAAAATCCCACCGCCGGGCGGATGGGAATGGCGCGCCGGCACGCGCTGATTGAGGTCGCGCGCCGCCATGATCTGCAAATCATTGAGGATGATTGCTACACCGCCCCCGTCACCGGTCTGGCCAGCCTGCGCAGCCTCGCGCCCGAGCGCTGCTGGCATATTTCCTCACTGTCGAAATCAATCTCGGCGGGGATGCGTTTTGGCATCGTGGTCGCGCCCGAGGGGATGGGCGAGGCGGGTCGCTTGACCGCGCAGCACAGCTATTTCGGCCTGTCGCGTCCGGTGACCGATATCATGACGCGGCTGTTTGAAAGCGGCGAGGCGCTGGATCTGAAGCATCGCGCGCAGGCCGAGATGGGGCGGCGGTTGCAGATGCTGCTGCAGGCGCTTGGGGATCAGGAATTGGGCTGGCAGCCGGGGCTGAGCTTTGTCTGGTTGACTCTGCCGCTGGGCTGGCGGGCGTCAGCCTTCGCGCGCATGGCTGAGGCCGAGGGTGTGCTGCTGCGTGCGGCGGATGAATATGTGCTTCAAGACGGGCAGGCCCCCAATGCCGTGCGCATCGCGCTGGCGGGCGGCGTCAGCGAAGAGCGGTTTCGCCAAGCGATCGACACACTCAAGCGCTTGCTGGAGCGTATGCCCAACGATTTGCTGGTCTGACGCGCCCCCCAAGGTGTGCATAAACCTTTGGGGGTTGAGCCAGTGTCAAAGATACCAGACCTAGTGCCAGATCAGGCGGCAGTTTAGGCGGCCGGGCGCATCGCGTGCCGGGCGGTTGATAGAGGCGTGGGGATCTTTGCGCCGCCCATCTGCGCGCGCCGCGCGTTTGAAAACGCCACCGGCATTCGCAAGGCGGCATAGCTGCGCCCGTCCTCGTCATTGCGATAGACCGGGCCCATTCGGCTGACATCATAGCCAACTTGACGCAAGGCACGCATCAGGGCGAGCGATGACAGGCAGATCAGCTCCTCTGCGCCCCGAGCCATCGCGCGTTCGACCAGACCATCCACGATCATGCCAAGGCAGGCGGTGCGTTCAACCTGAGTGCTCAGCGCGTCTGAAATCACCAGCCGCGTGCATTCCCAGATGCTGTCCGAGGCGATGTCATCGGGTAGCACTTGCGCGGGGATATGGCCTAGCTTTCCCAGATGCGCGTCGCGCAGCATATAGGTGTTGGGGCCCCAGATCGCCGTGGTGGACATTGCGCGTGCGCCGCCCACGACATTGCCGTCTTTGAGGACGATCGAATAATGCGCGAGGGGCGTGTCATATTGGTCCATCTCGACATCGCTATTGTGGGGAACGTCCCAGCCAAGCTGATCCACGAAGACTTTCTTGCGCAGGCGCAAGAAGTCGTAAAACGCGGTTCCATGTTGATGCAGTTGAGAAAATTCGAATGTTTTAGCGTGCATGTTAACCTCCTTTTGGATGGTTAATCCCAAGCACTAATTGGTTAAAAAATTACCACTTTGAGTTGAATCGCGCTAAATGAGTCGCCTTGCGGATGCGATTGCCAGCAACTCGATGGCGTTCTTTGCGCCAAGTTTTCGGCAGGCCGAAGAGATGCGCGCCTTCACCGCGCTTTCCGAAATCGCCAGTTCTGCCGCAATCTGCTTCAACAGTAACCCATCGGCGCGCATCCGGATCGCTTCGGCCTCGGCATCCGTCAGGCTGGGGCCGCTTTGCCCGCGCGTGTGCAGCCGTTTGAGCATCGCAAACGTCTCGGTAAGCTCGCGATCATCGAACTCGCGATCGGCACGAAACAACACCGCATAACTGCGCCGCCCGACATCGGCATCGCCCCTGACCGAAATCGTCGCGCCGAAATTGAGGTTTAAATCGCGCGCCAAAGGAATCACGCCCGCCGGATCAGGCAACGCCAGTTCGCTCCAGCGGATTGCCCCCTGATTGCTGTAAATCCAGCGCATTGACGGGTCATGTACGAACAACCCCCGTCGGGTGTAGATATCGACCCAGTTTGAATCGAGCGCGTTCATTTCCTCTTCGGGAAATGAATATCCAACCCGCAAGGCTACATAAAAGCCAGCAGGCGCAAGCGTCTGGAGGTAGGGCTGGCTTCGTTTCAAGGTCATTCGTAGGTCAAGCTACTTGCGTTTCAAAAGGGTGATATTTAGTCTCTCTTCATTGGAGACTTGGGGGCATTGGGACTTAACCTATGATTGTATTCGGCATATGAAAACCGAAATTCGACATTCGGTTGTGCAAATCCTGAACGAGACCGGGGCGCTGTGCGACTCAGGATACGCCTACGCGCTCCATATCCTCTTTGCTCGGCCCAATATTTTGTATCGCACATACCCGCAAAGCTGGATTGATCACTACGACGAACAGGGCATGATCGTCGAAGATCCGGTGGTGAAATGGGGCCTGAGCAAAACGGGGTTTGTGTATTGGAAAGATCTTGATGATCCTGCTGGGATTCTGGCGGATGCCGCAGCGCATGGATTGACCAACGGGTTGACCTGCGCAGTGGGGGCGCTCAGTTCACGCTCGATTGCGGGATTCACCCGGTCGGATCGCGCTTTTAGCGCGGCCGAGGCGCAAAAACTCTTGGATATGACATCACAATTGCATGATCTGACCGCTGAGACGCTTTGATTGCCAGATCAGCCGGGCAGGGCGATCGCCGCAACGCGGGCTCTTGGGGCTTTGCAATCAGCGTGCAGGGCGCTGTTCGTTATTGGCTAGAAGAAAACCCTATTTGATAACAGTCTTGTAATCGCGCTGTTACATAAGCAGACTAGGCAGCGTGGCGTGGGCGACCTCTCAGGTCGCAAGAGCATGAAATGCCAATCATATCCCGCTACCCACTTGGGAGGAAAACATGAAGAATTTTGCACTGGGCGCTCTTGTCGCCTCGTCGGCGCTGCTGTCGCCATTCGCGGCTTTCGCGCAGACTGACATTCAGTTCTGGCACGCCTTTACCGGACGGTTGGGTGAGTTGGTGGACGCGCAAGTCGCGCAGTTCAATGCCAGCCAAAGCGACTATAAAGTCGTGGCCAATTACAAGGGTAACTACTCGGAAACGCTCAATGCCGGGATCGCGGCGTTCCGCGCCGGAGAGCAGCCCGATATCTTGATGGTGTTCGAAGTTGGCACCGCCACGATGATGGCAGCCAAGGGCGCGATCAAGCCGGTTTATCAGGTGATGGCCGATGCGGGCGTGCCGTTCAATGCCGACGATTATATCGGCGCGGTAAAGGGCTATTACACGGATACCGATGGCAAAATGCTGTCGCTGCCGTTCAATTCCTCGACGCCGGTTCTGTGGGTCAATCGCGATCTGCTCGACAAGGCAGGCGTGGCCAAGGATGCCGATCTGAGCACCTGGGAAAGCATCGGTCCGGTTCTTGATAAACTCAAGTCGGCGGGCGTCGATTGCCCGATGACCACCGCTTGGCAAAGCTGGATCCAGCTGGAAAACCTGTCGGCCTATCACAACGTCCCGTTTGCCAGCAAAGAGAACGGCTTTGGCGGGCTCGATACCGAGCTGGAATTCAACGGCCCCGTGCAGGTCAAACACATCCAGACGTTGGGCGATTGGGCCAAGAAGGGTGAGTTCATCTACAAGGGCCGTCGCAACGAGGGCGGGGCGGATTTCCGCGCTGGCTCCTGTGCGCTGTTCACCGAAAGCTCGGCGGGTTACGCGGGCATCAAGGCTGAAGCCAAGTTCAACTTCGAAGTCCACCCGCTGCCCTATTGGTCCGATGTCGCAGGCGCGCCGCAAAACACCATCATCGGGGGCGCTTCGCTTTGGGTAATGGCGGGCAAGCCGGCCGAGGATTACAAGGGCGTGGCCGAATTCCTGAGCTTCCTGTCCTCGCCTGAGGTGCAGGCGAAATGGCACCAGGACACTGGCTATCTGCCGATCACCAAGGCAGCGGCGGACCTGACGCGCGAGCAAGGCTTTTACAAAGCGAATCCGGGCACCGATGTTGCGGTGATCCAGATGACCACGAAAGAGCCGACTGGCAATTCCAAGGGCATCCGTCTTGGCAATTTCGACCAGATCCGTTCGATCATCGACGAAGAGCTGGAAGCCGTTTGGTCGGGTGACAAGACGGCGCAGGATGCGCTTGATACGGCTGTGACGCGGGGCAACCAGTTGCTGCGCCGCTTCGAACAAGCTAACCGCTAAGACCAACCCTGTCGCGGGCGGCATTTGCGCTGCCCGCGATTTCCTTTTGCCGAGGCCGGAATGGAAAAACGCGTCACCTTCAAGGGCTGGCTGTTGCCGCTTTTGCTGATCGCTCCGCAGCTTGTGATTTCGGGGGTGTTCTTTTTCTACCCCGCGGGCGAGGCGGTGTGGCAATCTTTGTTCATTCCCGACCCGTTCGGCCTGTCGATGCAATATGTCGGGCTGGGCAATTTCGAATACTTGCTAAGCGATCCCTATTACCGGGCCTCCTTTCTGACGACGGCGGTGTTTTCCACGCTGGTGACGCTGGTTTCGATGATCCCGGCGCTGTTTTTGGCGGTGTTGGCGGATCGGCTGGTCAAAGGGGCGGGGGCCTATCGCACCATGCTGATCTGGCCCTATGCGGTGGCACCGGCTGTCGCGGGCGTTTTGTGGCTGTTCATGTTCAACACCCGTATCGGGATTGTCGCGTGGTATCTCGGCCTGCTGGGCTATGACTGGAACTACGTGCTCAATCAGAACGAGGCGATGGGGCTGGTCGTTGTGGCCTCGTCCTGGGGGCGCATCAGCTATAACTTCCTGTTCTATTTCGCTGCCCTGCAAGCTGTGCCGAAATCGGTGATCGAAGCGGCGGCGATTGATGGTGCGCGCTTCTGGCGGCGGTTCTTTACGATCGTGCTGCCGTTGCTGTCTCCGACCACGTTTTTCCTGCTGGTGGTCAATATCGTCTATGCGTTTTTTGAAACCTTTGGCGTCATTCACACGATCACCAGCGGCGGGCCGCAACAGGCCACCACGATCCTTGTCTACAAGGTCTATGCCGACGGCTTCGTCGGACAGGATCTGGGCTCATCTGCCGCGCAATCGGTGATCTTGCTGCTGGTCGTGGGGCTGCTGACGGTGCTGCAATTCAAATTCATCGAGAAACGGGTGCATTACTGATGGCAAACGCATCCACCCCCCTCAAAGAGCCGCCCCCCGGCATGGTCGAAAAGCGTGGGCGCGGCCTGTGGTTTACCCATGCGCTGATGATTTTGGGCGTGCTGGTGATCTTCTTCCCGATCTGGCTGGCCTTCGTGGCCTCGACGGTGCCGCAAGCCGCGATCACCCATCCGCCGATGCCGCTGCTGCCGGGCGATCAGTTCCTCACCAACTATAAACGCGCGCTGTTTTCGGGCGTGAACGTGCCGGTGGCGACTATGTTGCTTAACTCGCTGGTGATGGCGATGGGGATTGCCGTGGGCAAGATCGCGATCTCGATCCTGTCGGCCTTTGCGATCGTCTATTTCCGCTTTCCGGGGCGTAATTTCTTCTTCTGGCTGATCTTTATCACGCTGATGTTGCCTGTCGAAGTGCGCATCGTGCCGACCTATCAGGTGATTGCCGGCTTTGGCATGCTCAATAGCTATTCGGGGCTGATCTTACCGCTGATCGCCTCGGCCACAGCAACGTTTCTGTTTCGCCAGTTCTTCCTGACGGTGCCCGATGAGCTGGCCGAGGCGGCCCGCGTCGATGGCGCGCGCCCGATGCGGTTTTTCGTCGATATTCTGCTGCCGATGAGCCGCACCAATATCGCAGCCCTCTTCGTCATTCTCTTCATTTACGGCTGGAACCAGTATCTCTGGCCGCTTCTGATCACCACCGATCCCTCGATGAACACGGTCGTCATGGGCATCAAGCAGATGTTCCCCTCGGGCGATGATATCGCGGATTGGCCGGTGATCATGGCGACCTCGATCTTGGCGATGATCCCGCCGGTGATCGTGGTGATTTCGATGCAGAAACTCTTCATCCGCGGTCTTGTGGATAGCGAGAAATAGGACAGGCAATGGCAACGGTCGAACTGGACAACGTCAAGAAACGCTTTGGCTCCACCGAGGTGATCCACGGCGTCAGCACGCAAATCGAGGATGGCGAATTCATCGTGATCGTCGGCCCCTCGGGCTGCGGTAAATCCACATTGTTGCGCATGGTCGCGGGGCTGGAAAGCGTCTCTGAGGGCGAGGTGCGCATCGGTGGCAAGCGTGTCAACGAAATTGAGCCGATGGATCGCGACATCGCGATGGTGTTTCAGAATTACGCGCTTTATCCGCATATGTCGGTGCGCCAGAACATGGGCTACGGGCTGAAAATTGCGCGTCTGCCAAAGGCCGAGATCACCGCCAAGGTGGAGCAGGCCGCCGCCCTGTTGCAACTGGGCGAGTTGCTGGATCGCAAGCCCAAGCAACTATCGGGCGGGCAGCGTCAGCGCGTCGCAATGGGGCGCGCCATCGTGCGCGAACCGGCGGTGTTCCTGTTTGACGAGCCGCTCTCGAACCTTGACGCCAAGCTGCGCGTGCAGATGCGTGTCGAGATCCGCGAATTGCAGGCCAAGCTGGGTATCACTGCGCTATACGTGACCCATGATCAGGTCGAGGCGATGACCATGGCCGACCGGATGATCGTGATGAATGCGGGCGTGGCCGAGCAGATCGGCACGCCACTGGAGGTCTATGAGCGCCCCGTCACGATCTTTGCCGCGCAGTTCATCGGCAGCCCCTCGATGAATATCCTGCCAGCCCAGATCGAGGGTGGGCAGATCAAACTGGGCGACGCGGTGCTGGGTCAATGCCGCTTGCCCGATGGCCCTGTCAGCTTTGGCATCCGCCCCGAGCATTTGCGCCCCGACCCGCAAGGTGCCATCGCGCTTGAGGTGCATCTGGCCGAACCATTGGGTGCCAATACTCTGTTGCATGGCGTGCTTGCTGGTTCGGGTGAGACGATGACCGCCGCTTTGCCGGGCGTGCATCGCAGCAATATCGGGCGTGAGATGTTGAAACTCACCGCCGATCCCGCGCATTTCCACTTTTTTGACTCCGAAAGCGGCAAGCGCATCGAGCCCGTCTGACTTTGGGGCGGGGAAGATTGCGCACCATCGGTTCGCTTGCGCGAAACATGACAGCCCCGCCAAGATGCGTTTGCGTCTCTTATATGCGTGCAAGCCCATGAGGCATCGCGGCGGTGCCCAGAAAAGTCGCCCGCGCGAAACCTGATCTCGCGCGGGCAAGCCGATGAAAGCCACCAAGGTGTGTGGCCAAGTCCGGGTTACATCTTGGGCATGATCACCGAGTCGATCACATGGATCACGCCATTGCTGGCCTCGATATCAGCCTGCGTCACCGTCGCGTCGTCGACCATCACGGCGGGATCAGTCTTGATCGTGACCTGTGATCCCTGAACGGTCGCAGCCATCATGCCATCGCTCAAATCGCCAGTCATCACTTTGCCCGGAACGACGTGATAGGTGAGGATCGCGCTCAGTTTGTCTTTGTTTTCAGGCTTGAGCAAATCCTCAACCGTGCCCGCAGGCAGCTTGGCAAAGGCCGCGTCGGTGGGGGCAAAGACGGTGAAAGGGCCTTCGCCCTTCAGCGTCTCGACAAGCCCAGCGGCCTGAACGGCGGCAACAAGTGTTTCAAAACTGCCTGCAGCGACGGCAGTATCGACGATATCCATATCGGCCGCATGAACGGGGGTGGAAACGAGGGCGGTGCCAGCAACAATCGCCGCGATGAAGGTTCTTCTCAGCATACTCATACTCCCTGGTTTGAACACGTGTGGATCGTGTTAGGGTTACGTCGAGGCGAGAAAAATGGATCACAGGAAGATCACGGATGCGCACGCCTTCGCGAGAATTTGGGGCCTCGCATATGACCTTTGTGCGAAAACCTGCCGATCAAAGACGCGGATCGCGCGCGACAGAGATCGCTCAAAGGCCGCGCTTATCAGCGCATTGCGTCAAGCGCGGCCAGTTCCTGCAAGATCGACTGCGTCACTTCCTGCGGGTTTGGCCCATCAGTCTTTCGCGGGCAGGCAGATCACGCGCCATCCAAAGGCCTCCAACACGGTCGCGCCTGCGCTGAACGTTTCTCCAATCTCGAGGCTGTGAAACAGGTCGGAGCTATCAATCAGCCCGGCGAATTCAAAGTGATTGCTGATCGGGCGCGCGAGAAAATCGGCTTCTTATCGGGCAAAAGCGCGCCCGCGGGCCCGTGCAGCATTTCGCGCGGCGAACGATGGGTGCGGGTCCTTATGAATTTGTGTTCCAAGGCGCGCCGGCCCCTGACATAGGCCGCTTTGCGTCCCCGATCATGGGGCGTCAAGTCGCGATCGGGCGATTCCGTCAGCGCGATCTCCGTGCCAAAGCTCGCAAACGCGCGCAGCGCTGGCCATGCGCGCCTCTTCGAGCATGCGCGACCCGATTGCGGCAAGGGTGCAGATCAAGCTGGCGCATGCAGGACCAGATTGCTGCGGGTGCAGCCGCGAGCGGGGCCAATTCTTGATGGCGCCGAGATCGCGATTTTCGAACGCTCTTACGACGCGCTCAAGATCTAGACGCCACGCTGGCGTCAGGCGGTGGGCAACCTGTCGGGCGGCAACCAGCAATAGATCGTAATCTTCCTGGGGGGCGTGCAAATGAAAAAGGGCGCCCGAAGGCGCCCCGTTCCAAATTCGGTCAAACCGTTCAGGCGAGCTGAAGGTTCGCAGCCGACTCACGGCCGTCACGGCCGGATTCGACGTCATAGGTGACTTTCTGATCGTCGTTCACCGAGGTCAAGCCAGCACGCTCAACAGCGGAGATGTGCAGGAAGACATCTTTTCCGCCGGTGTCGGGTGCGATAAAGCCGAAGCCTTTAGTTGCGTTAAACCATTTCACGGTACCAGTGGCCATCGTGAGATCTCCTTTAGTATTCAACCTGTTCGCGGAAGTGCAACAGCGTGGCGCAGTCGGCCAAGATCGAGTTCGCTGAAGTCCGGTAGGGAACGCAGGGGATCGATATAGGAAACGTAGCCCGCCCCTTATGACAGAGCGCTGCCCGCTTGTCTATGCCTTATATCGCCGATCTTGGATCCATGCTGACGACTGCCGCACGACTTGGCGGTTTTGCGCCGACGCATCCAGATTCGTTGCTGACAAAAAAGGCTGAGAAACCTGTGTTGCGCTTTTCCGAGATCGCCCGAGGGGCAGGTGTATGGACGGCCGATCATATATCGATCTGGCCAGGGCGGCGCCTTATCGACCCAAGTGCAGGTCACAGGGGCAGGGCCGATCAAGTTGCGAAAACTGCGCGCGCACAAGCAGCTGCGCGCGCGAGCCTGCAGCAAAATCAATGCATCTTCGTTGCCATGTTGATGTTCACGCAAACGCTGCGCGACCCTTCGATCTCAAGAACCGGACCCGCCGCAACGCAATCAAGCCCAACGCGCCGCGCAAGGCGGGGCGAATTTTCGGGGATCATGCCGATCACGCTCGTGGCTCCCAATTGACGCGCTGAAATCACCATTTCATTAATCAATTGCATCTGAACACGCATCCTCAGCTTCGCCGGGACACTGTCACTTACGAAAACCCTTGAGCTTTCCCAAATATGTGACGCGGTCGGAGCCTCGTCGAAAAGCAGGTTTTCTGGAATCGTCTCAAGCAAGCCGCGCTGCGCATCACGGATCATATAGGTGTAGATTCCGCATTGATGCGTGGTGGGCGTCAGGCGAACACCCGCCATGACGATCCCACGATCATGGACCGCAACCCAGCGGCTGGCGGGGGTGTCATATTGGTCGAATTCCATCCCGTCGGCTTCGGGGAGTTTCCATTTGTTTTGCACAATGAATGCACGATGTCTTGCGCGAAACATGTTTGCGAAAAGTTCGCCATGGTTGTGTAGATTTTTGTAAGAAAGGGTTGTGACTTCCATTGGAGTGCCTCCGTCTGGGGTTGAAAAAACCGGTCAGATGGGCCGCCACGTGCTAAAGGTATTGATATTCCCTAGCCTTGCGCAAAGCCTCCGATGTCGTGCGCGCTTCCAATCGAATCCGCGCCGATTTCAGGCGTGCTTTCAATGCGCTCTCCGATATCCCGAGTTTTGCTGCAGCAGCAGTGTGCCGATCCCCATTCGCGACACACTGCAGTGCCTCGACTTGAGCTTTCGTCAACTCGGATGGAGGTTCCGCCGCAACATGCAGCCGAGCCGTAATTTCGCTCAGTTCGGACAATTCTTCATCGTTGAATTCACGATCAGTGTGGCTGATACCAACGATGGATCGCGACGTGATCGGGCCGTAAGAAGAGACCGCGCCATATTTCAGGCCATAGCTTGCCGCTTTGGCAATCACACCAAACGGATCTGGCAGCGGAATTTCGCTCCACCGCGTGGTTCCAGCCGTTCCGATTCCCCAAAACACCAAGGGATCTCTGAGATAATACGCCTGGTCGTTGTAAAATTTGATCCAGGCGCTGGGATACGAGCTTTCATAAACAAGCGGGCTGGCAAAGCGAATGTGCAGCCCAACGCTATATCCGCAGGGCGCAAGCTGTTGGAGTTCGGAAAAGGGCACAGTGAGGGCTTTTGAAATGGACATAATTTACTTAAATAAGTGCCGTTAAGGTCCGTCAACCTAAAATCGCATTGTCTGAATATGGGGCTTCTGCTGCGGGCAGTCTGGCCTTGAACCGGGTTGGCGCGCATTGACGCCGCGGCATGCGTTTGGGCTCCGGTTTGCGTCTGTTGGGGGGGCGCGCATAGCGCATCTGCCAAGCGATTTTCCCAAGTGATAGGTTTTGTTTATAAGTTTGCGGTCTCTTGCGTAACTATCCCCCTGATGAACGTGACGTTTCCGCGCGTTCAGCGTTCTTTGTGCGCCCGATGTTGAAGGCCGCCATTGCAAAACATGCGGGTTTTCCAGTGGAATCGTATAGGCCCGCTTTTGTTGCAGGCGCCACATATGTCGTTGGTATCGGGGCGCTGAGGGTAGACTTGCGCCACGTCATTTCTTCGAAGGCTGGAAATGGGCTGTGCCAGTTTGCCGCAGAATTCCCGCGTCAGGCGGGCTGCGCCTTGGCGGGCTTGATTAACACTGCATCCGTCACTTTGCCTTCGCGTCTTTGCGTGCCATATGCTTTGTGCAAAAGGTTCGGGAACTGCCCCGGCATCGCAACGCTTCGAAAGGCCCCCCATGACACAGATCATTTCCTCGCTTGCCGAGATTTCCGCCCCCTATGATACGCTGTTTTGCGACCTGTGGGGCTGTCTGCACAATGGCGTGACACCGTTCCCCGAGGCCGTCGCCGCTCTGCAAGGGTTTCGCGCGCGAGGCGGCAAGGTCGTCTTGCTGACCAATGCGCCGCGCCCTGCGCGGTTCGTGATCGAATCCCTGGATCGGATGGGCTGCCCGAAAGATGCCTATGATCTGGTCGTTTCGTCAGGTGATGCCGCGCAGGATGCGATGTTCGCGGGCGCGCTCGGACGCAAGGTCTGGCATTTGGGGCCAAGCAAAGATGACGGGTTCTTCACCGAGATCCCCACAGAATGGCAGGGCCAAGCCGATATCGAGCGGGTCGATTTCGATGACGCCGAGGGGATCGTTTGCACTGGCCCGTTTGATGAGGCCAACGAGGTGCCCGAGGATTACCGCGCCAAGTTCCTTTTAGCGAAAACACGCGGACTTCCAATGCTTTGCGCCAACCCTGATGTCGTGGTGGATATGGGAGATCAGCGAATCTACTGCGCCGGGGCGCTGGCAGTTTTGTATGAAGATATGGGCGGCGAGGCGATGTATTTTGGCAAACCGCACCCGCCGATCTATGACATGGCGCGGCGCAAGCTGGCGGCGATCGGTGGGGGCGATGACGGCCGTATCCTAGCGATTGGCGATGGTATCAATACCGATGTGCCCGGTGCCGCAGGCGAGGGGATTGATTGTCTGTTCGTGACCGGCGGCTTGGCGCATGACCAGTTCGGCGCGGATCAGAAAAACCCCGATCCCGAGTTGGTGCGGGCATGGCTCGGTGCACGTCAAACCGATCCGCGCTACACGATTGGCACCTTGCGCTGACATTCGGCTTGGTAACTTTGTTGCGCGGCAGGCTGTTTTCGGGTAAATAAGTTGCGCTGGCATCTTGCGCGCTCTGCTGCATGTGCTATGCTGCAGTGCAACATGGCTTCAGGCAGGGACCGATGGATATGCTCGACAATTTGCCGCGCGGCACGATCTGCATCGAAGATCTTGAGATCGGGATGCTGCGTTATCTGCGCAAGGAAATCACCAATCGCGATATTGAGCTGTTCGCCGAGGTCTCGACCGATCATAACCCGGTCCATCTGGATGATGCCTATGCCCAAGACACGATCTTCGAGGGGCGCATCGCGCATGGAATGCTGACGGCCGGGCTGATTTCTGCAGTGATCGGCGAACAGCTTCCCGGCCATGGCACGGTCTATCTGGGCCAGTCGCTCAAGTTCATGGCGCCGGTGCGGCCGGGCGATGTGGTCTATGCTGAGGTCAAAGTGACCGCGATCGACCATTCGCGTCGCCGTGTCACGCTTGAAACCCATTGCGCGGTGGGCGATACGGTGGTGCTCAAGGGAGAGGCGCTGGTTCTGGCGCCCTCGCGCAAGTTCGACTGATCCGGCGACCCATGCCGGAAGGCGGGGTGATGGAACGCTACTTTGACTGGAAATCGCTGCTGAAATCGGCCCGTGGTGCCTCGGTTGCGATGGGCAATTTCGACGGGCTCCATCTTGGTCACCAATCGGTGATTGATCAGGCGCGGGGCCGCGCAGCCCCTTTGGGCGTGATCACGTTTGAACCCCATCCGCGCGAGTTTTTCTCCGCCCGCGCGGGCAAAACGGTTGTGCCGTTTCGCCTGATGAACCCCGAGGCGCGGGCCAATCGTCTGGCCAAGCTGGGCGTCGATGTCTTGTTTGAATTGCGCTTTAACGCTGAACTGGCCGATCAAAGCGCCGAACATTTCGCGCGCGATGTGTTGGGGCAGGGCTTGGGCGTGTCCCATGTCGCGGTGGGCGGTGATTTCCGTTTTGGGAAGGGGCGCGAGGGCGATGCGGCGATGCTGACGGATCTGGGGCAGCGTTACGGGTTCGACGTGACCATCGCGCCCTTGTTGCATGTCGGTGGGGTCGAGGCGTCATCGACCGCGATTCGCGCGGCCTTGGCCGAGGGACACCCGCAAGAGGCCGCCGCGATGCTAGGCCATTTGCACCGTATCGAAGGCGCGGTGCTGCATGGCGAGAAACGGGGCCGCGAATTGGGCTATCCCACCGCGAACATGTCGGTGGCGGGGCTGCATCTGCCCAAGCTCGGGGTTTACGCGGTCAAACTCGATGTGCTGAGCGGGCCACATCAGGGCAGCTATCGCGGTGCTTCCAGTCTTGGCGTGCGTCCGATGTTTGGCGAGAATACCCCAAATCTTGAAACCTATATATTTGATTTCAAAGGCGATCTTTATGGCGAGCATGTCTCGGTCGCCCTCGTTGAATATCTCCGCCCCGAGATGAAATTCGACAGCCTTGAGGCGCTGGTGGCGCAGATGGCGGCCGATTGTGACCGCGCGCGGGCGCTGACCTAGGCGCAAGTCTCGCTCACGCACGCTTACCTGTGCTCACGAAAGCGGGAATATGGCGCGCCCGCATGCGTTGCATCCCTCCAACCGGAGGATTTATCATGCCATATCAAATCGCTGGCCCCAATTTCCGGGTGCGCAATCTGCTGGGCGCCGTGGCGCTTGTGTTCGCGGCCAGCTCCGGCGTTGCCGAATACGTGCAAGTGCCCGCCTGTGGCTCGGTGTCCGAAGTTGCAGATCGCTTTGAGGCAGCGGCGCAAAAGTCGGGGCCACCGTGGAGATGGAAATGCCCGATGCGACGTTGGTGATTTTTGGCAATCCGCTGCTGGGCACGCCCGCGATGCAGCAAGATATCCGCGCCGGTGTGGTCCTGCCGCTGCGCGTTCTGGTGGCCGATGAGGATGGCCAGACCATGCTGATCTATCTAAGCGTTGATGACATGTTCGCTGGCACGTTGGTCGACTCCAGCGCGGAATTCGCCACCAAGATGACGGGCGCTTTGACGAAACTGACGGCGACAGCGGCCAAGGAATAACAGCTGCGGCTGGGTTGAAAGCCTTTGCTGTGAGGGGGCGCACAGAGGCGTGTTCATCGCGCTGCTGTGTGCCCCCTTTCCATTTGCGCGCAATTGGGTCAGGTTCCGCGCCATGAACAAACTGCGCCCCGAATTCTGGACCAAACCGCTTAAATCGCTCAACCCCGCTGAGTGGGAAGCGTTGTGCGATGGCTGCGGCAAATGCTGCCTGAACAAGCTGGAATATGAGGACACGAACGAGCTGGTTTTCACCCGCGTCGCCTGTCGATTGCTGGATGGCGAAACTTGTCGTTGTACCCAATATGACATTCGCCACCAATTCGTGCCCGAATGCGTGACGCTGAAACCCGCCAGCATCGCCGATATCGCTTATTGGATGCCCAAGACTTGCGCCTATCGGCTGCGATTTGAGGGCAAGCCATTGGAAAGCTGGCACTATCTTATCTCTGGCTCATATGAAACCGTGCATGAGGCGGGCCAGTCCGTGCGCGGCTGGACGGTGCCGGAGTTTGAGGTTCCCGAAGAAGATTGGGACGACTACACGATTGAGGATCTGTCATGAATTTTGCCTCCGACAACACCTCTGGCGCGCATCCTGATGTGATGGCGGCGCTGGGGGCGGCCAATACTGGCCACATGCCCTCTTATGGGGCCGATCTTCTGAGCGATGGCGTTCAGACCCGCATCCGCGAGATTTTCGAGGCCCCCGAGGCGCGCGTCTATCTTGTCGCGACCGGAACGGCGGCGAACGCGCTGTCCTGCGCGGTGCTGACCCAGCCTTGGGGCGCGATTTTCTGCCACCGCAACGCCCATATCGAAGAAGACGAATGCGGCGCGCCGGAATTTTACACTAATGGCTCCAAGCTGGTGCTGGTCGATGGGGCGGATGCCAAGATGGACCCGGTCGCGCTGGAACGCGCGATTGCCCATACCGGGCGGGGCGGCATTCACAACGTGCAGCGCGGGATGGTGTCGATCACCAACGCAACCGAGGCGGGCGCGGTTTATGCCCCCGCCGAGGTGGCCGCGCTCAGCGAAATCGCGCGCCGCTTTCATCTGCCCGTGCATATGGATGGCGCGCGCTTTTCCAATGCGCTGGTCGCGGCAGGTTGTTCGCCCGCCGAAATGACGTGGAAGGCGGGCGTTGATGTGCTGTCCTTTGGGGGCACGAAAAACGGCTGCATGGGCGTTGAGGCGGTGGTGATTTTTGATCCCAAACGTGCCTGGGAGTTTGAGCTGCGCCGCAAACGTGGCGGGCATCTGTTCTCGAAACACCGCTTTCTGGCAGCCCAGATGCAAGCCTATCTGACCGATGATTTGTGGTTGAAGCTTGCCACGCATGCCAATGAAATGGCTGCGAAACTTTCCTCCGGCATCCAAGCTATTCCCGGCGCGAAGCTGGTGCATCCCACGCAGGCCAATGCGGTCTTTGCCGCTTTTCCGCGCGGGGCGCATAAGCGCGCGCAGGGGGCGGGGGCGTATTATTATCTCTGGCCGTTTGATCAATCGCTGGAGGGCGATGAAAATGTGCAGCTCGCCGCGCGGCTGGTCTGTTCTTGGGCCACCACGCCCGAAGAAATCGACGCGTTTCTGTCCCATCTGCGCTGACGCGCCGCGCAGGTTGCCGCGCCTCACATGAGCCATAAAAAAACGCGCCGCAGAGGCTCTCTGCGGCGCGTTTCAGTGTGTCAGGGCAAGGTGCGATCAGCCTTTGATCAGCCCCATGCTTTCGAGCTTCAGGATCACCTGATGGGCGCAGTGATCGACATCCACATCCTTGGTGTCCACGACCAGTTCGGCATTGGTGGGCGCTTCGTAAGGATCTGAAATTCCGGTGAATTCCTTGATCTTGCCCTCGCGTGCAAGCTTATACAGCCCCTTGCGGTCCCGCGATTCACATTCCTCCAGCGAGGTCGCGACATGGATTTCGACGAAGGCCCCGAACGCCTCGATCATCTCGCGCACGCTGCGCCGCGTCGCGGTATAGGGCGCGATGGGCGCACAGATCGCGATGCCGCCATTCTTGGTGATTTCGCTCGCGACATAGCCGATGCGTTCGATGTTGAGGTCGCGGTGCTCTTTGGAGAACCCCAGCTCGCTCGACAGGTGTTTGCGCACCACATCGCCATCCAGCAAGGTGACCGGACGCCCGCCCATTTCCATCAGCTTGACCATCAACGCATTGGCAATGGTGGATTTTCCTGACCCCGACAGGCCGGTGAAGAACACCGTAAAGCCCTGCTTGGCGCGCGGCGGCGAGGTGCGGCGCAGCTCGGCCACCACTTCGGGGAAGGAGAACCACTCGGGGATTTCCAGACCTTCGCGCAGACGGCGGCGCAGCTCGGTGCCCGAGATGTTGAGGATGGTGACATTGTCACGATCCTCGATCTCGTCATTGGGCTCGTATTGGGCGCGTTCCTGCACATAGACCATGTGTTTGAAATCGACCATTTCGATGCCGATATCATCCTGATTGGCACGGAACAGATCTTGCGCGTCATAGGGGCCGTAGAAATCCTCGCCCGCCGAGTTCTTGCCCGGACCCGCATGATCGCGCCCGACGATGATATGGGTGCAGCCGTGGTTCTTGCGGATCAAGCCGTGCCAGACCGCCTCACGCGGGCCCGCCATGCGCATTGCAAGATTGAGCAGGCTCATCGTGGTGGTCGATTGCGGATATTTGTCCAGCACCGCCTCGTAGCAGCGCACGCGGGTGAAGTGATCGACATCGCCGGGCTTGGTCATGCCCACGACCGGGTGGATCAGCAGGTTGGCTTGGGCCTCTTTGGCGGCGCGGAAGGTGAGTTCCTGGTGCGCACGGTGCAGCGGGTTGCGGGTCTGGAAGGCGACAACCTTGCGCCAGCCCATCTTGCGGAAATAGGCGCGCAATTCGTTGGGCGTGTCGCGGCGACCTTTGAAATCGTAATGCACAGGGGGCTGGATGCCAGTGATCGGGCCACCCAGATAAACCGGGCCTGCGGTGTTGTGCAGATAGTTCACCGCCGGGTGGGCGAGATCATCGGCGCCAAAGACCTTTTCGGCCTCATGGGCTTTGTTGGGCACCCATTTATCGGTGATCGAGAGGATCGCAAGGATCACGCCCTCTTGGTCGCGCAGCGCAATATCCTGACCTTCTTCGATGCCCTCGGCAAATTTTTCCGACACATCAAGATTGATCGGCATCGGCCACAGCGCGCCATCGGCCAGACGCATATTATCCACGACGCCGTTGTAATCTTCTTCGCTCATAAAGCCTTTGAGCGGATTGAATCCGCCATTCATCAGCAGTTCCAGATCGCAAATCTGACGCGCGGTCAGATCCCAGCTGGTCAGGTTACCGGCCTCAACCTTGAGCTTCTGCGCCGACTCATATGAGACAAAAAGTTCGGGGACTGGGGCGTGGATTGGGGGCTGGCTCATAATATGCACTGTCCTGCTGCTTGAGATATGGTCGGGATGAAACTCCGTGCCCGCGCGGCTTAGACCCGAAGGGAGCGCTATTTCAAGCAAAACTGTGCCCATTCAGCAGAGTTTTCAGGCCAATTCACCCGTTTCGGTGCAACTTTGCCGATATGAGAGACTATCGCGGTGGCAAGTCGCGAAACGCCATTTTTTCCGGCGGGCCAGTCCATTCGGGGTGATCGGCCTGCGCGGCGCGCAGCGCGGCACGAAACCGCCGCAGCGCGCCCAGCCCCGGCAAGCGCGGAATATGGGCCAACTCCCAATGGATGCCGTTGATCGGATCGTCGAAAAATACCGCATAATATCCCGGCGCATAAACCGGGTATTCCTGCGGCGTATCGGTCACGCTTAGCCCGCGCGGGATCAGGAAGTTGCGGTGAAACGCATCCACCTCGCGCCGGTTGCGCGCCCAAAGCGCGATGTGATGAATCCCCACCGCACGCACCGCATGATCAAGCTTTTGCCCCGTCTGTGCGGGCTGAATGCCGATATAGGAATGGGGCATCGGAAAGCGCGCCATGTAATAGGTCGAGCGATAACCGATATCGAGCGTCCAGAAACTTTTATAGCCCAGCCAGCCAAACATCGCGTCATAAAACGCGACCGAGTTTTCGTAATCGAGTACCGAAAATTCAACGTGATTGACCCCGCGCCAGCGCATCCGCAGCCCTCCTGTTGGCGCGCAGATTAGCCGATGTTCGGGGCAGGTCAATGATGGCTCAGGCGCAAACGGGGTAGGGCGGGTGCCACGGCTGGGCGGGGCCTGCGGCGCGCACGATGGGGACGAGATATCAAACAGCACCAGATGGCTGAGATCGGGGCGCGAGCGCGAGGCGTAGATCATCCCTTGCGCCCCTGTCGCGCGTGCGTGGTCGGAATAGGCCCATGTCGGGGCCGGGGCACCGTTGGCGCGGATGTCTTGCCAGACGACCGAGGCGGCTTGCGCCTGAGGCGTTGCGCGCAGATCAAGGATGCGCGCGGCATTGACGGCCAGTTCCACGATCACGCGCGGCGCGTCATCGGCCCTGACATAGCGCCGGATCGCCACGCCCGCGCCCTCAGCCGAGAGCGAAGCATAAAGCGCGGCCTGCCCGGTGTGGTGAAACCGCCCCTTGGGCGCACGCACCGAGGCGCAGGGCTTTGCGGCCCGATCGGCGAACAAAATCTGCCAGACCGGGCCGCAAAAAGAGATCACTCGGCCTCGCCCTGTTCGGCCAGCCATTTCTCGGCATCCAGCGCCGCTATGCAGCCCATCCCGGCACTCGTCACGGCTTGGCGATAAGTGTGATCGGTCAGATCGCCCGCGGCAAACACACCCTCGACAGAGGTGCGCGTCGAACCTGGATCGACCCAGACATAGCCGCCCGAATGCAGTTTCAACTGCTCGGTGACCAGTTCGGACGAGGGGGCATGGCCAATCGCCACGAAGAACCCGTCACATGGCACGACTTTTTCCGCCCCGTCCGTGGTGGATTTCACCCGCACACCGGTCACACCCAGCGGGTTCTCATCGCCCAAGATTTCCTCGACCGTGTGATTCCACAGCAATTCGACCTTGGGGTTCTTGAACAGCCGCTCTTGCAGGATCTTTTCCGAACGCAGCGTGTCGCGGCGATGAATCAGCGTCACCTTCGAGGCAAAATTGGTCAGGAACAGCGCCTCTTCCACGGCCGTATTGCCGCCACCGATCACGACAACCTCTTTGCCACGGTAAAAGAACCCATCACAGGTCGCACAGGCCGACACGCCGAACCCCTTGAACTTCTCTTCCGAGGGCAAATCCAGCCATTTCGCCTGCGCGCCGGTGGCGAGGATCACGGCCAAGGCCTCATACACCGTGCCCGAATCGCTTTGGGCGATGAAGGGGCGCTTGGACAAGTCGAGATCGGTGATCAAATCGGTGATCACCTCGGCACCCATCGCCTTGGCATGGGCCTCCATTTTGACCATCAGATCGGGGCCCTGAATTTCGGTCTCACCGGGCCAGTTTTCGACCTCAGTTGTAATCGTCAGCTGCCCGCCCGGCTGCATGCCCTGCACCAAGACCGGCTCGAGCATCGCGCGCGAGGCATAGACCGCAGCGGTGTAACCCGCAGGCCCCGAGCCGATGATCAGAACCTTCGTTTTCTTCGTCTCGCCCATCCCGGCCTCCGTAAAAATTCCTGATTGGATATAGTCGGCCCGGGGCGTGACGAAAAGCCCTTGTGATGCGCGACGAATTGCCCTTGCCCTCTGGCGCGCGAAATTTTATTGCGCATAGTCCGCCCCACGGGTAAGTTCCGCAGCAAGTCACGAAGGATTATTTCAACATGCCCACGACCCGGCTCGACGATATCGACCGCAAGATTCTGGCCGAGCTTCAGGGCGATGGTCGCATGACCAATGTCGAACTGGCCAAGCGAGTCGGTATTTCCGCGCCCCCCTGCCTGCGCCGCGTGCGCACACTGGAAGAGGCGGGCTATATTCAGGGCTACCACGCCGATGTGAACCCGCGCGAATTGGGCTTTGAGGTGCAGGTCTTTGCAATGGTGCGGCTGCAAAGTCAGGCCGAGGCCGATCTGTCCGCCTTTGAGGCGCGCTGCCGCGACTGGCCGCTTGTGCGCGAATGCCACATGTTGAACGGTGAGATCGACTTTGTGCTCAAATGCGTGGCCCCCGATCTGTCCAGTTTCCAAAGTTTCCTGACCGGGCAGCTGACGGCGGCCGATAACGTCGCCTCGGTCAAGACCAGCCTTGTGATCCGATGCGCCAAGGATGATCCCGGCGTGCCCTTTGACGTGCTTGAGGCGCGGCTGGCAAAACGGGCCTGATCGCAAGGGACGGATTTTGCGCAGTTTCTTGAGAACGAGACGCGGATCTGCCAAGGCGCTGTAGCTTTAGCACCACATCACCGACGCGCCCCAAGGAATTATGGGGATAGCGCAGCAGCCCAGTTCAAGGGCGCGCGCAAGCCAGCATCATGCGCGCCGCCTTCTGGGTTAACGCGGGGTCAGGTGCAGCCAGATCCCGTCTCGCCCGCGCACGGTCAGATGGGCCACCGGGACGGGTTCGCGCCCTGTCACGGGGTCAATGCGAAACGCCCGCACGATCATCGACAATAGCAGCGGTCCCTCGGCCATCGCGAAACCCGCGCCGGGGCAGGCACGCGCGCCGGTCGAGAACGGGATATAGGCGCGGCGCAAGCCGGCCTTGCCGTTGGGCGTGTCCCAGCGGGCGGGATCAAAGCCGTCGGGATTGTCCCAAATCCGCTCGTGGCGGTGCAGATGCCATGGGCTGATCACCACCTGCGAGCCTGCTTTGACAGGGCGGTTGCGGAAGGTTTCCGGGCATTTCGCCTCGCGCACGAACATCGGCACGGGCGGGTAAAGCCGCATTGTCTCGCGAAACACGGCGCGGCTGAGCTTTAGCGTGTTGAGGATTGAAAAATAAGGGATTTCATCGGCTAATACCGTATCGGCCTCAGCCGCGATCCGATCTTGCCAATCGGGGTTCGTGGCCAGCAGATACAGTGACCATGCCAGCGCCGAAGCCGAGGTTTCATGCCCGGCGAGGAAAAAGATTGCGACCTGATCGACCATTTCAGCGGTGTCAAAGGTCTTGCCCGTTTCGGGGTCGGGCGTGGTCATGATCTTGGTGGCCAGATCATTGGGTGCGGTGCCCTGTGCGATCTGCGCGGCGCGCTGCGTCGTCAAGCTTTCGATCAACGCGCGGATGCGGCGGGCGGTGCGTTTCGTCTGGCGCGAATGAAAGCGCGGAAACCAGCGCGGAAGCGACAGCAGCGCACCCAGATTGACCACGGGCGCGGCGCGTTGATGGGATTTGAACTCGGTAAACACGGCACCGGCGGTTTCATCCTCAATCGGGATAGAGAACAGCGTGCGAAAGATGATATCGGCGGCGGCGTGCGAGGTTTCCAACTCAATATCAATGGGTTGTGATCCGACCTTCATCTTGATTCGATCCACGCAAGCCACCCCCGCATCCCACATCGCGGGGAAGGTTTCGCGCAGCTTGCCGCCCTCAAACGCGGGGTCAATGATGCGGCGCTGCGCCAGCCATTGTTCGCCATTGGTGATGAACACGCTTTCGCGCAACAGCGGCTTCAGCCCCTCGCGCACGCGGTCGGATTTCGGGAAATCCATCGGGCGCTCTTTGAGCACGAGATCGACCAGATCGGGATCATTGCACAGGTACGAGCGGAAAAACGGTGTGCGAAACTCGGCCATCCAAGCGCGATAAAGCCGCGCGGGCTGTGCCGAAAGGATGTCGGATTTGAACAGCCGGAAATAGCGCCAGAGCGAGACGCGATCGGGGCGCGGTGTGGGTTTGGGCGGCTGGCTCATGCGGTGTTGGTAAAGCGGTTTGCGCGCATTGTAATCACGCTTTTCGACGCAGCCCGGCCTTTGAACCGCACACCCAGCGTTTGCGGCCCGGCAGTGATGCGAAAATAGTCGTAATCACCGGGACGATCAAAAGCACAAAGATATTGAAAATGCAGTCGAAAAAACCGCCAGCGCAGCTCGCGCCAGCGCTCGGGGGAAAGCGTCTGCGTGAAAGCCGCCGAAATCACAAGCGGGTGGATTTGCCCCTCTGGCGCTACGCCCGACACCGCCACCGGGTCACACAGCGCGAAAGCGCAGCCATCGCCCGGTGCGGTTACATCGAGCCAGACAACCTCGGGGCGGGTGGCGAGATAGGCAAGATCGGCGCGCAACCGCGTGGCGCGGGGCAAGTAGCTGACCATCGGCACGACCTGACCGAGCGAGAGGAAGGAAAGCGCGGGAGGCGCTGCCTGCGGAGCGTCGGGTCCCTCTTTCGAGAGCGACGGGGGCAGGCGGTTGTCGCGGATCAGATCGGCAAGGATCGAGACGGCAAGATGCGCGCCTGAGCTGTGCCCTACGACAAGGACTTCGTCCCAGTCCTCGGACATGGCCTGTTCGATGCGGCTGGCGAATTCTGCCATCCGGGTTTCGAGTTCGGGCGGATTTGCCCCGCCCCAGCGCGCGGTGAAGGCGTAGTCATGCATCAGGTAATAGGCGAAAAACGTACCGTCATGTTTGCGAAACCAGCGCAGAGTGAGCGCGAGGGTCGCGGCGGTGAGGGCGAGTCCGAGAAGCCAGTCGAATGAGAAATCTGGAATTATTGTCAGCAGGATAGAGGATAAAGCTAATCCAAATCCGAGGCCGATCAGCGCCTGCACAATCAGCGCAAAAATCGGATAGAGCGCGGCGATCACCGGCCCCTTGCGCAGCCGCATCAGCCCAAACAGCGCACCAGAAAAGATATAGGTGGCGGCGGTCTGGATCAGTTGGCCATAAGTCGCGGCAATGGATTTTCCCATGGAATCGCGCACGATATCGGACCAGACGAGCACCTCGATATCGGCCTCGACCGCTGCACCATCTTGGGTCGAATTCACATGCCAGCCATAGGGGCCGCCGGATGTCTTGGGAGACAGTGCGATCTCATAGCCCGAGATCGCGGCTTGGGCGGCACCTTCTTTGCGATAAAGCTCGCGGTAGCGGCGCGGGTGAATCGGGTCATAGCCGGGGATGTAAAACACCCGGCGTTTGCGCACCCGATCGGAGCCGTGATCTTGCTTATCTGCTCTCATCTTGGCGCTAGATTAGCGGGCAAGCTGGGCGAAAGTAAGGAAATTCAGCGTTTTGCAGCCATCCAGCGCGCGGAATTGCTTTCAATTGCGGCGATGCGTTTATGGGTCTTGGGATGGGTCAGCAGCCAAGCGGGAATACTCGCCCCTGCGCCTTGCGTCAGCGCGTCGAGTTTGTGAAACAGCGAGATCTGGGGCTGGGTTCCGATGCCCGCCTTGATCAACAGGGCGGAGGCGAATTCGTCAGCCTCGAATTCGTCTCGCTGGCTCAGGCGCGCGGCCAAAGCCGTGGTGATCAGGTTCGCGATCCAGACTCCTAGAAACGGCACCATCCGTCCCAGTACTGTCATCAACACCGCGCGCAGCGCATTTTGGCCTGAAAAATCAATCATCCGGCGGCGCGAATGGCCCAAGGCGACATGACCCAACTCATGCGCGACGACTGAGATTATCTCTTCGGGCGTTACCTCGCCAGCGCGGTATTTTGCCATGAAGCCTTCGGTGATGAACACCCGCCCATCGGGCGCGGCCAGCCCGTTGACGGGCGCGACCTGATAGACATGCACAGGCACTTCCGCGACTTCCAGCGCGGCGGCGAGCCGATCGAGCAGCGGCGCAAGGCGCGTGTCGCGCAACCGGCGGGAATTGGCATCAAGCTGGCGTTTGAGCTGCCAGCTAGAGAAATGCCACATCGCAAAGCCGTAAAGCGCAAGCAGCAAGAGGGGGAGAAAGCGGATCATGGGGTAGATATGGCGACTAGCGCGGGCGTGATCAAGCTTTGGGCGCGGCGCGCGCGGCATTCCACAGCCACCAGCCAAACCCCAGAGCCGCAGCGCCTGCCGCCATCAGACCCACCGCATTGCCTGCAAGCTCGGCTGCGGCATCCAGATTTGCGCCAAAGGTGATGCCCAGCCCGACATATAGCGTGACCCAAACCGCTTCGCCTGCCAGATCGGCCAGCGTAAAGCGCCGTCGTCTGAACCCCGACGCCCCGGCCGCCAAGTTCACCCAAGGCCCGAGTGCCGAGAACAGCCAGCGCGAGAAAAACACCGTCACCAAGCCGCGTTTGCGCAAGCCCGCCATCGCCTTGGCCACCAGCGCGCCGCGTTTGCTTTTGGGGTGGGGCAAAAAACGTTCCGCACGCTGGCCCAGCGTGAACCCGACCTGATCGCCCAGCACCGCGCCACTATAGGCCGCGCTGATGACGGTGAGCGGCGACAGATCCCCCGAGGCCACGAACGCCCCGCTCGCAATCATCATCAGCGACGAGGGCACAGGGATCGCGAGGCAGGACAGAAAGGTGGTCACCCCTAGCAGCCATGGCCCATAAATCGGAACAAGCGAGAGCAACCAGTCGCTTAGCTCGCTCAGCGTCATTTTGGCGGGTCCGCTTGGTGTTGCGCCAAGGCTGCGGGCAGTCCGGTGGCGAGGCGGTCCAGAAGCGCCTCGACAGGTTGGTTGGTGGCTTTGGCGATGCGATTGAGGGTCGGGCGGCCAGGGCCAACCAGCGCGCGGCCGTTTTCAATGCGCAGAATGGCCTCCACCTCGGGGATTGGCAGGTGCCAGCTGCGCGCGATATAGCCCGGCGTCATCCACGGTTCGGGGATTTGGCGGTGATGGGCAGGATCGGACCAATAGATCGCGCGCCGCACAAAGCTGACGGAAAAGAACAGCGCCGCAAGCAGCGCCACCGTGAAACCGATCGAAGCGATGCGGTGATGGGCCCAAAGATAGCGCAGCTTGCTCATCCCAGCTCCTTCATCGCGGCCGTGATCCCTTCAAGCGTGAGCGGGTGCATCCGGTTGTCGAAAATCTCGCGAACAAGCGCAATGGATTGCGTGTAATCCCATTGCTGTTCGGGCAGCGGGTTGAGCCATGTGTGATCGGGCCATTGCTCGCGCGCGCGGGTGAGCCAGACATGGCCAGCCTCGTCATTCCAATGTTCATTCGCGCCGCCGCGATGGGTGATTTCATAGGGGGACATCGACGCATCACCTACGAAAATGCATTTGTAGTCAGGCCCGTATCGATGCAGCACGTCCCATGTGGGGGTCACCTCACCCCAGCGTCGCGCATTGGATTTCCACACGCCCTCGTAAAGGCAATTGTGGAAATACCAGTGCTCGAGATGCTTGAACTCGGCGCGCGCGGCAGAGAACAATTCCTCCACCAGCTTCACATGCGCGTCCATCGAGCCGCCGACATCGAGAAACAGCACGACTTTCACAGCATTGCGCCGCTCGGGGCGGGTCTTGACGTCGATATATCCGGCCTCGGCGCTGGCGCGGATCGTGCCGGGCAAGTCCAGCTCGTCCTCGGCTCCGTGGCGCGCCCATTGCCGCAAGCGTTTCAATGCCAACTTGATGTTGCGCGTGCCCAACTCGACGCTTTCGTCAAAATCGCGAAACTCACGCTTGTCCCAGACTTTCACGGCGCGCTGATGGCGGCTTTCACTCTGCCCGATGCGCACGCCCTCGGGGTTGTAGCCATAGGCGCCAAAGGGCGAGGTGCCCCCGGTGCCAACCCATTTGCTGCCCCCCTGATGGCGACCTTTTTGTTCCTCAAGGCGCTTTTTGAGCGTCTCCATCAGCGCCTCAAACCCGCCCAAGGCCTCGATCTGGGCTTTTTCCTCGGGGCTGAGATGTTTTTCCAACTCGCGGCGCAGCCAATCTTCGGGCAGATCGACGGCGTTGAGCACATCGTCGGGCGTGATCGCCTCTAGCCCCTTGAAGGCGGTGGAAAAGGCGCGGTCAAACCGGTCGAGAAAGCGCTCGTCCTTGACCATGGTGCAGCGCGCGAAATAGTAGAATTCCTCGATATCATAGGTGCACAGACCCGCCGATAACCCCTCGAGAAAGCTGAGATATTCGCGCAAAGAGACGGGAACACCGCCGCTGCGCAGGGTCTGAAAGAAGGGCAGGAACATCGCCTGCGTCCTCAGGCCCAGATGCGGTTGATGACGATCGTGATAAAGATCCCGACCAGCGCCAGCGCGATCGCATGCACGGCAGCATATTGCGCCCGGTCCAGCCCGTTGCCACCGCGCTTGCGTGCGCGCCAATCGCCCAAGATCGCGCCAATCACGATCCCTGCAAGAACATACATCCGCGCCCCTCCCGGCATTGGCCGGGCGATCGCCCGGTCAGTTCAGCCGCGCGCCTGCATCGGCCAGCGCCGCCACTTCGCCCGCGCGACGTTGGACCGCCGCGTCAGAGCCAAATCCATAGCGTGCCCACTGCGCCATGTCGAGACGAGCTTGGTGAGACTGGGCCGCGTTGCCCAGCTGTGCATAGCCCTCGGCGCGGATCATATAAAGCGTCGCCATCAGCGCTGCGTTTTCCCCAGATATCGCGGGCGAGAGCGAGCGGTTCACCAGTTGGATTGCATCCTGGGCGCGCCCCGAGGCCAGCGCGAAAGCGGCCAGTTGCATATCGACATGGGCGGCTTGAATGCCCGCGCCGGGGGTGCGGCGATAAATAGCGCCAGCGTTCAAAAAAGCGCGGATCGCGGCTTGCGGATCTTTCTTCAGGCTGAGCCGGCCGAGTGCAAACCAAGCAAACGCGGCGCGGCTGTCGTTCCAGCCCCGAGCAGCGGCGATCTGGGTGGCTTGGGCAGCGGCATTGCGCCGTCCCGCATCGCCCGAGGACGCCCCAAGTGCGCGTGTGATTGCTTGCACATAGCTGCGCGGGGTCGGGTCTTCGCGTAACGCGCGCATCTGGCCGCCGCGGGGATTGGTGCGTGCCAGCACGCCGGGCAGGGCCGAAAGCACCTCGGGGCGGCTCATACCCGAATGCAGTGCCGGATCGTAGGTCGCGCGCAGCACTGCCATGTCAAAGCGCGTCAGAACGGTGTGGAAATTGTCGTCATTCCAGACCGTATCGGGCAGGCGATAGAGGTCATTAACCGGCCCCAAGCCTTGGCTGATTTCCTCATGCAGGCAATCGCGGATCTCTTGCGGGGTCGCGGGGTCGGGGATGAAGACGGTCGCATATTGGCGCACGCCCAGCTGTGCCCAATCGGTGCGCGCCGTGCCGCGCGCAGAGCGGTAATCGGCCCAGTCGGTGACATTGGGCACCACGAAACAAGCAACATTGGGCACCGCGCGGCGCATTGTGGCCTTGGGCACGAATTGCACATTGATCGTGTTGGTATGACCCAGCTTCGTCGTCACATTCAGCCCGGCTTCCCGCTGCAAGCGGCTGACCAGACGGCCCAATTCGGTTGCGGCTACGGGCGGGGCATTGCCCGACAGCGTGATCGAAACGGGTCCTTCAAAGCGGGTGAAACGCGGCAAGGTACGCCCGGATTCCAGATAGAAGCTGAGTTCCATGAAATCACGGCCGAGATGGGAGTTGTCGGGAAGGGCAGCGCGCGGCACCGGATCGGACAGGCCGGGCACACGATCAGCCTGCGGCAGTTCGATCGTTGCTGTCGAGGCGCGTGCGGCTGTCACTTCGGGTTCGCTCTGCACACAGGCAGAGAGCGCGTTCGCGATCACGAAACCGCTTAGCAAAGACAGAATTTTCCCCGACCTATTGGCAGCATGGCGGGGCCGGGCGGGCTTTGCGGTGGCAGCTGCAAAGCCCGCCACGGACGGCAGACAAGTATCGCGCATGGCAGTGCGCCTTCCCAGGTTTTGAGTGTCCAGACTAGGCAGATTACATTAAGTTCTCCTAGTAAATATTTGTCCTACAATCGGAAAATTTTGCGGCGATCCCAGATATGGTGCCCAGGCCGGGCCGCGCACACGGCTTATTGTTGCTATACTTGGAGCAGGCGCACGCGGTTGACCTGAATTTGAAAATACAACGGTCACGAAAACGCGAATCGCCGTGATCTGGCGACATTGCCGCGCGCTTACCCCAGAATGTCGCGCGCGATCTGCGCAAATATCTTTGGACCGATCGCGATCAGATCATCGGGGAAATCGTAATCGGGATTGTGCAGCGCGGGGTGTGACTGTCCCGCGCCCAGACACAGCATGGCCGATTTTGCGCCATGGCCAAACAGCCCGAAATCCTCGGACGCGTGCATCGGCACGCCATCTTCGGAATGGGGAACCTGAAGCCGATCAAGTGCCGCGCGCGCCAGCATTACCGCCTGCGCGTCGTTGATCGTGGCGGCGAACGGCTCGCACGTCTTAATGCGCAGCATGAGCCCGTCGTGCGCCGCCTCCTGTGCAGCCATCGCACGAGTCCGCGCCTCCAGATCGGCCAGCGTGGCGTCTTGGGCGCTGCGTAGGGTGACATGCAACATGGCCGCGCCGGGGGCCACGCCAAACGTCGCCTCGCCCAATTGCGCATGGGTCACGGTGAGCAGGCGGAAGCTATCATCCAGCGCGCCACCTGGCCCAAGATCGGGCAGGGCCGCGATCAGCCGGGCCAGCGCGGGGCCGGGTGAAATGCCGGTTTCGGGCGTCGCGGCATGGGCGGTTTTGCCCGTCAGCTGGATCGCTAGCCCCACCGAGGCGCAATTCATCAACCCCGCGCGCAGCCCGACATGGACCAGCGGCAGACCGGGCAAGTTATGGATCGCAAAGGCATAATCGGGGGCGATCGCGGTAAAGGCTGGGTCGTTGATCACCGCACGCGCCCCCGAGCCGATTTCTTCGGCGGGTTGGAACAGCAACACGATACGGCCCGTTTTGGGCGGGCGGCGCGAGATCAGCCGACCCAGACCTAGCAGCATCGCCATATGCCCGTCATGGCCGCACAGATGCCCATTGCCGGGGATCGCAGATGCCCAAGCCGCGCCCGAGGTCTCGGCAATCGGCAGCGCGTCCAGCTCGGCGCGAAACAGCACGGTGGGGCCGGGGGCGCCACTGTCGAAAACAGCCGCCACGCCGTGTCCGCCGATCCCGGTAAGCACGCGGGTTGCGGACAGGGCGCGCAGCGCTGCTGCGATGGTGTGCGCAGTCTCACCCTCGGCCCCTGACAGTTCAGGGCGGCGGTGCAGGGCGCGCCGGAATTCGGTCAGCTCAATCAGGTCGGAATTGCTCAGCATAGCGGGAAGCGGCACGCCGGTTGCCCGGCGCAGCCCTTGTTCAGACGCGTGCGCGGCGACGGCCCGAGCGCCCGCCACGCGTGCTGGCCCCCGCCGCGGCCGAGGCCTCGGCAAGGGTCGCGCCCTCTTTCATCGCTTCAAGAATGCGCGCAAAGCGGATCCAGTCCGCGCCGTTATCATCGTGATTCATCAGCAGGTTGGCGGCGCGCACGGCCTCCATTTCCGCGGGACGCACCGGGTTCATGATCGCGCTGGTCATCCCGGCACCAATCGCCATCGGCAGGAAGGCGGCGTTGATGCCATGACGCCCGGGCAAACCAAAAGAGATATTGGACGCGCCGCAGGTCGTGTTCACGCCCAGTTCATCGCGCAGCTTGGCAACCAGTTCAAACACCTGACGCCCCGCAGTGGCCTTGGCGCCAATCGGCATGACCAGCGGGTCGACCACGATATCGCAAGGCTTGATGCCAAAATCAGCCGCGCGCTGGACGATCTTTTTCGCCACGGCAAAGCGCACTTCGGGATCGTCGGAAATGCCGGTGTCGTCGTTGGAAATCGCCACCACTGGCACGTTGTATTTCGCAATCAACGGCAGCACGGTTTCAAGGCGTTCTTCCTCGCCGGTCACGGAATTGACCAGCGGGCGGCCCACGCAGGCCTCAAGCCCGGCCTTGAGTGCGGCAGGAACCGAGCTGTCGATGCACAGCGGCACATCGACCAGCGCCTGCACGCGTGCGCACAGCTCACGCATCAGGGGCGGCTCGACAAAGTTATTATCGGCATAGCGCGGATCAGAGGCCATGCGATTGGTGAACACAGCCCCCGAGTTGATATCGAGCACCGAGGCCCCGCAGGCCACCTGTTCAATCGCGTCGCGCTCGACGGTCGAGAAATCATCCAGCTCCAGTTCGGCGGCCAGTTTCTTGCGCCCGGTGGGGTTGATCCGCTCGCCGATCACGCAGAAGGGCTCGTCGAAGCCGATGGTGACGGTCTTGGATTTCGATTCAAGGACGGTGCGGGTCATTCATGGCCTCTTTGTTGGGCAATCCAGTTGGCTGAGGCGGTGATACCGCCCAGCGGGAAGAAATGCACGGATTCGATATTGTCGGGGCGGTTGGCGGCCAGATCGGCCAGCAATTCGGTGGGTTCAAAGGGCAGCAGCAGCTTGGTCACGTCGCGGGCACGCTTTTGCAACACCTTAAGCGACGGGCCCACACCGCAGGCAATGGCGAATTTCACCAGCGTTTGCAGCTTGGCGGGGCCTGCTACCCCGAGATGGATCGGCATGGTGATCCCGTTCGCTGATAGTCGCGCGGCCCAATCGCGGATCGGGCCAGCCTCGAAGGCGAATTGCGTGGCAATCGCCATATCGGCATCAGAGCGATTGGCGAAATCCTGTTTGAGGCGCAGCGCGGCCATCACTTCGGCCTCGCCACCTGCGGGGTCGATATCGCGGTTGCCCTCGGGGTGGCCTGCAACGTGCAGACGGGCAAAGCCATCAAACGCGCCGGTTTCGATCAGCTGCATTGCGCAGTGAAAATCGCCCACAGGTTGCTTCACACCGCCGCCCAAAATCAGCGCCTGATTAACGCCAGCCTCACCGGCGTAGCGCGCGACCCAATCACGCAGCTGCGCGGCATCGCGAATGATGCGGGCGGGAAAATGGGGCATCGGCACAAAGCCCTCATCGCGCAGGCGGCGCGCGGTGGTGAGCATCTCATCAAACGGCGTGCCCTCGATATGGGCGATATAGACGCGGGTGCCTTGGGGCAGCAGATCGCCGAAGCTCTCGACCTTGGCGGCCGTGCGCGGCATCACTTCGATCGAGGCACCCTCCAGCAATGCCGCCATCTGGGCGTTCACCGGCTGGCGCGGCGCCTCACGGCGGAAATTTACCAAGGCCATTCGCATCTCTCCCTCAGGGCGCGGGTGGAGTGTTCCACCCGTCATTGGCAATCAGCGTGCGCAACCGCGCGTCGTCATAATCCGAGAGAATACGCGCCAGCACTGCCTCGGCCGCATCCGCATCATCGCCCGGCTCTTCGCCCGCAGCCACTTTGCGCCATTCGGCCAGATAGCTGTCACTATCGCGCGCCCCGATCTTCATGGCGGCGCGGTCAATCGCCTGTTCAAAGCGCTCGGGCAGGGGCTTTTTGACCCCGCGCCGTCCCTTGCCCGCAATGATTTGGGCCGGGATGTCGCGCCAATAAACAAGGGTGATCTGTGCCATATCGACTCTCTCCTATGCCCAAGTGTGCGCATGTTTTGCGCCCGCGCGCGGTGCGATTTCGACATTCCGTCGCAAAGGACCGACGCGCAGGGCATGTCTAGCAGCTTGCGTGGCACCGGGGCCACCGTCCGGGATCGGAAAAATCCGGGGGAAGAAGATGAGCGGCGCTCAACTCACATGCGGGGGCATTCCTATGGGCGCAGGCGAGACCAGATCGTCACGCCCGGACGGACCGGGATTCTTATGTTGACCGTTTTGGGGGCGTGCGCTGCTGGCCAACGTGGGGCCGCCGGAAGCTGGACTTTTCCGGCTGTTTCTCGAAGACGGGCTGGTAGCGTCATCGCGCTATGGGGGGCGATCTTCGTCGAGGTTCTACTGTTGCCCGGCAGGCGAATGCATGCATTCGCTGAGAGGGGCCAGTCCTCCAGCTTTTCGTGGGCATCTGCAAGGCTCATGAAACAGTGGTGAGATATGCGCAAAAGTTGGTGACGCCTGATCAGGCGGCGGCTTCAAGTTGGCGGAGCCCGTCGCGCAACTCCCCCCTTGATGATCTCGGGCAGGCGGTTCTGGCCGTCGAGTTTGCGCCATTTCTTCTGCGCCGACATCAATAGCTCGAACACCATGGCCAAGCCGGTCTTGCAGCTTAGGCCCCCCTGGTGCGTTTCGTGCGCTGCCGGACCGTTGCGAAGGTGCTTTCGATCGGGTTCGACGTCCGGATGTGGTTCCAGTGTTCTGCCGGATAATCCTAGAAGGTCAGCAGCGCGTCGCGGTCCTTGATCAGCTTGGCGACCGCCTTCTCCCCTTTAACGCCGTAAGCATCGCCGAAGAAATCGAAGGCGGTGTTGGCTCTCGTCTTGGCCTGCCAAATGGCGTGCAGGTGTGCCTTTGCCTTGGCTTGCATGGGGTTCGCATCGTGTTCAGCACGTTCATCGTCTTGTGGACCCAGCACCGTTGCTCCTGCGTCGTGGCGAACACCTCGCGCAGCGCCGTCCAAAAGCCAAGCGCACCGTCGCGAATGGCCAGTTTGGGGGCCAGCTTCAGGCTGCGGCGCTTCAGATCGAGCAGCACCTCCAGCGCCTCGGTAAAATCGCCTGTAGACACGCCCTTGAGCGAGAGCCACGGAAGCAGTTCCTGGACCGATTTCGCCTTGCGCAGATGCCGCGGCAGGATGCTGGGCGTGAAGGTGATCTTGTCATCGCCGAAGCCGCGATTGCGCACGCGCGGCACCTTCACGGGCACCGGAGCAATACCGGTCATGACCTCGCGTTCCGGCAGGTGACCGTGAAGCAGCAGGCCTGCCCGCCCATCTTCGAGCCTTTCCCCGGAAAAGGCGTTCATGAGCAAAGCTAGTTCCGCCTGGATCGGCTGTTCGATCAGCTTGCGCGCTCCATCGCGGAGCACGTCCGTGAATGGGTCGGAGCGAACTCCCGATGGATCGGGCACCTGGGTGATGGTGATCTCTGACATGTGGCATATCCTTTTCTCAGCAGAGAATTGACGGCGACCCAACACCGCCTTGATATGCCGCCCCTCAGGGCATCACCAACTTTCGCGCGTTTCTTCTTTGGGTTCCAGACGAGCTCAAACCTGATGATTTCCGGCACTAACCGATACTCTCTGACTTATTGATCCGCGTTTGGGGGGGAGTCGTGCTGTCGATCGGCTCGACGCGGCTAGCGGTCGCTTATGGGGTGCTAAGCGGGACCGGCATCACGCTGGGTGGCCGTCCGGCTTTCCACCTCATCGGATCTGATACTGTAACCGTCCTCCGTTCCAGATCGTAACGCAGGGGAGGGCGGTCACATCATGAACAAAGCCCAGAACACTGACTGACGTTGCTGCGAATCACGGGGAGACTTAGGAATAACCAGCATGAACTGATGCGTGCCGTTGGGAGAGTTTCAAGCACAATTGGTTCGAAAAACGAGTGTTTAAGCGCATAATTAACAACAAATCCGGCGCGGGGCGAAAAGAATACAAGCCCATAGATCGCGTGAAATATGCACTTGTGTTCCAGCCCTATCCTCAAACTCAGAACGATAGACCGAACTGGTCAATCGAGGTGAATATTTTCCGCGATGATGGAAGGTGTGGGCGCGAATCGTTCCTTGAAATGCCAAGAATTATGATTGATTTGGAATAAACTCCACGCACCCCAAAGGATGTTAACATGAGACGCTTTGCATTTTCGATTGGGGCAAGCTTTGCCGCATACGCCGCTTGCGCAACCCTCGCGATGGCTTCAAGCTTTGGCCCGCTTGTGACGCCGTCCCAACTGAAAGCGGGGCTTGCAAGCACGGCCCCCATCATCTTGGATATTCGCGCCAAAGGGTATGATGCGGGCCATATTGAAGGGGCGATTTCTGCCCCTTACGGGCTGTTTCGCGGCCCTAGCAATGATCCGGGTCAGGTTCCTGCACTCGACAAGTTGGAGGCATCTTATGAGCGCTTGGGGCTGACGCTTGATCGCCCGGTCGTGGTGGTGTCCCAAGGCGATACCGACAGCGATTTCGGCGCGGCTGCGCGGGTCTATTGGACGCTGAAAAGTTCCGGCTTCAAGGATCTTTCGATCCTGAATGGCGGAGCGAGCAACTGGGCGAATGCGGGGTTCGCGTTTTCGACCACCCCCGTGACGCCCGCCCCCACGCAGTTGTCGATCCAATGGAATAACGCCTGGACCGCAGATACCCCGGCGGTGAACCAGATCGTCGAAGGGCAAGCCAAAGCGATTCTGGTCGATGCGCGCCCCACGCCCTTCTTCGAGGGTAAGAAAATGCACGATGCAGCCGCACGGCCCGGAACCTTGCCCGGCGCACAAAACCTGCCCTATTCCCAATTCTTCAGCCCCGGTGCCACCGCAATCGCGCCCAAACTCGATGTCACCGCCCTCAAGGTGAAACTTGGGATTCAGGATGGTGATGAGGTCGTGTCGTTTTGCAATACCGGGCATTGGGCGGCGACCGATTGGTTTGCGCTTTCCGAATTGGCGGGTATCGACAACGTCAAACTCTATCCCGGCTCGATGGTTGAATATTCCGCCACTGATGGCGAAATGGCCAACACGCCCGGCTTGATTGCCAACTTCCTCAATCAACTGCGAGGCGGCAACTGATGACGACCGCTGCTATCACACAAACCGGGACAGCGCGCGCGATCCCCGGTCGCAGCGCGCTGATCCTTGCGGCGCTGATCGCGATCGCGACATTGGCGCTGTTTGGTGGCGCACGCTATGCGCTACTGCTGGCGATTGGCTTGGGCTTTGGGATCACGCTGGAGGGGCTGCGGTTCGGCTTTGCCGGTCCGTGGCGCGCGATGATCTTGCGGCGCGAACCGGCGGGTATTTTGGCCCAGCTTTTGGCGATTGCGCTGGTGTCCATCGTCGCAATCCCTTTGCTTGCCGCGCATCCCGGTGAGTTGACCGGCGCACAAGCCCCGATTGGTTTTGCGATGGTCGGGGGCGCCTTTGTCTTTGGAGCGGCGATGCAGGTGGTGCTGGGATGCGGATCGGGCACGCTGGTCAATGCGGGCTCGGGCAATCCAATCGGGCTGCTGGCGCTGCCATTCTTTGCGATTGGCAGCTTTGCCGGAGCCTACGGGCTGATCTGGTGGACCAACTTGGGCGCGCTGCCAATTTTGACGCTGACGGGCGCTACGGGGCTGACGATCACGCTGATCGCTTTGGCAATGACGGCGGCGCTGTTCTTTGTGCTGGGCAAACCCGGCAGCCGCCGCCTCCCTGCGCGCTATGTGATTGCGGCACTGATTTTGGCGGGGCTTTCGATTGCGAACCTTGTCGTCGCGGGCCAACCGTGGGGAGTGGTCTACGGGCTTGGCCTGTGGGTTGCCAAAGGGGCGACGGCGATGGGCGCTGATCTGTCGGGCTCTGCGTTTTGGGCAGCACCCGGCTCGGTGACGCGCGTTCAGCAAAGCCTGCTGACCGATTACACCTCGCTTACCAATATTGGACTGATTGCAGGCGCTTTTGGCGTGGCAAGCTGGCGTCAAGGCGGTCTGTCACAATCCTTGCCGCGCTATCCAGCGCGCGCATGGATCGCAACGATCATCGCGGGGCTGTTGCTGGGCTATTCTTCACGCTTGGCCTTTGGCTGCAATGTCGGGGCGTTCTTTTCCGGGATTTCGACAGGCAGTTTGCATGGCTGGGTCTGGTTTATCGCAGCCTTCGCGGGTGCGTTTGTTGGCATTCGACTGCGTCCGATCTTGGGGCTGGAGGCGCGCACATGACACGTCGTTTCACCGCCTCTCTCGCCGTCGCAGGGCTGGTATTACTGGTTGCGTTTGATCAGTTTTCCACACCCCTGAACCCCTATCAAGCGCCAGCGCTTTTTGCATTGGGGTCGGGGCAAGTCGCAGCGGGCGGGTTTTGTGGTGCGCTGCCAAAATAGGTCATGTTGACGTGGTGCCGAGCAATGGTGATCGGCGTTGTTGCGCTATTCCGGTAGAGGATGGAGTTTCCCCTTGGCCGACTCTGTTGCACAAATCAGCTGCCGGACATAGTTCCCCTTTCCCCAGACGGATTCACCCCACCTTTTTCGTGACGGGGATGCCAAGGGCGGTGTAGCCATTCAGGATCGCGATACGC
>NZ_JBFRYC010000016.1:0-69306 GCF_040892615.1 Thioclava arctica
TCAGCACCTCAACCTGCCGTAACTTCACGACAATCTCTTCGGGCTTGGGTCTCTTAATCGCCATTCTTGGTCCTCCGCTTTCCTAACTATAAGGGCGGACCACTTCAAAGGGGGAGGCTCAGGCTCGCGCTTTAACCGTGATAGCACCAATGCCAATTACCACCGCAACGTGATCAATGCGCTGCTCGAAGAGATCGACAAGATCGCGCGCTGCGAGGGCGTGCTGCTGATCGCGGCCACCAATGATCGCGACGCCATCGACCCCGCGATCCTGCGCCCCGGGCGCTTTGATCTGCATCTAGAAGTGCCGCTGCCCGATGCCGAGGCGCTCTGCGGGATTTTGCGCGCCCATTGCCCTCTGCCTGAGGAACAACTACGCCCGCTTGCGCAGCAGGCGGTGGGTCTGAGTGCGGCCGATCTTGACGCGGCGATCCGCGCCTCACGGTCCATCGCGCGCGCCGAACGGCGGGTCTGGCAGCCCCGCGATCTCACCACCCATCTTGGTATTCCCGCCGAGACCCCCGAGGCCGACTGGCGCGTCGCTGTCCATGAATGCGGCCATGCCATCGTGTTTGAGACGCTCGGCCTTGGCACCATTGCGCGCCTTCTGCTGCGCCGCGATGGCGGCGGTGAGGCGCAAATCACGCGCAGTCGCCCGCTGTTCACGACAGCCGATTTCGAGGACAATATCGCCTTCCTGCTCGCTGGCCGGGCTGCTGAAGCACTGGTGCTAGGCGCGGCCTCTGGCGGCGCGGGTGGCGATGACCAGTCCGATCTCGCGCGCGCCACGCGCCAAGCCCTCGACATCGAAACCCGCCTTGGGCTGGGTCATCACGGACGCATCTGGCTCGACGAGCCCGACCACCTCTCCCTGCGCAACCCCCGTGTTTACCAGAACGTTCACAAGCGCCTCGCCAAAGCCGAAACGCGCGCAACGAAGCTGCTGGAGGCGCAGCGCGCGC
Organism: Thioclava arctica; assembly: GCF_040892615.1. Taxonomy (NCBI): domain Bacteria; kingdom Pseudomonadati; phylum Pseudomonadota; class Alphaproteobacteria; order Rhodobacterales; family Paracoccaceae; genus Thioclava; species Thioclava arctica. The sequence goes on from NZ_JBFRYC010000016.1 coordinate 963, forward strand.
GGCTAGATTCCATGGCGCGGGACCTGGTCGAAAAGCGCGAATTGGCGGGGGCAAATTTGGCGCGCGGGCGATGGGCACAAGGTTGCGCAGCGTCAGATCAACCGCATGAGATTGCAGAAACAGACGGCGCAACCGCCCCAATCACGCCAGCCCCCGGGTGAGATTGGGGCAGACGAACCGTAACAGATAGCGGGGCCGTTTTTGGGTCAAGCCTAGGTTCTTATGCACGCGCTCACGCGCGTGTCGGCAGATGCGCTGCTTTCCCCACAACGCAGGCATGGGGAAAGCAGCGCAAATCCCTTATTTGCAAATCAACCGGACCTTCCCCCGACGCTGAGTCATGTATAAAATTCTTTCCACCATGCGCCCCATTTATACAAAGACTTCTTTACATCCTGATCACTAAGCCCATCGAGATCAAACCATAATCATTAGGGCACCTCGATTTTTGACCGTTTTCGCAACCATGAAGCAGCTTGTGCGGCCTGAAGCGTGTTGGAACCCGTCAACTGACGGGTCGTTGCGTCCGGTCTGATGATGCGCTGCCCGTTTCGATCCGTTTTTCGTGACGCACCGCATGATCTGCACCTCTGGTCGACCGTTTTTCACGCCGGATTTGGGTTGATGCGGCGCAACTGGCAGAGGCGACGCATGTTGTAGGCGATGTACTTCATCCCGATCTTGGCCTTGGCTCGCACCAGCCCGATAGTGCGCACCAGAGTGCCGCCCATGTCGTTTGTCTGTGCGCCGAAGGCGTGTTCGACCCGAACCCGCACGGTGGATTTGGTTTTGTTGCTGCTCTTGGCCTGTTCAGTCAGTGGTTTGCCCCGCTTTCCCTTCCTGTGGATGTGATTTTTCAGCTTCTGGTCGCGCAGCTTGGTCTCCATTTCTTCAGATCTGTAAGCAGCATCCGCCCATACGCCGGCCCCGGTGTTGCCCCGCATCAGCAGGTGGTCCACCGCCTGACTGTCATGCACAGCGGCGTCGGTAGCGTGATAGCGGCGCACCAGCTTGTGCATGCGGTCCACGTTGACGTGGTTCTTGTAGCCGTAATGGCTCTTGCCGTGCTTCTTGGTCCAGCGCGCGTCCTCATCCTTCTGGCTGCGCTTCGCAGGCTTGTTTTCCCAATCCTCGGGCACTTCGCCCTTCTTGATCGCCGCATTTTCGGCGCGCGTGTTGTGGTTTCGGGGCACCGGCACAATTGATGCATCCAGTATCTGACCGCCCCGGGCGATATAGCCTTGCCGCGCCAGATGACCGTCGAAACGGTGAAACAGCTCCTCCACCTTGCCCGCCTGCGCCAATGCATCGCGATACAGCCAGACCGTTTTGGCGTCCGGAACTCGGTCCGCAAGGCCAAGTCCAAGGAACCTCATGAACGACAGCCGGTCGCGGACCTGATACTCGATCTGGTCATCCGACAGGTTGTAGAGCGCGCTGAGAACCAGCGTCTTGAACATCAGCACTGCATCTAAGGGTTTGCGCCCGGCGCGGGATTTTCGTGCCTCATTCGGCTTGCGCCACACCTGCTCCAGCAAAGGCCGGAAATCTTCCCAAGGCACCACAGCGTTGATTTCCAGCAGCGGATCCTTCTTCGCATTGAATAGCCCCTAGATTCGTAGACGCCTTCTTCCCTAATTTTGAGGCAAGGAGGCCGAGATGGGCAAAGGCAATTTCAGCGACGAGTTCAAGCGAGACGCGGTCGCGCAGATCACCCAACGTGGCTACCCGGTTTCGGAGGTTTCGCAGCGGCTCGGGGTGAGCGCGCACTCTCTCTATGCATGGAAGCGCAAGTTCGCGAAGGCGTCGTCCGGCGAGACGGAGAAGGATGCTGAGATCCGGCGTCTGAAGCGGGAACTGACGCGGGTGACGGAGGAGCGCGATATCCTAAAAAACTGTTCCGGGCCGCTGCCCGCCTGTGCGCGCTATAAACAGCCTGTGCTACACTGACGCGGAAGGGCAGTTGCCGATGGCTTATTGGTGGGCTGGACCCCGTTAAAAAACGTGGCACATGGGCTGATGCGCACTTGAGAGTGGTGACGCCGCCATCGCGGCGATCCCGGTTAGGAAGATGACGATCTTGCATAGCTCACGCCCTTCGCCTTGAACGGAGGACATGCCATGACGAAACGTAAAACCGGTGGCCCGTTGCCTGATAGGCGATCCCCCAGGATCGCCGAGAAGGGGCCGGACCTGAAGATGGTCAATCCCTATGCGGCCGCGATCGACATCGACTCGACGATGCACAGGTGTAGATTTCCACGCGGAAGTGAGCCGGGAAAGCCAATGCAGAACGGTTTCGTGGAGAGTTTCAACGGGCGGATGCTCAACGAGACCATGTTCCGCAACCTGGCCCATGCCCGCATCGTGATCTCGGCGTGGGCCACCGACTACAACACCGAACGCCGGCATTCGGCTTTAGGTTACGAGACCCCGGCCGACTACGATGAGCAAGAAACACTCTCTTATCAAATCGCCCTATTTGGACCCACAGACGCTGACGTCTGACAGGAAACCCATCGAGAGCGCTGAGACTTGGGTGCTGATCGTCCATATCCGACGCCTCATCCGAATCTTTGCAACAGACTGAAATCGTTCAATCCACTTTGAAACGGACACTAAGATCGAGGCGCGACCAACCGGTTGGGCGACAAGTCATCTTTGGCGATGCCGCGTGCGGATATGTCGTCGGGCAGGTCACTTTTTGCGATCAACGACACCACGGCGCGGCCAAGCGCGGGGGCCATCATGATCCCGAAACCACCCTGTCCAGCCAGCCAAAAGAAATCAGGCGCGACCGGGTCAAATCCCACCACCGGCACATCATCGCTTACAAAGGACCGCAGGCCAGCCCAGCTGTGGTTGATCCGGCGTACTTTGATCAGGGTTTCGGTTTCCAGCCAATCGGCCAGAATTGCGATGTCCAATTCTTCCGGGCGGGCGTCCTGTGGTTCGGACGGCGTACGATCCCCGGGGGAAGCCATCAGCTTGCCTGCTTCCGGTTTGAGATAGGCATTGGTGCCGATAAAATCCGCCGCGGGCAGAGCGGCGACATTAAGTCCTGCGGGCGGCTCGACGACGATGGCTGTCCGGCGCATCGGGATCAGGCCAATGTCGACGGCGCCCGCCAAGGCCCCGATCTGCCCGGCCCATGCACCTGCTGCGTTGATCACGGTCCGCCCGGAGATCACCGATTTGCTTGTCGTGATGATCCAGCCGGCCCTTCCACGCGTCAGCCCTGTCACAGGTTGTCCGGTCATCAGGGTGCCGCCCCGTGCCTTGAAGGCGCGAAGATAGCTGGCCAGAAGGCTGGCGACGTCGATATCCGTCACCCCGGCCTCAATCGCACCAGCGACAACGCGTTCCGGGCGGAGAAACGGTAACAATTCCAGTGTTTCTGACGCGGTCAACTCGGTCACCGGATTCGTCGCGCAGGAGAGAGCGAGCAAATCGGCCAATCCGGCCTCTTGCAACGGCCCAGCAACCGTCAGCTGACCACGTGGCGTCAGCAGGGGCGTATGGCAGAACCCGTCGGGCGGAGCGCTCAGAAAGGCGTAGCTGGCGGCGCTGATCTGGCGTACCGTGGGAGCACCGTATAGCGGAGTAAACAAGGCTGCGGATCGGCCGGTCGCATGGTACCCCGGCGCCGACTCTGCCTCGACCAGGGCGACCGACCCAAGGCCGGACAGTTCGAAGGCAGCGGCAGCCCCGGATATGCCTGCGCCAATGATTACAAAGTCATATGTCATGTTTCTCTTGCTTTCGACTTATGGTCCGCGTCGGTGCCGGATAGGTCCGGGCACAAAGAGCTTGTTTCCCCCAAAATGCAAGAAAAAATACTAACTTGACTCTTTGCAAGTTTTCTTTCCTAGTGATCTGACCGTTAAACGGGAGGATAATCAGGTGGAAGACTCGGTTCGTGAACGTCTATCGCGTTGCCTGACGGCGGCGTCCAAGGCCGACCGGGCCATCGCGACCTACATGCTGGGCCAAATCGGCGCGGTTCCGTTCGAGACCGCCGCGAGTCTGGCCGCTAAAGTACAGGTCAGCGAAGCGACGGTCGGACGGTTCTGCCGGACCATCGGCTACCGCAGCTTCAAGGACCTCAAGGACCACCTCAAACAGGATATCGGCGACCGGCCCTGGCTGGTGAGTGACCGTCTACACGACCTTCGCGAGCGCACCCGCGCAGGCGAAGATCAGCTCTCCCGCGCGCTGGAACTGGAAATGTCGGCGCTGGTCGCGGTCTACGAGCATACTCGTACGCCCGAATTTGACACGGTGGTAAAACGGTTGGCGACCCGGCCCGCGGTGTTCGCTGCCGGATTTCAGACCGAGCGCGGCATGGCGCAGATCTTCGTGAACCAGCTGCAATACCTGCGTGACCGCGTACACCTGTTGGATCTGGCCGGAGGCAATTTCGCCGAACTTCTTACCACGCCCACCGAGGACGCCTGCTTAGTGATCTTCGAGGCGCGGCGCTATTCTCGGATGGCTCTGTTGCTGGCGCAAGAAGCGCGCGCAGCGAAGATCCCGGTGACCCTGATCACCGACGCTTTCTGCGACTGGGGCCACGAAGTCGCGGATGAGATCTTTGTCGTTCCGACCGAGTTCAACCTGTTTTGGGAATCGACCTCGCAAATGGCAAGTCTGGCCAATCTGCTGGTCAATGGCGTGTTCATCGAAAAAGGTGCCGATGTCGAACGGCGGCTAGATCGGATCGCCCAGCTTTACGGCCGCTTTACCGGTCATGTCGGCGGCAGTGCAGCCGCTTTGATGCCATCGAACGGATCGACTGCCCGCGCGACCTCTGCGCGCCGGGCAAAGAATACCTTCTCAGGGGATAAGTCACCGGATTAATCCGGCGGAAAACTGCAATGGGGAAATTAACGATGCGATACACTCTCAAAGCTTTGCTCCTGTCAGGGCTGACCATTTTCACGGCCGGTTTTCTGCTCGCAGGCGCTGTGCAGGCACAGGAGGTGACGATTGCCCTGCCTCCCGGGGAACTGGGCGCAACCACCTATAACCCGGTCACAGCTAGCAACCTCAACTCAGCAGCCTCGCTGATCTATGACCGGCTGGTTGAGCAGGATGCAGACCAGTCCTTTCATCCGCACCTTGCAACGTCCTGGACCGAAAGCCCTGACGGTATGACCTGGACCTTCAAGCTGCATCCTGGTGTCCAGTTTCAGGATGGCACCCCGTTTAACGCCAAAGCTGTCGCAGAATGGATTCCGGATTTTGCGGGCACTTCAAACAGTTACCTGACCGCTGCCATCGACAGGGTCGAAGTGGTCGATAACCTGACGGTGGTCTTCCACATGAAGCATCCCGACCCAAACTTGCTCTTTAATCTTTCCAGCGTTTTCATGGGCGTGCCAAGCCCGACGGCCTATACCAAGCTTGGCGCCGACTACGGCGTCAAGGGTGCTGTTGGCACGGGCCCGTTCAAGCTCAAAAAATTCGACGTTGGTCTGGATACGGTCCTTGTCCGTAACGATGACTATGCTTGGGCGTCGGATCTGTCGGTTAACCAAGGTCCCGCGCATCTGGCCAAGGTGACGTTCCGCGAAATCCCAAATCAATCCACAGCGTTTCTGGATCTGAAAACCGGCAGCGTGGATATGCTGATGGGCGTTCCAACCGACTTCCTGTCGCTTCTTGCAGCGGAGCCAAAAATCAAGGTCATCCAGATGCCCGGCACTGGGATCGACTACATGCCGATCAATGTGACGTCGGCCCCGTTTGACGATATCCGCGTGCGCGAAGCGACCGTTCTGGCGATCAATCAGGATGCGATCGTGAAGAGCGTCTACAACGGCGTTGGAATGGCGGCGCATAATTTCCTGATCTCGTCGTTGCCCGCGTCCAAAGTAGATCCCAAGCTTGACGACAGCTACGATCCAGCTAAAGCGGCTCACCTGCTGGACGAGGCCGGTTGGAAAATGGGCCCCAACGGAATCCGTGAAAAGAACGGCAAGCCGATGACGGTCAAGCTGTACACCCAGAACGGCACCGAGTTCACCAATCTGACACAGGTCATTCAGGCGCAGTTGAAAGCGATCGGGATGGATGCCAAGATCACGGTATTCGACAGCTCGACCATCCGTGACGAATACAAGAAGGGCACCCAACAGTTGGCTGTGCGCGGCTATGACTGGAACAATGCCGACATTCTGGACTGGTTCTTCAACGGCGACAGCCTCGGCTATCCAAACGTGTCGATGTGGAATGACCCCAAGGGTCAAGCGCTTGACAAGGTCGCGATGGCTGAAAGCAAGACCTCGAAGGAACGGTCGGACAACTTCAAAGCGTTCCACGAATACATCCTTTCGCAGTATGTGTTCGCGCCGATCTACCAGCCGACCATCAATATCGCATACAATTCGAACAAGATTACGGTTTCCGCCGCGATCCGTGGGCCGCGCTTCCGATCGCAGAGTGTCGTAGACATGGATGTTGTAAAGTAATCGCGAGAGCACCTACAGAAGCAGGCCCAGAACACGGGCCTGCTTCTTCTCTCCCCTTTTGACGAAGAGGCACGCCCATGCTTTTCGGATACACGTTGCGCCGTTTGTTAATGCTGATCCCGGTATCACTATCGATCTCAGTGATAATTTTCGCCATCGTCCACATGCTGCCGGGAGATCCGATTGACAACCTGATGCCAGTCGGATCTACGCACGCTGACCGCGTCAAAATGGTCATGAAATATGGCTTCGACAAGCCGCTGATCACACAATATTTTCTGTGGGTCAGCCACGTAGCGCGCGGTGACTTTGGCAATGCGATTGTCATGCGCCGTCCCGTCGCGAGCCTGATTGCCGACAACCTTCCCTACAGCCTGTCGTTGGGGGCGCTGGCTTTTGCGTTTTCGTCGATTGTCGGGATGGCCTTGGGCCTAATCTCGGTGGCGCTGGAAAACGTCTGGCTGGAGCGAATCGTCCGCGGTTTCATCCTGCTCGGATCAACTGTGCCGGGGTTCTTTCTGGCGCTGATGATGATCCTTCTCTTCGCTGTCAAGTTGCGGTGGTTTCCGGTTTCAGGCGCTGATGGGTGGCGGTCGCTGGTGCTGCCCGTTCTGACCATCGGTTTTGGCGGGGTGGCATTGGTCGCCCGGGTCACGCGGGTGGCCCTGATGGATGCGCAGAGAATGGATTTCGTCACACTTCTGCATGCCAAGGGGGTGTCAGGGCCCAACATCCTGCTGCGGCACCTCTTTGCCCACGCACTTTTGCCGGTAGTCACGATTCTTGCTTTGAGGGTCGGATGGATTCTGGGCGGTGCTGTTACTGCAGAGTTTGTTTTCGGTCGTCCGGGGCTTGGGTCGTTACTGATCAGATCCCTGGGTCAGCGGGACTACCCAGTAGTGCAGGGATGCCTGCTGATGTTGGCGCTGGCGGTGATGCTGGGCACATTGATTGGCGATGTGGCCCAGGCCGCGATGGACCCACGTATCCGTGAGGAAGCATCATGATGGATCATTCAACCGCGTTACGCCTGCCACAAGTGCTCGCAAAATCCAGCTTTGGCCGGGCTCTGGCCTCTCCGGTCGGGATGATCGCGGGCGGGTTTCTAGTTTTGTTGGTACTCGTTGCGGTCTTTGCGCCCTATTTCTCACCCTACGACTTTGCGGCTCAGGACCTCATGAACCGTAACATGGCTCCAGCATGGCCGCATGTGATGGGGACTGACCAGTTTGGACGGGATCTGTTCAGCCGAGTGCTTTATGGAGCGCGTACGTCACTGTCCGTTAGTGCGACGGCGATCGCGATTTCGGTTGCGGCAGGCATGACACTTGGGGCTTCGGCTGGTCTTTTCGGTGGCTGGTTCGAGCGCACCGTAATGACAGCTGTCGATTTGACTTGGTCCTTCCCCGATATCCTAATTGCGCTGATCTTCGTTGCAATTATCGGCCCCGGCCTCACCAGCACGATGTTTGCCATCGCAATAGCCTATCTGGCCCAATTCACCCGTTTGACTCGTGCCCAGATCGTTCGGCTGAAGCGCGAGACCTTTATCGAGGCTACGGTCAATCTTGGCGCACGGCCCAGCCATATCCTGCTGCGCCACCTGATCCCGAACGCGGTGACGCCGGTGATTGTGGCCGGCATGCTGGCGATTGGCGATGGTATCGTTCTGGAGGCGACGCTGGGCTTTTTTGGGCTTGGTGCGCAACCGCCGACACCCAGCTGGGGCGCGATGATGTCTAGCGGGACTGCACAATTGTTCCTTGCCCCGTGGGTGATCCTGTTTCCCGGAGTGCTCGTCGCAGTGACGGTCGTCGCCGTGAACCTGTTTGGCGACGAATTGATCCGGGCCCTAGATATCCGCGACCGGATCAGGGGAGAGTGACAATGCTCCAAGTCAAGAACCTTGCTGTCTCCTTCGGTTTGGAAAAGCCCCTGTCTGGTGTCACTTTCGATGTCCGGAACGGGGAAACGCTGGGCATCGTTGGCGAAAGCGGGTCCGGGAAGTCGCTGACGGCGATGAGCGTGATGGGTCTTTTGCCGCTGATCGGGGGACGGATAACCTCCGGTTCGATCAGCTTCGATGAGCAGGATCTGACCAAGCTGTCCGACCAGGACTATCGAAAGCTGCGCGGCGGGCGGATCAGCCTGATCACGCAGAACCCGATGACCTCGCTCGACCCGTTGAAACGGATTGGCGGCCAAATCGACGTCGTTGGCCGCCTGCACATGAGTCTGAGCAAGGCCGATGCCCGCAAACGCACGATCGACATCCTTGGTCGCCTGCGCATTCCGGACCCCGCGCTGATCTGCGAGCGCTACCCGCATCAGATGTCGGGCGGCATGAAGCAGCGGATCGTCATCGCGATGGCGCTGGCGGCCAACCCTTCAGTGATCCTCGCGGATGAACCGACCACGGCGCTGGACGTGACTGTGCAGGCGCAGATCATCCAGATCCTCAACGGCCTGGTCCGCGAACAGAACTTGGCGCTGGTGCTGATTACCCATGACATGAGCGTGGTGGCGCAAGCCTGCGACAAGGTGGTGGTGATGTATGCCGGCCGGGTCGTCGAACAGGGGCCGGTGGCCGCGATCTTCGGTCATCCGCAGCATCCCTACACTAGGGCCCTGATCGACTGCATCCCGCGGAGTCTTACCGAAGGCGCCAGGCTGCGGGGGATCGAGGGAACCGTGCCCAGCGTTCTGAACTATCCTTCGGGCTGCCCGTTCCATCCACGTTGTGCCCGCGCCGAAGCGGTATGCGGGTCCACGATTCCACCGCTGGTCGCTGCTGGACAGACGGCCGTCGCCTGTCATTTTCCCGTGGAGACTACCTCATGACGTCGTTATTGAAAGTACGTAACCTGTCCAAGCGCTTCGTTGGTCATCGCGGACCGTTTCGTAGACCCCGCGTCATGCACGCGGTCAACGACGTGTCCTTCGACCTTGCCAAGGGCCGGGTGATCGGCGTGGTCGGCGAAAGCGGCTGCGGCAAGTCTACTCTGGCCCGGTTGGCCCTACGCCTGATCGAGCCCAGCGACGGATTGGTCCGGTTCGAGGGCAGCAATTTGCTAGAAGCCTCGCCTGTTGCGATGCGCAAGCTGCGATCGAAGATGCAAATGGTATTTCAGGATCCTTATTCCTCGATCGATCCGCGCTACACCGTCGCGCGAGCTATCATGGAGCCGCTTAGCGTGCAGGGCCGCAAATCGGACAAGCCCACATTAGACGAAGTTGCCGGATTGATGGAGATGGTCGGGATGAGTGCCGGGTTGGCTCAAAGTTTTCCGCATCAGCTATCGGGCGGGCAGAAACAGCGGGTCGGAATTGCCCGCGCCTTGGCTCTGCGCCCATCACTTCTGGTGCTGGACGAACCGACTGCGTCACTGGATGTGTCAGTTCAGGCGCAAATCATCGGCCTGTTAGAAAAGCTGCGCGATGACCTTGGCCTTACCTACATCTTCATCAGTCACGACCTGTCATTGGTGAAATACTTCTGTGACGAGATATTGGTGATGTATCTGGGACGTGTGGTCGAAGCGTTGCCGCGCACCAACGCCCCGGCGCGCCATCCCTACACCCGTACGCTGATGGACAGCACCTTTTCCCCTGATCCGAAGCTGCGCCGCACGATCGAACCTCTGCAAGGTGAGGTGCCAAGCCCCTTCGACCTGCCCGATGGGTGTGCCTTCGCCGCCCGATGCCCGGTCGCCAGCGACATCTGCCGCAGCCAGATTCCGTCTCTGACAGCCGTAGGTGGAGGGCATCCGGTCGCATGCCATCATCCATCCTTATCATAGAGAGGACAATCACGACGTGGCCTATTCCGTCTTGAGTGCAGAAATCGTGCATGAAACCAACACATTCAGCATAGTGCCCACGGATCTTGCCGCGTTCAGGCGTCACTATCTCCTGACGGGGGCTGAGGCAGTTTCCGTGCGCGGCGACCACAACACCGAACTGGCCGGCTTTCTCGATGTGGCCCGCGCGGATGGTTGGGCGCTGACCCATGTTCTGAGTGCGGCGGCCGGACCAGGCGGGCGTGTCACGCGGGCCGCTTTCGATGAGTTGGTTAACCCATTGGTCGCGGCGGCGCGGGCTGCCAAGCATGATGGCATTCTATTGGCTCTTCACGGGGCCATGGTGACCGATTACTGCGAAGACGGCGAAGGTGAGATCCTATCAAGGCTGCGCAAGGTCGTGGGACGGGATGTGCCCATCGCCGTCACCCTCGACCCGCACGCCAATGTCACACGCGCGATGTGCGATCTGGCCGATATCGTAGTGTCGTTCAACACCTATCCCCACATTGACATGCGTGAGACCGGGCGCCGTGTCGCCGACATCCTGCACCGCACCATGACGGGCGAGATCCGGCCGCAGACAATTCGTGTTGCCTGTCCCATGCTGGAAGAAGTGAACGGCGGGCGCACCGATACCGGCCCGATGATCGCACGTCATGCGGCCGCGCGGGCTCGTGAGGCGGACCCTGACGTTTTTGCCGTAAGCATAAACGGCGGTTTCGCAAGTGCCGATATCGCCGAGGTAGGGCCGACCGTACTGGTTGTCGGTCAGGGGGATCAGTCCGGGCAGACCGCGTTTGCCCAAACGATCATCGATGACATCTGGGCGAAGCGGGCTGAGGTTCAGAATGATTACATGACGCCGAAGGACGCGGCCCGTATGGCGGCTCACTGGTCGATGGCCGACGGCCCGCTGATCATCGCGGACTACGCCGACAACCCGGGGGCGGGAGCCTACGGCGACTCAACTGCGCTGTTGGCCGCGCTTCTGGACGCCGGTGTAACAGGTGCGTGTTTCGGCCCGATGGTCGATGGTCCTGCCACCGCGATACTTCACCGCCACAATGTGGGCGATGAGGTCAGCCTTGCCGTGGGGGGCAAAACAGCGCCAGAATTCGGTGGAGGGCCGTTGTCGCTGACAGGCCAACTGGTGTGGAAAGGCGATGGGCGCGTGGTCGGGGATGGCCCGATGCTGAACGGTCTTGTGCGCGACTTCGGCCCGACGGCGATCCTGCATGTCGGCGGCATTGAACTGCTTATCGTGACCCATGCCCATCAAATGCTGGATCTGAATCAGTTTCGCACATTTGGCATTGATCCAGCGCATAAGCGTGTCGTCGCTCTGAAGTCGATGCAGCATTTTCGTGCGGCATTCGAACCGATCGCAGGTCAGGTCATCGTTTGCGACAGCGGGGCCATTTGCACGACACACTATGAACGGCTTTCGTACAAATGCGTACGTCGACCGATTTATCCGTTCGATACGCTCTGAAAATGCATGGCCTGGACAACGGCTCTGTCATATACGACTATAAATGAAACCACCGACAAGGTAGATCGGCCGCCCCTCTTTCCCGCCGACTTTTCACACGGAATGCGGGCAGAATCGCGCCCCAACAGGTCATGACCTAGCGTATCGGTCGCCGTGGCAAGGTCCACAGGAGCGATGCTGCCCATTCCGGCTTGAAAGATCGGATGCCAGCAACACAGAAGGTCGCATGCCGCCGTCCGGAGTATGGATTGAGTGGTGTAATCGGTGTAGCAATACTCGACCAACAGAGCGGACATTGAGCAGTAATGGCATATCTACAATCAAGCGCGGCACGCCCCAGCTCAACGGTAAGGTCGAACGATCGCACCGCTCTGACGGCCAGGAGTTTTACCAACTCCTCAGCTACAAAGGCGATGGCGATCTCGAAGCGAAATTGGACGAATGGGAGCCCTTTTACAACTTCCATCGACCGCATGGCGCCCACAACGGAAAGACGCCCTACTAAGCCTTCAGAGAAAAGCTATAATCTGTAAATAGGATGTCCCACGGGTAACCGCACCTTACAGACTAATCATAACGCTGGGCCATTCGATCTGTGGTCAGGTGCGCGCCCGTTCGAAGGCTTCCCAAGCTTGCTCGAAACGGTTGAAATCAAAGTCGGGAGCCCGCGCTGCATCAAGAACGATGCGTTCGGTTTTCTGCAGTTTGGCGATCCCGGCGGCAAGCCCGGTCACGACCTCCTTGGGGATGACCACCGCACCATGCCTATCGGCATGAATCAGCGCCCCGGGAGTGACCGTTAGGCCGAAGACAGAGACCGGCACGTCAAGCGCGCGGACATGGACGAAGCCGTGGCTGGGTCCGATCGATCCTGCAACAACCGGGAAGCCTTCTGGAAGGTCACCGAGATCACGCGCGACACCGTTCGTGAGAGCGCCGGCCATCCCGAAACCTTTATGGACGGTGGTGTTGATCTCGCCCCAATACGCGCCGATGCAATCGGGATAATCCAGATCCTCGATCACAGCTACGGAGGGCGCGGGGGCTTCGGCCATGTATTGGTAATATGCCATCCGGCGCGCGCGGATGGTCTCGGGTTGCTCGGTTGGCGGATCGATTGCGGCGATCTGCGCAGTCCGCGCGTAGCCGACGAGCGGCGGATCATCCGGCGCGGTGCAAATCATCGTCCCGCGGGTGAAACCGGAAAAGCCGCGCCGTCCCTGCACGGTTTCGATCGCATTGCAGACGGTGGGCGTGTCGACACTGCGCAAAAGCGCAAAGAGATCAGTCATTATTCCTCCAACCAGCGGGCAAGCGCCGCCGTCACATGCTCGGGTGCCGCGAGGGTGGTGAGATGCCCCGCCCCCCGAATGATTTCCAAGCGCGATTGCGGCATCAGGCGATGCATAAGGTCGTGCCGATCGCGCGGGCAAAGTTGATCAGCCTCTCCCATGAGAACCAGCGCAGGGCCCGCGAATTCGCAAAGCGTTCCCTGTTGATCCGGCCTATTCATCAACGCGTGGGACTGGCTCACGAAGACATCGGGGCCGAGTGTGAGCGCCATCTCGACACAGAGACCCAGAATATCCGGACGCGGATCGCCGACCGGAAAGTAAGTCGGTGCGATCACGTCGCGCATCAGCGCTTCCAGCCCTCCGGCTTTCACTGCCGAGAGCTGAGGCCCGCGACGCTCCTTGACCGCATCGGCTTCGGCAAGCGGGTTGGTGTTGAGCAATGCCAGACGCTCCACCCTGTCGGGGGCGTGACGGAGAATTTCCATCGCCACGATACCCCCCATGGAAAGGCCTGCCAACGCGAAGCGAGGCGGAGCGTCGGCAAGCACCTGCGCGGCCAGATCCTCGACCTTGGCGGCCCCGGTCAAAGGAGGCAGGTGCAATGCCCTGCCTCCCGAAAAAGCCGCGATCTGTGGCGCGAAGAGACGTGCATCGCACATCATCCCCGGCAGCATGACCAACGGCGTCCTCTCAGCCACGCCAGGTGCTCCCCGCCGGGTCGGCAGTATTCATGACACGGTAGAGGCTGGCTTCACCGCTCATCGACGGCGCGAGGCTGTGCGCAAGTCTAGGCGGAACCGCGCAGGTGTCACCTGGAGCGAGAACCGTCTCACCGCCCTCCCACGCCAGACGCCAATGTCCGCGCATCACCAGAAGGACCTCGTGCGCCTCCAACGTGTAGGGCGTTTCGGAAAGCGAGCCGCGGGTGAGAAATTCAACGTCGAACCCCGGCCGGTCTCGCAGGAGCCCCTCGGCGCCGATCACCTTTGCAGGTTCGTCTGCGGCGAGCGCCATCAGGTCCCAGTAACGCGCGACATAGTCGCGCACGACATCGCGAACGGGCGTTTCCGGAAATGCCTTGAGTTCTTCGTCCGTCAGCAACGGCATCGGGGCGACACCTTCCTGCGGATGCTCACCCTTCTTGCTATCGTAGAGCCGACCGTTTTCGCCCAGGACGAGGCCATGGTCGCGCGCGTCCTCAATCACCTGCGGCGCCCAGGTCACGCCACCGCCCGCATCGTCGCCGCCGAGGATAGCCATGATCATCCCGTAATCAGTGCCGATATTCTCGAAGCCGCGGAAAATGCCCGTCGGGATGTTGAAAATGTCGCCCTCCTCAAGCACGACTTCGCCTGCCGTCCCCCAACGCCCCCAGAAAAAGCGCCACCGGCCCTTGAGCACAAAGAAGACCTCGGCAGTCGTGTGCGAATGAAGGCTATTGCGGCAGTTGGGTGGTTGGCCCGCTGCCCCAATGTTGTAACCGGGCGTCTCGGTGATGTGGACATGCTGATCGGCAGATTCCGACACTCCTCCACCGATGATGGTGAAGTTTTCCTTCTGATCCGAACCCGGCGTGTGCGCATCGATAAACGCCGTGCAGCAGGGCTTCAGTTCGCCATAGCGAACGATGCGGGTTTCCATCTCAGTGGGGGTCATAAGTCACCTGTTTGAAGAAGGATCTGTTTCCAGATCGAGGTTTCGTCGTAGATCACGTAATCGCGGCGCAGCCCGCGCGGTCCGAATTCGGCATGGCATGCGCCCATGACATAGACCTCGGCGCCGGTGGGCCGGCCGAAGACGCCCCAGCCATCATGGCGCCCCGAGAGCGACCAGCGCAGCGCCGAGCGCGGCGGCATCAGCGGGTCATCAAGGCCGATCTGGTGCTCGATGCGAAACTCGGCCGAGGGAAAACTCGCGCGCAGGCCCATCCAGAACCGGTCGGCGGCCCCGGGCCCGTGCTCGGTGACGCCCCCCGGCAATTCAAGGTGGCACCCGCGGTCGTATTCGGCACCGATCGCGCGCATGTCCGCGTTCATGATACGCGTCAGCAGATCGCCGTGGCGGGCACCCCATTCGTTATCGTTGCCTTTACCCTTGTAGGGACCGGGCCGGTCGACGCTCGGTGTGAAAGGACGCACGCATGCGTCGGGTCCATCCTCGCGCGCGATCAGGTCGCGCGCGTAGGACTTGGGCTCCCATCCCATCTGGCGCACGATCGCGCCTTGATCGCGGATCAGCCATTCGTCGTTGATCTGATTGTCGATCGCGTGGCAGTCGGCGATGATGCGGTAGCCGAGCTTCGTGCCGCTCGCTGGCCCGTAGACCCCATCCCCCGCATGGGTAGCAGTCGAGAAGATCCGGTGCGACGAGAGCATCCCCTCCTCCGGGGTGCCGGACCAGATCACATCCTCCGGCAGCAGAGTGCGGTCCGGAAATTCCGACAGGGTCGCCATGGTCGCAGCGATCACGCCCTCATTGCCGACCACGATAGATGCCGGCGAACGGACGATGATATCGGGCGCGTAGTAGTCGTGAAGCGTCGCGATGCCGCGATCCTCCCAGATCTCACGCGTGATGCCGATGATATAGTCGGGAAAGTCCCGAAACTTCGGGTCGAAACCCTTCATGATTTCCATCCTTCCGGTAGGCGAGCCGAACCGCGCACGATGAGCGGTGACTCGATCGCCACATGTCGCGGCGGCGTTTTCTGCTCTGCAATCCTGTCGAGCAGGATCTCGACGGTTGCAGCGACCATTCGTCTTGCGCGCTGGCGCACGGTCGTGAGGTCGTAGGCGGGCCAAGCCGCTGGCGGGACGTCATCGTAGGCAACCACGGAAACGTCGTTAGGGATCGAAAGCCCAAGTTCGAACCGCAGCACGTCCATGACCCCGAACGCCATGTGATCATTGGTGACGAATACGGCGTCAGGACGCTCCTTGCTCGCAAAGAGCTGTCGCGTCGCTTCGCGCGCCTTATCGATGTTGAAGTTGCCGATCTCGCGACCGCAGAAGTCGAGCCCGGCTTCCGCGAGCCCTGCTCGGAACCCCGACTCCCGGTCTCGTTGCGTCGAGGCGCCCTCCCAGCCCGCAATATGAGCGATTCTTCGATGGCCGCCGGCGACAAGGAATCGCGCAGCGTCCCTCGCGCCCCCGAAATTGTCGGAAGCGACCGAAGATACCCCCTGATCTTCTTGGTAACGGTTGAAGAGCACCACGGGGACGCCCGCGGCTTCGCAGCGCGCCCCGAGCTCCGAAGACATCGCGACAGAGGCCATGATGATCCCGTCGACCTGGTAGTCGAGGATTTCCTGCAGCACATGATCGACATTGCCCGCGGTGTGAGAGGCCATGAAGACGAGCACGTGGTATCCTTCGGCCTGCAAAGCATTGGAGAGGCGCTCAACCGCTTCGGGATAGAAGTAGTTTTCGAGATAGGCGACCACGAGGCCGATGATCCGGCTGCGTCCGGTAATGAGGGAGCGCGCGAGAATATTCGGGCGATAGCTGAGCTTGGCGGCGGCCGCATGAACCTTCTCGGCGGTCTTTTTCGAAACCGACGCGCCCGGCGTGAAGACGCGGCTTACCGCGGACTGGCTGACGCCCGCCAGACGCGCCACTTCAAGGGATGTAATCTTTTCATTTGCCATCAGTCCGCCGTCCAACCTCCGTCCACCATCAATGCCGTGCCCGTGACCAACGCTGACGCATCGGTCGCGAGGTAAAGAACCGCTCCCATCACATCCTGCACTTCACCTGCACGGCCCAACTTGATTTTCTCGAGAAGCCACGCTCGCCGCTCGGAATCGCAGAATGACGGCTCGGTCAGCGGCGTGCGGATGAAGGTCGGGCACACAGTGTTGACCCGGATGCCGGCCTTTCCCCATTCCAGCGCCATCGCCTTGGTGAAGCCCTCGACCGCATGTTTGCTCGCGCAATAAAGGGCTCGATCGATGCCGCCGACATGTCCCATCTGGCTCGAAATATTGATTAGCGAACCACCTCGGCCTGCCTCGATCAATCCACGAGCGACCGCTTGGGTCAGGAAATAGGCCCCGCGCAGATTGACCGCCGTGACCGCATCGAAGTCATCCTCCGTCGTTTCGAGCGCCGGCGCATGGCGCGCAAGCCCTGCGGCATTGACGAGAATGTCATAGGGTCCAGCTTGAGTGACGGACGCACGGGTCGCTGCAACGTCTGCAACGTCGAGCGGCAACGCCTGCGCTGCCCATCCCCGTGCCGTGAAATTCTCGCGAAGCTCTTCGAGCCGATCCACCGAGCGCGCAGCGAGCGTCACCTCTGCCCCGGCCTCGGCGAGCGCCACGGCGCAGCCGAGCCCGATCCCCGAACTCGCGCCCGTTACGAGCGCCCGCCGCCCGTCGAGTCGGAAAGAGGGTGTGCACGGCAGATCCATCAGAGCGCCCTCCCTGTCTCGGGGTCGAAACCGGTGCGAGCCTTGTTGAATTCGCGCAGCCGCGAGAACACGTCGACGCCGATCTGGTCATACATGTGCAAGAGATCGACAAGCACCCAGTTCTCGCGGATCAGCCCGTTTTCGAGCCGCCAGAAATCGAGGCTGCGCATCTTGATGCGCGTGTCATTGGGCGCAATGCCCAGCCAGCCGCTGGCGGTGATCGTCTGGATCATATTGGGCCAGCCGGTCACCGCAGCGTAATTGTGATCACCGAAGAAATGATGGTCGATCTCGTCCACATATTTCCCACGGTCCGGCATCCCGTTGAGAAACGGGATCTGGTGCCAGTTGCGAAAGCCCTTGATGCCACGGCCGGTGCCGATCCCCGAGGGACCATACCAGTTCATGCGCGGATGCCAGAACCGCTCCATTTCCATGATTTCCGGGCCGCCCTGCGCGGGGTGGCGCGTCATACATTCTAGCATATCGATAATGTGCTGGCAGGTGCGGCGTCCGGTTGCCTCGTCATGAGGCCCCGGCACGAAACCGTCCTGCGTCGCAGGTGCGGGCACCTGCCATTCGCGCCCCAGGCTACGCTGCATCGGCCAAGCTCCGGCCTGCATCATGACCTCGGGAAGATCCCATATCGCCTGAAATTCGACGGCACGGCCATTCTCGATGCGGTAGAACTCGTGAAAGCGCATGGCAACCTGATGACCAGTTGCAGGAATGTCAAGCAAAGGGCGCTCGAAGCTGCCAGTATAATAGCCGCCGCAGCCGACCCAATCAGCGCCCTCCGGCGTCTGCCCCGCCATCACAATATAATCGCGCCGCTCGAGATCGGGCCATGCTGAAAGAAGCGGTCCATAGGCCCCGTCGTAGAAATCCGCAGGCCCCACGAAGGTGCCGAAAGGATGCGACAGGTGGATCGTCGCGTCAGGCGCAAAGACCGCCTCGAGAGCCGCGCGCACAGTCCCGGCCTCGAAGTCATACATCGCTGCACGAAGGGGTGCGATCAGCGCCTTGTGTTGACTATGCTGGTCAAGGCTCATTCCGCGGCCTCCCGGTAGGGCGCACCGGCGCCGTAGGGCACATTGATGCCGCCGTAGCGGCGGACGCGGATATTGCACTGCTCGGCGTGACCGACAAAACCTTCAAGCATGCACAAACGCGAGCCGTATTCGCCCACCATCGTTGCAGCCGCATCGGTGACGACACGCTGATAGCTATGGGTTTTGAGGAATTTTCCCACCCATAGGCCACCAGTGTAGCGCCCGGCCTTCTTGGTCGGCAGTGTATGGTTTGTGCCGATCACCTTATCACCATTGGCGACATTGGTGCGTGGGCCAAGGAACAGCGCGCCATAGCTGGTCATGTTCTCAAGATACCAGTCGTCGCGATCCGTCATCACCTGCACATGCTCGGACGCGATGTCGTTGGCGACCTTCAGCATTTCGGCGTGATCTGCGCAGAGAATAACCTCGCCATAGTCCTCCCAGCTCTTGCCAGCGGTCTCGGCTGTCGGCAGCACCGTTAACAACCGCTCGATCTCGGCCAAGGTTTCCACGGCGAGCTTACGCGAATTTGTTACGAGCACGGCGGGCGAGTTATACCCATGCTCCGCCTGTCCCAAAAGGTCGGTCGCGCAAAGCTCCGCATCTACCGTCTCGTCGGCGATGACCATTGTTTCGGTCGGCCCTGCGAAAAGATCGATCCCGACGCGTCCGAAAAGCTGGCGCTTCGCTTCGGCCACAAAGGCATTGCCCGGACCCACGAGCATATGGACCGGTTCGATCGTCTCGGTGCCAAGCGCCATCGCTCCTACCGCCTGGATCCCGCCAAGCACGTAGATCTCATGGGCCCCACCCATGTGCATCGCGGCGATCACTCCCGGATTGGGTTCTCCCTTGAAAGGCGGCGTCGCAGCCGCGATCCGCGGCACACCCGCGACGGAAGCCGTAGCCACCGACATATGCGCCGAGGCCACCATCGGGAATTTCCCGCCCGGCACATAGCACCCCACCGATTGCACCGGGATATTGCGGTGACCCAGGATTACACCAGGCAAAGTCTCGACTTCGAGATCGGTCATCGAGGCCCGTTGCGCACGCGCAAACTTCACCACCTGGTCGTGAGCAAAACGGATATCAGCCATCTCGCGCGTAGAAACCTTCGAGACAATCGCCTCGATGTCTGAGGCGCTAAGCCGAAACGCAGGGGGACTGTAGCGGTCAAATTTCTCCGACATCTCGCGCACTGCGGCATCACCACGCTTGTCGATATCGGCAAGCGCTGTTTGCACGATGCCGCGCACCTTGGCGTCATCTTCGGTGCGCTCTGCCTCGGGTTTTCCTCGTTTCAGATAGTCGGCCATGTCATTCCTCCGTTTGGTGTTGCCGGCGGCCATCAGGCCGGGCGCGGCGGTGTCTTTTCGCCGCAGTCGAAAGCCTCCCGGCCCTCCCCTGCGAAAACGTTTGCCCTACCCCTTCACAGCGCCGGCGGTCAGGCCGCTGACGATCTGGCGCTGGAACACCATGACCAGCAGCAAGAGCGGCGCCGTGATCGACACCGCGGCCGCCACAGCCTGCACCTGATCAGTCGTCGTCGTCTCGCGATTGAAGAAGCTCATGATCGCGGGGACCATGGTCTGGTTTTGCGCGTCCAGCAGCAGCGAGCACACGAGAAAGTCGTTATAGGCGAGCAGGAAACTGAACAGGCCCGTCGTGATGACACCCGGCCACATGACGGGCATGATGACCCAACGAAAAGCCTGGAAATGGGTGCAGCCATCGACACGCGCCGCCTCGTCAAGATCAGCGGGGATGTTCTGGAAGAACGAGCGCAGCATCCAGATCGTGAATGGCTGGTTGATTGCCACCAAGACCGCGATCACGGCCCACGGCTGGCCGTAAAGCGTGGGCGCATGATCGCCCAGGATCGGTCGCAGGTATTCAGCGGAGTTGATGAAAACCGGAAGGTAGCCGGCGACCAGCACCGAATGCGGCAAAGCCCGAAACACTAGCGCAATGATCAATATCCAGAAGGCGAACGAGCCACCCGCTCGCGCGAGCGCATAGCCAGCGAGTGTGCCCACCGTGAGCGAGACGGTGACCACACCCCCGGTAATAAGCATGGAATTGGCGAAGTTGCGATAGAACTGCCGATCAACCCAAACCGCGCGATATTGCTCTGTCGTCAGACCGACAACCTTGTGCCCGAGCGGTCCCGCGATCGCGTCCAGTGCATGAGCGACCGGCGGCAGAAGAGTGAAGAAGACGACCACAAAAAGCGCTCCGAACAGGCTAGCCCCGGCGATCCAGCCCAAAGCAATCCAGCCCGCGGGCGAATACCGCCTCACCAGCACCGGCAGGCGACGCATCGCAAACCAAGCGGTGAAGATCAGCACAACGAGGCCGAGCAGGATATCAAGCACCGACAGCCCATGCCCCGCCGCCAGCGTCGCGGGCCCGAAGATGACCGCGAAGGGATTTTGCGAGAAGGCATCGATGGGCAACTTGAAGCTCATCACGGCAACCCAGAAGATCGGAAAGGCTGCCAGCAACGACCAGAAAATCAGGAAGATGGCGGATCCGGCACGCAGACCGAAAGACTGCTGCAAAGCTTTAGGCGTGGACATCAATGCGCCCCCTTATGATCGCGCCAGGTCTTGCGCAGGAGTGGAATGAGAAGGATCACAATGCCGACCATCGTCAGCATCGCGCTGGCCGAGGCACGGCTGATCGAGCGATTGCCGGACTGATCGGGTTCGAGGAACTGGTAGGTCAGCCATTGCAGCGAGATCACATGGCTTTGCGACGCAAAACCGACGATCTCTTCGAAGACCCGGTAAGCATCCATCAGGTGGATCAGGGCAACGAAAACTATCAGTGGCATCAGATGCGGGATCACTACATAGCGCAGCCGCTCGAACCGGCTCGCCCCATCGATGACGGCGCTCTCAAGCGTGTCCTGATTGACCGTTTGCAAACCAGCGTAGAACACCACAAAAGCGAAGGGTGCAACGTGCCAGACCCGGAAGAAGAGGATCAGGATCTCGATCGTCCAGCCATGAGCGAACATATAGACTTGGTGCCCCAGCAAGTGGTTCAGCGCGGCTGTCAGAATGCCGTCACCAACAAAAAGCCACCGGATGGAAAGCGCTCCGATTACCGGCGTGATGATGAAGGGCAACAAGGAGATAAAGATCACCTGGCCCCGGATTTCGCGCGCGGCATTGTTCACGGCAAGGGCGATTGCCAGACCCAAGCCGATCACAAAGGGCAAGGTGATGAGAGTGAAGGTCAGGGTGAAACGCAGCGCTTTCCAGAAATCGATCGCCATCAGGTCCGACCAGCTACGTTTCGCGAAAGCCTCGGCGACGCGCCCCAACTCAAGCACGTTGCCATAGCTCTTCCAGCCGACGAATTCAGTCTGGGTCTCGACCTTGCCGTCAGTTCCGATGCGCGGCTGCAGCTTGTCTTCGGTCGTGCAAATCTGCTTGAGGAATCCCGGAGTGCAAGTCTCGACCTGAACCTTGTCATAGATCGGCTGCGTAACGTGGAAGCTGTTCCAGAACACCGTCGCAAGCGGCGCGGCGATGAAGACCAGCATCATCACCACGGACGGGGCGATGAAGGCCAGGAATGTCTTGCGTTTCATAACGGTCTCCGCTGCGCCGGTGAGTGAGAGCCGCGCGACGATCCAGGGCGTCGCGCGGCGCGGGACTTATTGCATCAGGCCCGCTTCTTTGGCGGAGGTGATATAGGCCGCCTCGATGTCGGCCAGCGCGGTCTTGGCGTCCTTCTTGCCAAGGAGATAATCGGCAAGCCCATTCCCCAGTGCCGTCTGGAGAAGTCCCATCTCGGTGCTGGCAGGGAACGGCGCGGCGCCTCCATTTGCGCTTGCGATCGCACCTTCGGCGGTCGGGCCGGGCTGGAAGCCTTTGATCAGCCAAATCGCGTCGTCATTATGCGCCTTGACCATCTCCGGGCTCATGCCAGCCATCGCGACGCGGAAAGCAGCATCCGCTTGCTCATCGGAGATGTTCTTTGCAACGACGATGCCATCCCACCAGAGGGTCGTCATCGGCCTGACCGAGCCCATCGGAGCCGAAGCCATCTTCACCTTGCCAACGACCTGGCTTTCCTTCGGATCGTCCATCGCCCCGGCGCGCGACCCCCAGAGATTGGCCATTGCAATCTTGCCCTGCTGGAACTGCTGCTGGACGACAGTGCTATCCGATGTCAGGAATTCGGGGTTCATATACTTGGTCTCGGCCTTCATCAACTCGAGCACCTTGACGCCGGTCGCATTGTTGATCGCGGGCGTGTTGCCCGGACCAAAAAAGGTGCCACCCTCGCCGAGGTAATCGTTGACGAACTCCATCGACAGGTTCCAGCCGGTCTGAAACGTTCCGCCAATCGGATATTGCATGATCCCGGCTGCGCGGATCTTCTCGGCCGCCGCGAGCACATCGTCATAGGTCTTGGGCGCAGACAGACCGAGCTGATCGAAGACGTCCTTGCGATACATCAGATGCTGCGCGTTGACCTGAAATGCGACGGCCATGATCTTGCCGTTGATGCGGATCAGCTGGTTCTCGTTCAGGCCTTTGCCGTATTTCGCAACGAGATCGTCTAGCGGCCGGATCGTGCCTTCATTGATCAGCGGCACAATCGTCGAATTCGCAACTCCGCCAAGCTGATATAGCGCCGGGTTAGCGGCAAAGGCGGCGGGTTGCTTCGTCTTGAATTCTTGGTCGAGCTCTGCGGTGAAATTGCCACATTCGCCCATTGCTCCGGCGACGTCTTTCCAGGCCTCGAAGCCCGCTGCCAGCAGCTTCACCGGAACGGTATTCTTGAACGAGCACTCCGCCCAGGCTCCAGATGCCATAACGGACATGGCGCCCGCGAGGATCAGCTTCTTTCCGAACATTGCCTTGTCTCCCTGTGTGATTTATTTTCGGCTTTTATTCTTGGTTTACTCAGCGCCCGGTCTCGATCCGCGCGCCTGTGGTCTTGTCGAAGATGTGGCAGATGGCGGCGGGCACCGAGAGGCTGACCGGGTCGCCGATCTCGGCGCGGTAGTCCTTAGCAGCCTTCACGCTGACCATGCCCCCCCCCGCGCGCACGGCGATCATCGTTGAGTCGCCCAGCAGCTCCATCGTGTAGACGGGAGCCGAGATTTCACCAGCACTTGAAGCAACGGCGGCGTCTTCAGCCCGAAAGCCCACAATCACAGGTCCATCCGGCATCGAAAGCCCTTCGATCCGCACGTTTTTCGCTTCGAAAACGCCGCCACGGATTTCACCTTCCACCAGGTTCATTGCCGGTGAACCGATGAAGCCGGCAACGAACGTATTGGACGGGCGATCATAGATCTCGGTGGGCGAACCGACCTGCTGGATCTTGCCGCGGTTCATCACCACGACGCGATCCGCGAGAGTCATCGCTTCGATCTGGTCGTGGGTGACGTAGATGGTCGTCGCCTGAAGCTCGTGGCTGAGGTTCTTGATCTGGGCCCGAGTCGAGACACGCAGCTTGGCATCGAGGTTCGAAAGCGGCTCATCCATCAAGAAAACGGACGGCTTGCGCACGATAGCGCGCGCGAGGGCGACGCGCTGACGTTGGCCTCCCGAAAGTTCGGAGGGCTTGCGATGCATGAAATCCGACAGCTCGACCATTTCAGCGGCGCGCTTGACGCGTTCGTCATGGGTTGAGGGAACCGCCTTCCGCACTTTCAGGGGAAATCGGATGTTCTCGTAGACGGTCATGTTGGGATACAGGCCGTAGGATTGGAACACCATCGCCACGTCGCGATCCTTGGGATCGAGGTCGTTCACCAAACGATCGCCAATTCTGATCTCGCCCTCGCTCACATCCTCGAGCCCTGCGATCATCCGCATAGTAGTGGTTTTGCCACATCCCGACGGTCCGAGCAGAACCAGGAATTCGCGATCTGCAATCTTCAGGTCGACACTGTGGACACCGACGAAGGTTCCCCAGCGCTTGCACACATTACGCAGTTCGATCTCGGCCATCGTGTCATCCCTGTCAGCCGCTGGTGCGGTATTTTGCATACGTTTGCAAAAACAGTAGACTCGCCTCGCACCACGTGGCAAGATTTTTTTTGCAAACGTATGCAAATATCCGTTAGGCGGTTGATAAAATACGAAAAAGCAACCGTCTACCCCACTCTTTCGAGACCTGAGAAGCCGTTTCGAGCACCAAAGCCCGAGTCGTTTTCTTTTCTCACTCAAGCCCGAGGCTAACAGATGACTGACATCCAATCCGCCAAGCAGGTCGTTCTCGACCATTACGCAGAGATCGCCGCTGCAACCCCTGCCACGATTGCCGAGGCCCTGGGTCGCAGAACACATCCCGACTGGCTCTGGCGCGGGATGCACCCTCTCCACGAACAAACCGGCGCAGGCGCAGTGGCAGAGGCGTTCTGGGGGCCCTTCCTGACCTCCATGACACGTGTGCAGCGCCGACAGGACGTTTTCATGGCCGGTCCGAACCAGATCGACGGCTTCCGGTCGACCTGGGTCGTTTCGATGGGACATCTGATGGCGCTTTTCGACCGGGCATTTCTTGGGATCCGCCCAACCGGCAAGATCGCCATGTTGCGCTATGCGGAGTTCAACAAGGTCGAAGATGGTCAGATCGTCGAGACGGCACTGTTCTTCGACCTGATTCACTTGATGCATCAAGCGGGCCTGCGCCCCCTGCCTCCTCAAACCGGTGCGCATCTGGTGCAGCCAGGTCCCGCAACCCATGACGGGCTTCTGTTCGACGGGCAAGACCCGGCGATGGGAGAGAAGACGCTTGCGCTCATCAACCGCATGATCGGCGACATCAATGATCACCAGCAATACAAGGGTCCGGCGGACGAGCTCGCGGCGTGTTGGCACGACGATATGATCTGGTGGGGCCCTGACGGGATCGGTGCCACCTATACGATCCCACGCTATATCGAGCAGCACCAGAAGCCGTTCCGAGCTCAGATCACAGATCGCAATTTCAACGGGCACCTCTGCCGTCTCGCGGAGGGGAATTTTGGCGGTTTCTTCGGCTGGCCCAATCTGACGCTTACACCCACCGGCGGCTACATGGGCCTCACCGCGAACGGGAAAACCACGGCCGACATGCGAGTGGTGGACATATATCGGCGAGAGGGCGACAAGCTCGCAGAGAACTGGATCTTCATCGACATGCTACATTTCCTGAACATGCAAGGGCTCGACGTGCTGGGTCGAATGGCGAGCCTGACACCGGAGTAATCCGGCGCGTCCGGCGGCCCGCCAAGCTCGGAAATGTTACGTCAGCACTGTAACCCAGTGGCGCAGCTTGACCGTGTCTTGCGCGGCCAGCCAATGCGTGAGCGCGTGCAGATCGCCCTCGCCCTGATCCTCAACGCGCAGCGAAATCACGCCGCCGGCCGTGCAGCGCAGCAGATTGAGCTTCAACCCGGCGCCGCGCAAACCGGTCGCGCAGATCGCAACACCCTGCAACGGATCATCAGCCTCGAAATCCAGTTCATAGAGGAAACGCGCCCCCGGAAACGCACGCCGTGTCTCGTTAATCTGTGCTGCGGGCACAGGGGCATGGTGTAGACACGTATCTTGCAGGGCAATGCCCATCGCGACCTCCTTTCGCGCCTCGGCGCGGATAGTTGGAAGAAAACGCGATGGTTTTCTTCGCTTTAGCTGTATTTATTTCGCGCCCGCAAGCTGATGCTCAAATCGGCGCGTTACTGATCCCAGTAAATACACCGCCCGAGCGACAAAGAAAAGAGCACGTTTTCATGAGGTCCGCGGGCTAGGTGTTTAGTCCCAGTGTGTGATGGACACTCCCCGAATGGATACACAGCGCCCTTTATTGACACAATTACCAGCCGTTGAGACAGCGTTAACGGCTTCCTCCGAGTTGCTGGATTGGTGGAACAGTTCGGTAGACGAAATAAAGGCGTTGGTCCGCAACGCTGGCTAACCCTATCCGCAAGTAGTTCTCACGCGAGGCCCGGTTGCATCATTAACGCCCTTAAAACCTCAGATTTGCGCGATCGTGACCGGGACAGAGCGAGCTTCAATTTCGCGAGCGGCGTCGAATAACACGTCTTCTCGGAACCGCGATGCCACCATCTGTATCCCAAGCGGAGCGCCATCCGGGGTTTCTCCACTAGCAAGCGCCAAGGCAGGTAATCCGGTGACGGGTAGCCCGACCATAGACATCTGCGCGCGCCAGACACGGCGATAATCCTCGTCGGTGCCCAGATCAAGATCATCGGGGAAAGGAAGCTCCGCACTGGGTGGCAGCAAAACAATCGGATATTGCTGTAAAAACACGTTCCAGGCGCGCGTGATTTCGGCACGGCGGATCAGGGCCAGAGGGATGGCATCAGGTGCGAGAGAACGCACGAAGTCTCCTTGTCCCTCAAGCGCGCGCAACGCACCCGGATCGCCCTCTGCCTGTGCGGCGGCATATTTTCCTGAATAATCATGTCCGAGCCAAAGAGTGATCTGAAGTTGCGCCGCCTCAGCAATCGGCGGCAGGGTTTCCACCTCATCGACGACCCAACCGGCGGCGCGCAGCTTTTCGGCAGCTTCAAGCAAGACACCCTCAAGCGCCGGATCGGTATCCATCCCGTCCGGGCGCAGGCAAAGTGCTGCGCGCCGATCAACTGGCGGGCCGATCAACGGCGCGGGCACCGACCAGATGTCACGCGGATCAGGTTTCGCCATGGCGGTGAAACCCAACCACAGATCTGCGACCGAGCGGGCTAGCGGGCCCGAGGCCGCCATGATCTGGCCACCAATGTCGCGTTCGGCACCACTTTCATTATGCGCGGCAATGCGCCCGAAGCTGGGTCGCAGCCCATGCACGCCACAGGCATAAGCCGGGTAGCGCACAGAGCCCGCAATGTCAGTTCCGTGAGCGATCGCGCCAATCCCGGCCGCGACTGCGGCCCCTGCCCCACCTGAAGATCCGCCGGGTGTTATATCTTTGCGGCGTGGATTGTAGGTGTGACCGTGTAGCTGGTTATTGGTAAACCAGCGATAGCTGAAAGCCGGAGTGTTTGTCCTGCCAAGGCTCACTGCTCCCGCGCCCAGCAGGTTCTCGACAACGGGGCTACTAACAGTTGCAATCAGATTTTTCTGTGACCGAAGCCCGTTTGTCGTCGCATAGCCACGCTGGTCGACAATCACCTTGATCGTCACCGGCACCCCGGCCAATGGCCCCGGATCCACGCCACGCGCGATCCGATCATCAATCGCATCGGCGGCGGCGAGCGTCTCGTCGGGCCGACATTCAACGACCGCGTTGATCATCGGATTGACTGCTTCAAGCCGGTCGAGCCCCGCTTGCGCCACTTCGCGTGCGCTGATTTTGCGCGCGCGCACAAGCGCTGCGATTTGCGTCGCGCCAAGCGCCCAAAGCGGGGTGTCTGCTAGATCGGTCATACAAAGAACTCCTGTATTATCAATATTCAACAGTCGAACACGTCGAAACGCGTTCTTGCCGTAAGAGCGGCTTGGCTAAATTTGACGCTTAACGCGTCAAGATCCTATCCATGTGAAAAGAAGCATCGAGCTTGCGCATGAAACGCGATGCGCAATCCATATGCTCGCTCATGATTGCTGCCGCTGCATCGGCATCGCGCGCGCGAAATGCCGCCAGCAAATCGCGATGAGCATCGACGTTGTGCGCGCCGAAATGATCGTGCTCGACCATCGCTTCGGAACGATAGCTCACAAGATCGCGCAACATTGAATTCAGGAAACGGCACATGAAAATCAGCATCACGTTGTCTGAGGCCTCGCACAAAATGTCGTGGAACTCGGTCTCTGCGGTGCGAACCCGCTCTCGATCCTGCGCTTGATTGGCCGCATCGCAAAGCGCGATATTCTGCGCAAGCCGGGTCAGGTGCTCTTCGGTCAACCGCCCTGTCACGTTGCGCGCCAAAACAACTTCGAGCGTTTGGCGCAACTCGTAAACCTGTGCGAAATCGAGCTTTTGAAAATGCAAGTAGCGGCGCAGCTGCTGAGTAACAATATCGATCGACGCGGCCTGAACCTCGGGCCCACCATTGGGCCCCGAAACCATGCGCAAAAGCCCCTCGACCTCGAGCGCTTTGAGCGCCTCGCGGATCGTCCCTTTGGAGCAACCGTAATATTCCATGAGGCTGCGCTCGTTGGGAAGGCGGTCGCCCGGGTGCAACCCCTCGCGCGAGATCCGGCGGCGAATTTCCTCGGTGATTTGGTCGGACAGCTTGATCCGGGTCAGACGCCCGGCCGGGCGCGACGGTGTATCCTTGCCTATTCGCGCCATCTCGCGCGGTCCGTCTTTGTTGGTATGATCCGACACTCTTCATCCTTAATTGGTTCGGCGCGCTTAGGCGCTCACCCCTAGATAGCGATCAATCGTTGCGGGATCACGGGCAAATCCGGCCGCATCCGCGACATGCACGATGCGGCCCATTTCTAAGATGTAATGACGGTCGGCCAGCGCCCGGCACACGGCAAGGTTCTGCTCGACCAGCAAGATCGGCACGCCTGCATCGCGTATCAGGCGGATCTGGTCCACGATCTCTTCGACGATGATCGGCGCGAGCCCCTCGACCGGTTCGTCCAGCATCAACACCTTCGGCCCCCCTAGAAGCGCGCGTGCAATGGAGAGCATCTGTTGCTCACCGCCAGAGAGCTTTCCTCCTCCATTGCGCCTGCGCTCTTCAAGGCGCGGGAATATCCGGTAGATGTCGGACATTGCCCAAGGCGAGCCACGCCGCACCGCAATGCGCAGGTTCTCCTCGACGGTGAGTAGCTGGAAGATACCGCGATCCTCAGGCACCAATGACAGCCCCGCCGAGGCAATACGATGTGCAGGTTGGCCCGTCACATCGCGTCCGGACAACTCGACCCGACCCGAACGCGGCGTCAGGGCTCCGACTGCGGATTTGAGCGTCGTGCTTTTCCCCGCGCCGTTGCGCCCAAGCAGCGTCACGATTTCGCCCTCGCCCAGTTCAAGTGACACTCCTTGCAGGATGTGGCTCTTGCCGTAATAGCTTTGCAGATCAGTGATCCGAAGTGCCGCTGTCATGCGATATCTCCCGTGATCATATTGCCGAGATAGGCCCGCTTGACCTCAGGATCTTCACGCACCTGTGCAGGCGGTCCCTCAACGAGCTTGCGACCCAAACGCATCACCGTCACCGTGTCCGAGATGTTCATCACGATGCCCATATTATGCTCGATGAACAGCACCGTGTGATCCCCACCCAGATCGCGGATCAGTGTCTTCATACCGTCGATATCGTCGATCCCCATTCCAGAGGTCGGCTCGTCAAGAAGGATTACCCGCGGGCGGGCCGCGATCGCCATGCCAACCTCAAGCCGGCGCTGCTGACCGTGTGACAACTCACCTGCGGGTCGCGTTGCTACGTTTTGTAAAGACAATCGCTCGATCACCGCATCGGCCGTTTCTAGGATCTCGGTGCTCGCCTCAGCGCGGCGCCACGGGATCAGTGCTTGCCACGGCGTGCGCCCTTGGGCGGCGAGGCGCAGATTTTCGCGCAGGCTTAGCTCGGGAAACAGGCTCGTGACCTGAAACGAACGCGCAATTCCCAATCGGACTCGGTCGTCATCCGAGGCGCGGGTAATATCACGCCCCTCTAGCTCAATCCGGCCACTGTTGGCCGAAACGGTGCCCGTCAGCGCATGAAACAGCGTTGTCTTGCCCGCTCCGTTGGGACCGATCACCGAATGGACGGAATTACGTTTAACGGCGAGGTCAACCTCACTGAGCGCATCGAACGAACCGTAACGCACACCCAGGCCCCGTGTTTGCAAAGCAATCTCAGACATCGGGACCCTCCTTTTTCGAGGTGGCAAACCGCGCGATGGTGCCGTCCCAGAGCCGCTCGACCAGTCCCCAAAGACCGCGTTGGAAAAACAGCGCTACAGCGACCAGAACAAGGCCCAACAACAGCAACCAACGTGGCCAGATAACCGAAAGCGTATCGGCAAGCACAAGATAAAAACCCGCACCCACCACCGAGCCGAAGAGGCTGGTAGAGCCGCCAATGATTGTCATCACGAGGATCATTTCGCTGGTGTGGTAGTTTATGCTCTCGAGCGGCGCGATGCCGATCAACATAGCATGTAACGCCCCGCCTAGCGCAGTGATCGCTCCCGAGATCGCAAAGGCCTCAATCTTGAACAGCCGCACGGGAAAGCCGATTGCAGCGGCGCGCCCCTCGTTCTCGCGGATTGCAAGCAAGGTCCGCCCAAAGGTTGAGCGCGTAACGACCAAAAGCAACGAAAAGATCACCAGAAAGAACAGCGCAACATAAGTGTAATAACTCCACGGACCATCCAACGTATGGCCCATGAGCTGAGGACGCGGCACGCCAAGCAGCCCGTTATCGCCGCCTGTGATGTCGCTAAACGTATACGCGAGGAAATAGAACATCTGCGAAAATGCCAACGTCAGCATCACGAAATAAACGCCCTGACGGCGAATTGAGAACCACCCCACCGCCGTTGCGACGACGGCCCCCAACACCACTGCGCAGAGCATCACAAGCGGCACCGGCACCTGCCAGCGGGTCGTCAGAACGCCCGCCACATAGGTGCCCAATCCAAAGAATATGCCTTGGCCAAACGAGAGAAGCCCGGTGTAGCCCAGCAAGAGATTACAGGCTGCAACAACCATCGCATAAATCAGGATTTCTGTGGCGAGGATGCCCGAGCTGAGCACCAGCGGCAAGATCACCACGGTCGCGAGCGCCAAGAATATCTGGACTTTAACTGTGTCGAGAACATGCACCGCTTAGATCCTCCCCAGAAGGCCACGCGGACGGATCGCGATCACCGCTGCCATAGCGATATAGATGAATAGCTGCGCACCCTGCGGCCAGATGGTCGACATGAGGCTTTGGGTGATGCCGATCAGCAGGCCAGCCACGAGCGCGCCGGAATAGCTGCCCATACCACCGATCACCACGACCACGAAGGCCACTGACAGCGCCTCAGCCCCCATGAAGGGGTCTACCCCGCGGATCGGTGCTGCCAGCGCTCCAGCAAGA
Source organism: Thioclava arctica (assembly GCF_040892615.1). Taxonomy (NCBI): domain Bacteria; kingdom Pseudomonadati; phylum Pseudomonadota; class Alphaproteobacteria; order Rhodobacterales; family Paracoccaceae; genus Thioclava; species Thioclava arctica. Next base: position 32,521 of record NZ_JBFRYC010000016.1, read on the forward strand.
CCAGCAAGCCCAGCACCGAACGCAAAGACGGCGGTATTGATGCGCATGGTGTTGTAGCCCAGAAGCGCCATATTCGAGGCCGATTCCGATCCGGCCCGCACGATCGCCCCCAACCGCGTGCCCTCAAGCAGCCACCACAGCCCACCAGCCAGAACCGCCGTGACCGCGATCGTGAAGAGGCGGTATTGCGGATAGACGAAATTGCCCAGCATCACCACGCCGTTCAACCCATCTGGCGTCGGCACCGAGCCCCCTATTGGCCCCCATATAATGATCGCAAGTTCTTGGAACACAAGCGCAATCCCGACCGTCACGAGGATATGGAACGTGTGGGGCAATTTATAAATGCGGTGCAGCAGCAGCGCCTCGATAGCGCCAGCGACTAACGCGACAACTAGCGTCGCAATTGGCAGCGCAATCCAAAAACTCACACCGCGATCGACCAGATCATAGGTAAGATAGGCACCCAGAAGATAAAACGCGCCATGGGCGAAATTCACGAATTGCAGCAGTCCGAAGATGATGCTTAGCCCGGCTGCGAGCAGAAAATACAGCATCCCAAGTCCGATGCCGTTGAGGATCTGGAACAAATAGATCACGGGGACACGCTCCCAAATTGCCAAATTGCGCGGTCAGGACACCGCCGGGACAGGCTGCCCCAGCGGATCGATCAAACGAGATCAGCCCTCTTAGCTGGGCATCTTGCAGCCAGCCGCTTCCGGGTCGAGGAAGGATTGCCCAGAGTGGATGATCTCGGCGTAATCATCCTTGTCCTTCATGTCGGCCTTGGCCTTTCCCTTGAGCAGGTAATAGTTCTTGATCACTTGGTGGTCGGCAGCGCGCACCGTTTCTGGCCCTGTCAGGCCGTCATAAGTCATACCTTCAAGCTCTTTGGCGACCGCAGGCCCTTCCGTGCTGCCAGCCATGAGCGCGGCCTCCAGCAGCAACTTCGAGATGATGTAGGATCCTGCCAGCGAGTAATTCGGATTGTAGCCGAATTTTTCCTGCACAGCTTTCACCAGCGCCTGGTTCGCAGGCGCTTCGGCAGCGTGCCAGTATTGCGCTCCGAAATAGACGCCTTCGCAGGTATCGGCACCCAGTTCTTCGAACTGCTCGAGGCCCGAAGCCCACGCAACGACGATGGTCATGCGTTGCTTCATGCCAAACGAGATCGCTTGACGCAGCGTAGCCGAGGATTGCGAGCCGAAGTTCAGCAGCAACAACACGTCGGGTTGCGCGGATAAGGCGTTTGTCAGGTAGCCTGAAAATTCACGCTCGCTCAGCGAATGATAGCTGTTACCAACATGCTCGATGCCCTTCTCCTTGAACACATCCTTGGCTGCGCTCAAAAGCCCCTCGCCAAAGACGTATTGCGGCGTAATCGTATACCACTTCTTAGCGTCAGGAAGCATGTCGATCAGCGGCCGCACGGTCTCGTTGATGGCGCCGTAGGTCGGCACGGACCAACGAAAAGTCGATTGGTTGCAATCCTTGCCAGTAATCTCATCGGCACCTGCGGTTGTCATCAAGACCCCACCAGCGCGTCCGGCTTCTTTACCCATGGCCAGAGAAACCGAGGACAGGATGCCGCCCGCAAACAACTTGGCGCCGTCTTGGCTTGCCGCGTCTTGCACCCTGCGCACAGCGGTCGCAGGCTTACCCTCTGTATCGAGATCGAGCGTCGAGATTTCAACGCCATGTGCCGCTGCCACCTCATCGGCGGCGAGCTTTGCGCCAATCACAGCGTATTTGCCATTGGCGGCAAATGCCCCCGAGATTGGCACCGGCACGGCAAGCGTGATCGGAGCTCCTTGAGCAAGCACTTGCCCAGAGAGAAATGGCATAGCGAGCGCCCCGGTGGTCAGAGCAGACGTAGCCAGAAACTTGCGTCGAGTAATCATGATGGTTCCCCGTTGTGTTTTTGGTCGTTTGTAAAGTTGATCATAACTATACGCATAGATTCAACAAACTATTCGTGATAGTGCGGCAATCGCATGAAATCGCCTAATTTTTAAGCACACCTGGACAAAGGAAGCCGGAAATGAAGATATAAATCTCCAAGTCCATTTGGATGTTCCACGGCATCAGGGCCCTCCAGCACCTAACGTTGCCGGACAATCAGCCCCATTGGCACCCTCTCCGGTTCAAACAAGCGGAACAAAGAAATCTCTTTGCAACCGCAAGATCCTTGCGAGTTTGAAAATAGCCTTGATTCAGATGAAAATTGGTGTGACAGGTGTCACACCAGACTGTCACACCATCGGCGGCTCTGCGGAACCTGATCTCAACAAGATCAATGGGTTACATAGAGACGAAGATGGCTCCGATCCCTACCGCCGGAGCCATCTTCATCTTCAAGGTGTTGATTTTGCTACGAAATGCCCGTTTTGGCTTCGTAGGTGTGGCATTGGGGTGTTCCATCCCCTTCTCTCTGTGCGGCCCGTCCGAAGACAGGACGACGCGAGACAATGCACGGCCAGCTCCACCTTTTCCGCCGCGGTTCCGCCTATCAATGGCGCCGCCGAATCCGGACGTTTTCCACAAAAATCGTTGATCTGAAGCTCTCTCTGGGGACGACGGATCGACGTGTTGCGATTATTCTTGCACGCAGGATCAGTGCGGAAAGTGACGACATTATGGATGACATCATCAGGACAAAAATCACTCCGGAGGAGGCGCGCGCCTGGTTATCCGATGTGATCCGCCGCGAGCGGGGAAAGATCGAAAAGCTCCAGATGTTGCGGCGCTTTGATTCAGATGATCCGCAGGATGACGCGCGCCATGACGACGCTGCGCGCAGGGCATGGGCGCATCTGGCGCAGGCCGGGCTGCACAGCCACGCACCTGAAGGCACGCCAGATCTGGTGCTCTCAAACATCGAATTGTTTCGCCGCGACCTGACGAGCGAAAGCCGGCGCCGCATCGTCGCACGCGATTTTAAGGACCTTACCGGACGGGAGACCGTCTCTGCCTTCGAACTCGTGACACTGATGAACCTACTGATCTCGGGCAAGCGTGCGGCCTGGGTGGGTCACGAGGCTGCGTTGGAACCGATGGAAACGCTCGCGGATGCGCTGTCTTCGCAGGCTCCATCCGCGCTTCTCGGGCACACGCCCTCTGCGCCGACGGCAAGTGCAACTTGCGAGGTGCCGCACGTTCTCTCCACTCCCCCGCCCCCGCGCCTCGACCCGACCATTGCCGCTGTTATCGAACGCTTGGTCGCGATGAAACGCGAAGAAGGCATCGAGGAGAAAACCCTGCGCCAGTATCGCAGTTTCGGCGAGCTCTTCACCCTTCTGAGCGGCATCACGGACATTCGCGAAATCCGCCAGACTGATGCAACCGCCTTTCGCGCGGCGCTTCAGAAGATACCGAAAAGCTGGGGAAAGAGCCCCTCAGACCGCGACGCCAGCCGTGCAGAGGTTATGTCTCGTGCGGCAACTTTGCCGCCCGACAAGATCGGGCTCTCAACCGGCACCATTAACCGCCATCTCGATCATCTCAGCCAAGTCGCCTCTTGGGCCGCAGATGAGGGTTTTACACTCGACCCACGCCTCGACCCCAGCAAGTTGCGCCGCAAGGAAACGGTGCGAGAGAGCGACAAGAAAGACGCCTTTACCCCTGCCCAGCTTGATCAGCTCTTCAGCGACCCCGTTTGGACTGGCTCTGAATCCGAGTATTATCAGACTCGTCCCGGGAAACGGGTATATCGCAACGGGCTCTACTGGTGCCCGATGATCGCGGCCGTAACCGGGGCGCGACGTGAAGAGATTTCGGGCCTCACCCCGGACGACATCATAGAGGTCGATGGAATTGCGTGCATCTCCATCGTCGAAACCGAACAGCGTCGGATCAAGACACTCTCCTCGCGTCGCATCGTACCGATTCATTCCCGCCTGATCGCGTTAGGCTTCCTTGATCACGTTGCCAAGATCCAACGCGACGGCCATCCCGACCTGTTTCCAGACCTTCGCGAACCTAAATCCGGCAAGCACGGTCGTAAGCTTGGTCGCCGGATGCGCCAGATCATTGATGACACGCTTGGTCTCGAAAGCGCGGCACTGTCGTTCCAAAGCTTCCGTCACTATGTTCAAAATGCTCTTGAGCAGGCTGAGGTCAACGACAAGATCATCCGGGATATCGTTGGCCACGAAGGTCGCGATGTTCACGAAAAAGTTTATCACAAACCCACCCCGCCTGCCCTTATGCGTCCGGCAATCGAAGCTCTGCAGCTGAGGGTTTGAGGTCCGGAGCATGAGAAAATGATATGAAAGCGGATCGGGTTTCGTCCAGCCTCCTCCGACTGAAGTATGCGTCTGGATTGGACGCAGTTCACTCGAGACATTCCTTGTGTCGAGTGAACAGGCCGAGAAAATCAGTATGGGCGGAAAGCCGTCATTCGCCGCAAGTGCAAACCAATAAGGTTATGGAAAAGCAAACAGACATTGAGATTTATTGGCCCTACAATTGATACGCAGAGCCTACTGGGACCCGAAAGTCACAGGAAACCACGCAAACAATTCAGACACTTACTTTGACAAATCTAATCAGATAACTCTCGGCGTGCCTGACTTTCGAATTAACGAGGACAGAATGAAAATTAAAGCTTTTGCGCTTATTACATGCGCTGCGATCTCTTTGGCGGCATGCGACACCTACACGGCACAGCAATACCAAACGACTCCGCAAAACACGATCGCCATCCAACAGCTAGCGTCGGCCGGTGCGCGTGCCTCCGTGGGGGATGTTCGTCTGGCGGAGGGTATTGAAGCCCGACCGACGTGCCGCTTGGCAGGTCCGCTCGATCTTGGTGGCGGCGACGATCTCGCAAACACCATCAAACAAGCCATTCAAGGCGAATTGCTTGCTGGCGGAATGTTCCGGGTTAACGCGACTCCGATCAACATCACGGTGACCGAGCTCAAACCGGATTCGTTTAACGGTAGCTGGACCATCGGCTTGCAAGTCTATTCGAGAAAAAGCTCTGGTTACACAATCCAATCGACAACCGGCTTCAGCACCAGTTTTTCTGCTGTCTCAGCGTGCAACAACACCGCCACCGCTTTCAATCGCGCGCTCTCGGATGCGATTCAGAAGCTGGTGAAAGACACGCGGTTTAAATCTTTGCTGTAAACCTCTTCATTCCTTTGCTCCGGACCGGAATAGCTGCTTCGCCTTGGAGCAAATGTTGAAAGGGACCGCTCGTCACTCGAGCGGTCCCAACTTCTTTTCGCCATTTGTGCTTGTATGGATGCCACCGTTGGTGCAAGTGATTTTTGAATGGCGCGAGCGTGTGATCGGGTGTCTGCCGCAGTGTCGGCATAGATCATGTCGCGGTAATCTTCGGTCAGGTCGTCATGCATGTGCTTCGGGGTATGGCCCAGAAGGTTGCGGTGGGCGTTGTTGCGCAAATCAGCGTTGGGGCTGACGGCCCCCTTTCCCGTGGCCTTTCAGGTGATAGCCTCGATCTCGTCCCTACCGAGGGCCGAGAAGCGGTTCATGATAGCGATGCGGATCTGGATTTCGGCGGTCTGGCGGTCGGGGTCTCGGGACATGATCCGCTCGCCGAAGAGCTTCAGGCGATTCATCTGAGCTTCGACCCGACTTCGGACGTGATAGTCCGCCCATCGTTTCCAGAGCGCTCTTCCAAGGCGTCGCGTCGCGCGCAGGATCTCGTTTCGCGCCAAGGCTGCAGGGCAGTCCTCTTTCCAGGCGCGCCCGTTGCGGCGGATCAGTATGACGGCATCGGCGCCGTGCTCGATGATCGCGGCATGGCATCGTCGCGTGTCATAGGCGTCGTCCGCGGTGACGTTGGCGATCTCTTCTTCCTCGGGAATTTGCGCCAGCAACTCCGGCAGCAAAGGGCTGTCCCCCTGGCGGCTCGAGGTGAACTCGACCGCGCGTATGTCGCCGGTCTCCGTGTCTATGGCGATGTGGACCTTGCGCCGTTGCCTCCGGCGGGAAGGGCCATGCTTCCGAGCCAGCCATTTGTTACCCGGCAGGGGATTGCGAAGCAATCGCCCGAGAGGGCGCCATCGCCGCGGAACTTGATGCCGGTGCTGTCCACTGTCCGGCAGGGCAATGTGCAGCAATGGCCCGAGAGGGGATCAGCAGGTTCAACGGCTTCCCCGAAAGGCGATAGGGGATCTGCACCACGTGCCGCGCTTGCCGTCGGCACAGCGTCGAATAGTCCGGAACCGGCCAATCGAGCCCAGCCATCCGGATCAGGCTCTCGACCAGCCCGACCGTTTGCCGAAGAAGAAGGCCGAAGAGCACTTTCAGCGTGAGGCAGACCTGGACCGCTGCATCAGAGAATGTCTCGGGCCGCCCACGCTTGCCGGTTTTTCCGGCATGCCAGAGGGTGTCGGCAAGAAACCAGTAGGCTTCGCCCCAGGCGTTGAGGATCTCGGGGGTCGCGGCCTCGCCTAACACTTCGGCAACAGCCCCCAGCAAGGCATTCCCAACATGCGGGTAATGCTCGGGCAGGATTTGGAGGCCGACGTGCTTCTGTGCAATCCGCTCCAGCGCATCAATAAGAGCCCGTGGCGCCGACACTAGTCAGACGCACAGCGCCGCTGATCGCGCGCATGGATCACAAAAGCCCGCCAGACTTCTGGCGGGCTTTCAGTAATACAGAAAGCGTTAGAAGAAAGGCGAGCGCGTTTGGCAATCAACGGTCGGGCAGAGCCCGCTTTCGAGCCAAGTGCTGTTCGAACGAAGCGTTGAGGCCGGATGGGCGCGTTGCGGCTTCGGCAATTGCCTCCGCCTCGCGGTCGTCGTTCTTGTGAACCTTCACTTAGGGTCGGACATAGAGCGGCGAAATCAGCCGGGGTTCGTGGCCATGCTGCAGGCAAAAACGCCTGACATGATGCGCGCCGTCGCAGGCTTCCACCGCTACAACGCAGGGCGGCAGCCCATCCAGAAAGTCCAGAAGCCGGTGCCGCTGGACGCGCTTGCGAAACACCACCGCGCCCGCTTCATCCAATCCCGCAAGACTACAAACGGTCTTGCCCAGATCAATTCCCAAAACCTTGATGTCCATCATATGCTCCTCTCTCCACCTATCCCCGCAATAATAGCCGCGGTTTGGTGGGAAGGCAGTTCATCCCATTAGCTCAGTCACTTTCTGCAAATGTGGAATGTGCGCAGGGCGCGCATCTCGTTTGCGACGGAAATAAGAATTGGATTCGTATCTATTTTTGCAGATAGCGCGAACGCCCCATAGAGTCCTAACGTAATAGGGCCTAAATTTGAGTGAGACTGACAAATGACCAAGATCAACATCCGCTTGTTCTGGGGGTTCTGGGGTGTGGCGGCTGCATTGTGGCTGGTGCTGAACCCCGAAATCTTCTTCGCGACCTCCGTCTTTGCCCTGCGCAACCCGATGATGCAGTTTAGCGGGGTGCTCGCCATCGCTGCGATGAGCGTGGCGATGATCCTCTCGTTGCGCCCGCGCTGGCTGGAGGCAAAGGTGGATGGGCTCGACAAGATGTATCGGCTCCACAAGTGGCTCGGCATCGGAGTGCTCGTGCTGGCGGTGTTCCACTGGCTTTGGTCTGAAGCGCCGAAATGGGCCGTCGGGCTGGGGCTGCTGGCGCGCGGGGAGCGGGGAGCGGGGGGAGCGACCCGAGATCACCGACCCGATCCAGAAATTTCTTACCGGCTTTCGTGGCACGGCTGAGGGGTTGGGCGAATGGGCGTTTTACGGCATCGTCATCTTGTTGCTGGTCGCGCTGATCAAGTTGGTTCCCTACAAGGTCTTCCGTTACAGCCACCGCTTTGTGCCAGTCGTCTACTTGGTCCTGGTATTCCATTCCGTCATCCTGATCGACCATGCAATGTGGGCGACCCCGCTCGGCGTCGCGCTGGCGCTCCTCATGCTGGCCGGTAGCTACGCCGCGTTGGTTTCGATCTTCGGACGGATCGGTGCCGGACGCCGTGTTTCCGGCGAGATCGCCGAGATGCGCAACTATCCCGGCGTGCGCTCACTCGAGACAGTGATCCGGCTCGGCAAGGGCTGGCAAGGACATCAGGCCGGTCAATTTGCCTTTGTGACTTCCAATGTGGTCGAAGGCGCGCATCCCTATACCATCGCCTCGGCCTGGTCTCCGGAAGAGCCGCTAGTCACCTTCGTCTCGAAGGAACTCGGCGACCACACCACCGGTCTTATTGACCGCCTCAAGCTCGGCCAGAAGGTGACGGTGGAAGGCCCCTATGGCCGCTTCACTTTTGATGATGGCCTGCCGCGCCAGATCTGGGTCGGCGCCGGTATCGGCATCACCCCCTTCCTCGCGCGATTGAAGGAAATGGCAACGGTTAGCCCCGACGAAGCACGGCCAGAAATTGATCTATTCCACACGACACGGGAAGTGGACGAGGCGGCGCTGGAACGAATTGCCGAAGATGCCCGCGCGGCCAAGGTTCGGCTGCATCTGCTGATTGACGCCCGCGATGGCCAGTTGACGGGGCAGCGCATCCGCGACGAGATCGGGGATTGGCGCGAGGCGAGCCTTTGGTTTTGCGGTCCCAGCAAGTTCGGTGCCGCGCTGCGGACAGATTTCGCCGCGCAGGGGTTTCCGACTGACGAGCGGTTTCACCAAGAACTGTTCGAGATGCGCTGAACACGGAGTCCTATTTCAAGGGGACGTGGCCCTGTCGCAGCGGCATGTTAATCGACCCTTGGAAACCGCGACCTCAGCATTCCACACCGTCTGGAGAAAGGACGTCATGATCAACCCAAAGACCACGGCTAAGTCCCGCTTTGCAGCCTCATAGGACCAAATTTATGCAGCGCCGCGCATGAATCGCTAGAGCGGGCTGACTACGGTCAACTGTCGCGGCACTGAGAATGGGCAGGCAGAGGTCCAAAGCGAAAGTTTGAACGCCGCACTACCGCAGGACGGATCCGAGCCCAAGTTTACCGTGTTTGGCTAGTGCTCATATGCCGATTTTGCAGATAGCTAAGACAGTGTGTCGAATATATAAGCAGCCGATATGGAAATGTGCATTTGCCCATTCTTGACGGAGATCACGATGAGCTTACCCTACAAATCTGCGCATGAAGAATTGCACTACATCAATCGCGCAGGTTGGCTGCGTGCGGCTGTTTTAGGTGCCAATGACGGCATCGTTTCAGTTTCATCGCTGATCGTCGGCGTTGCAGCTGCAGACCCCAGCCCAACGGCTATTTTGGTGGCTGGTGCTGCCGGGCTTGCTGCAGGTGCTATGTCGATGGCCGCTGGCGAGTATGTTTCGGTCAGTTCGCAGTCCGATGTCGAACGCGCTGACATCGCTCGCGAAAAACAAGCCCTCATCGACACACCAGAAGCGGAAGAAGCGGAACTGGCATCGATCTATCAGTCACGTGGACTGTCCCTCGAAACCGCGGCCTTGGTTGCACGGGAGTTAACTGTCAAAGATGCACTCGGCGCTCATGTGCGTGACGAGCTTGGACTGTCCGAAGTGCATAGCGCAAATCCATTGCAGGCGGCGCTTGCCTCTGGACTTACGTTTACGGTCGCAGCAGCACTGCCGCTCGCCGCCGCCATTTTTGCGCCAAGCGATAGGATTATCCCTACCGTCGTTATTACGACCTTGATATGCCTAGCAGGCCTAGGTGCCTTAGGTGCCCAAGTCGGCGGAGCACCAAAACTGCGCGCAACAGCCCGCGTATTATTTTGGGGCGCGGCGGCTATGGCCATCACTTCCGTTGTCGGAAAAATCTTTGGCGTGAGCGTTTAGGCATAGGTGGATTTGCCGGGAGCGCGGCCGTTGCCTCGTTTCCGGCGAGATCTCACTTTGTCCCACGTTGCCAACCTTGGCACGTCAATAATGCTGCGCCACGCGTGAATGGCCGGTCCAGGGAAGTTGCGGCGCGGCACGACCTGCTCCGGAGAACGGCGGCTCTGGGCCGTTTACCCCATCAAGGTAGCCCGCTGACCACGACTTTGCAAAGGGCGCTTTCTGCGCATTGCTGCCCTTGGTGCAGGGCGCGGCAAGAACTACCGCGCAGGCAGAGGTGCGAATGTCGGCTTTTCACTGTGATAACCAATGATCGCGCACCTGCGGAGAATGTCTGTAAACCGCCCTTCCTGCACTTGATATGATGATACATTTGCCCCCGTCATGGGGTCGGCTAGGTTACGAGACCCCGGCCGACTACGCGCGGACCCTGACCGCCGCAATCGAGCGTTTACCTTCAATGCCCTCGGCCACGCGTTTGATCTCGCCCTAGCCTAAGATCTCGGGGGGAAGGAGGAGGCTCGTCCCGACGACGAGTTCTGCAACAATGCCTCATTGGTGCCTCAAGGCTCAAGCCATCAAATGCGAAGCCTTGGCGATCGCGTTCATCTGCCCAATCACCTTTGAAAAATGCTCTTCCCAGCTTGTAACCGCAGGGACAGTTCGGCGTGTTCGCACCCCACTGGAACACAGAATGTGTGTCACCCAGCCATTGATGTCTGAAATTGGGATGTAGGTAGGATAATCCCCTACAAATTCCCGATAGACTGGCAGATCATTGGCGATCACAGGGATGCCCCATTGCACAGCTTCAATGACCGGCAGGCCATAGCCTTCAGCCATGCTTGGTATAAGCAAAGCATTAGCTTTGCTCATCATTGTGGCCACAGAACTATCATCCGGCTTCTCCACGACATGGATGACAAACCCGTTCAGCGCGGATGCGGCAAGCCTTTGACGAAATTTGTCGATCTTCCAACCCCATCTCCCGGCGATCACCAATTGGGGAATTTCTTCTCGGGGAAGGCGACGCGCCATTTCCTCCCAGACATCGAGTAGGAATTCATGCTGCTTCCTCCCTTCAATCGTCCCAAGAACCAAGAAGAACGGCTTACCTAGCGCAATTGCGGGAGGGAGGCGGCCGCCCTCAACGGCCTCGGTCAAATTGACCCCAAGGTGCGCGACGATAACCTCACCTTTTGGAGGCCACCCATTAATTCGGTGGGCGTGGCGCGCGAAATCATCCGCTGTGACCTGTGAATTGCATAGGACCAAGTCACATTCCCGGGCAAGAAAGGCTACAAATTTTTCCATGTGGTTCTTGGCGCCGGGTAAGCAATACTCAGGGAAATCAAGCGGAATTGTATCATGGATCAGCTGCGCGCTACGGATACCCGCCCGCTCGATCGCCGCATGCAGACCAGCTCTCACGCCGCGTTGGCTGACAGATAGAAACCAACTGTCGGGTCCTGCGACTTTCGACAGCACCTTTCCGACCTTCGCCCAATCCTTACTAGGCCTAGCCACGGCCTGCTTCATTAGCGCGCGTCGTAAGGCAAATCGATTCCGACCGATTTTTAGTGCAACACGGCTAAGGATGGGCATAGAGCTCGCCCGCCCCAACCGTTCCCACTGCACAAGAATTTCGCCAGCCGCGGGACCAAGGATCACCGTCCGGCCCTGCCTTTCAAAGACGTAATGCGCTTTGACTTTGCCATTCGCGACACGGGAGAGCCAAGCTCGCTCGACGCGCCCTATTCCGGAATGACGCTGCGAGGCCAAACTGTACACGATGTCAGAAATATCATAAAATATGTGCACGTAATCCACCTTCATCGACACTATACTCGCTTAACAAATATCATATGGCTACGCTTGTTTGGTTGACTTCCTCGCCAGTTCCCTCATCGAACCGGTCATTCTACTAAATTCAGGCTCGATATCGTCGCTTTTTTTCCAGATGCCGTATTTAGTCCGGAAGTAGGAGATCACCCTCAGATCAGCAGCGACACGGTTATACCCTGCCTCTTCAAATTTGAGCAATCCGTGAATTCGACCTACGCTCGCCGATTTCGGCTGCTTCCCATTTCCATTCAACCATATCGGAATGCCAGCTAATTCGAGATGTCCCGACAACCATGGATCATCAACCGTCCACATTACGTCTGGTATGTCGAACGCAGTGTTGTCAAACCAGTTTGGCCGGACGAGAACGCCGCCGTAGCCTGAAATTTGATCGACATATCCACTATTTCGGTAGGTATGGGGTTTGTGTAAGGTTAGCGACGCTACCCGCTTTAACCTATAGATCCAGTCCTTGGGTGCACGCCTACTGCGGGGAAGGCGATCAACGGGCCTGTCACTATCCGCGATATCGGGGAAAGTCTCGCCCACCTCGACGATACAGGTGTTCGGCCTTTTTAGAGCTGCACTCTTAAACCTCTGATGCCAATTACGATCATACGCTTTGTCATCATCACAGAACATGATGTCTATATCTTGACCACGGAGTTCTCGTGCTGCAGGCAAAATTTTCGTTGCTGGCCCGATGTCCGAATCGCATCGGACAATCCTTACTCCGTCGGGAACATTTGGCAGTTTTCCGTTCCATTCTGGAAATCGCCTGTATGCTTTCGGCACATAGAGTCGGACCTCGCTAAATGGCAAGCTTTGGGAAAGAAGTGATCTGAGTGCGGTTGTGAGCCCATCAAATCGTGGGGGTATTGAGCTCAGCGTTACGATGGTAGGGTTTTCTTTAGGCACTATTTTTCACTGCTCCTATAACATATTATCGCTCAACAATTCGCCAACCCGAGGGTGATCTAGCAGCGCTTATATCCGTGATCACGCCGCACACAATACCATCGGCGCGAAATTGCAGCTGTCCGTAAAAGTACATTTAAATATGCAAGGCGACTACGGTACTGAACAACTACGTGAGCCACTCAAGTTCAGCATCTGGGATGTTTGTATAGTATCTATCTACAGCGATCGCATGGACACATCTTAAACCAACTGATTCTGCTGCCGTAGATGTGGCAACATGGTGCTCAGGGAACTCTTCAACTTGCAAAAATACTCTATTTTGCAATACGAGCCGAGCCATGCCGCGCAATACTGCGGGCTCATGCCCTTCGACGTCCAGTTTTCCGATTATGGTTGCGCCCCTGAGATCAAAAATATCATCCAAAGAGACGCAGTTCAACGTTATAGCGTCTGTGGTTTCGGGCGCAACAACACCAGTGCTACCGCGATTGCCGTCTTGAATCTTTTCACTGGGCCGGAAAGTGAGCGTTCCTGTTTGATCGGAAACGGCAACATGATGCACGTTGATCTTATGCACGAAGTCATTCAAAAAAAGTTGACTTCTGAGTTGAGAGTGATTCTTTGGATCAGCTTCAAATGCATGAATATGTTCTACATGTGACCGCACTGCCAGCATTGAGTAAAGGCCCCAATACGATCCAACATCAAGAAATATCGGATTATCTTGCGTATTTACCCATCGATAGGCGCGGCCCATCAATTCAATTTGTGTGGCTTCCCAAGTACCGTTGACCAGCATCGCTTGATCAACCAGACTTGTCTGGTCAAGCAATAACTTTAGTCCTAAACGGTTCCTAATTATGTATTTCGAAGAAAACTTATCGAGCGAGAGAATTTCTTTAATCCAGGCTTTAATCTCACTGAGCTTTCTTTTCAAATGTCGGCGAACAAAATTACTTTTGTTTTTTTCATCAAGCAGTCTCATGAAGATATTAGGAATTCACTTATCCTTTCGCTTCTTGTTTTCACGGTGGTTAAATTTCTTTTGTAATCCCCTCGTTTTTAACACGGGGCAATCCCAATACTCGTGCCGCCACTTTCGGTTTTTGGGCCCATGCTCGTCCGATCGCAATGTAAGTTTAGAGCCAGTTATATGTCTACATCCATTTAAGCCGAACCGTGCGGTTGTGGCAGAAGATCAATGGGTCCTGACTCTAGGTGTTTAGTCCCAGCATCTGGTGGATCAGATCAATGATGAAGCGATCTGGCTCTGAAGTCCAGATCTTGCAGATGTATTCGTAAGGCGTAAGCCCCCTTAGGGTCTTGAGACTGCGGGCGAAGTTGTAAGCTGCCATAAAGTCGGCGAGATGTGTTCGCAACTGGTCGTGATTGTCGTAGTGGAAGCGTTTTACGGTCGCCTCGCCGTCTTAGTTTCGTTTGACGCTAAACCGCCTCTCGCGGCATCCGACACGGCCATTCGATATCAGCTGACCACTGGAACCCGTTTCGCCTCAACTTTTCACGTTGATCCTGCGGGATCAGCAATTGACGACGTCACTTCTCTTCGCCACAGGTCAAGAAATCTTTCTATTTCGCTGTCCAAAAATGCAAAAATAGTTTGTCACGCCTGCACTCCGCCTCCTGCAGGATCGACGCTGCGACCTTTCCTTGACCCACGCTAGCGTGGCCAGCGCGGCGGGTGAGGTGCTCCCCATTCCTTGGACAGTATCTCGCGCTTTTTAAGCTCTGATCTGCTCCTGCTGATCGGGTTGCGTTGCTTCGATTAGCGAGTAGACCACCGCCGGTGGTTGTCCGCCAAGGGCTTTGTGCGGGCGGCGGTGATTGTAGAACTCCATCCATTTCCGGACTCCCGCGCGGGCCTGAGCCCCGGTCTCCCAAGCGTGCAGGTAGTCCTCCTAAAAACGGGGTAATCATATCCCAATTGGTGGACCACTTCAGCGGGGGCATTCCATCTTAGATGCGCTGCATATTTTTCTGATCATTTGTGTCCCCAGGCTTACTTACATCCCCCATTGAAACCGGACGGATTGTGGCCTAGCGCTGATGGGTGAAGTCGACCGCCAACACCGAAAAGGAAACAACGCCGTACTTCTGGTGTTCGGGGCTGCCGTCCGGCGCTTCAACCAATTTCCCCGGTAAGGCTAACAGAACAATCGGGAAATCTTCCTTTGTAAGCATGATCTGACCTTTGAATCGCACCTCTGTATGATCGCCGCTCTTGCGTAGGTGAAAGGCTTGCAGGTGGCATAAGTTGCGTGTTGAGCTGTTGAGTTCGAATTCAATGCGTCGCCGTTTGAGCGGCGTCTTGACGTTTAGTGTGACATTGAACGCCAAAAGCCCTGCTTTGGCTTGTGTATCCGGTACAAGTTGATGCTCTAGCACGCCGTCCGAAACTGCGGCAGGTGATCCAGGTTTTGTCACTGCGCGAAACAGTGGCGTATCTTGCATTTTATCCCGTCCAGAGTGTTTTAACTTGTGAAAGTTCTCAAACCCGCGCCGGATAACCCTTTGTGCTGACGATAATTTCCCGATGTCTTTGGCAAGAAACATTGCACTGATTTGTGCCGGGGACGCCAGATTGGTCCTTCCACAAACGTCGCGTAGCACTTCGGACGGGATATTCAGGCCAACTTCTGTTGACAGATATGACAAAGCAATTGCGGTGGGTCCGCTCAGTTTGCGCGATTTGGTGATCTTGCAGAATTTATCCCAATCAACGCCGTCTAAATTCACGATCCGCGCGGCGTCGACAAGCCAGTCGCTATGGCTGTGCCCATCCCACCCGCCATGGCCAATGGCGATGGCCAATCGTTCCTCTGGGCTGGGAACAAAAACTGGAAGACCGTAGAACTGCGCCGGTTGGACGTCGTCAAACAAGGCGCGGTCGCTGTCGCTGCTTTGGTTGGCGATGTGATACGCGTATTGATGCAGGTCGATATCGCCAAAGCGTCCCTGCTTGAAATTCCGCGCGCGCACGCTTGAGATGCGCCCACGCAATCCAAGCACACTTTCGCCCCGTGTACTGTTCCAGCCATTTGCAGCCAAAATTTCGAATGCGCTCACAAAATCGCTAGGGCTAAGAAGCAAGTCCAGATCATAAGCTGTGCGCGATTTTTGTTCGGACACATCCAAGGCCACGCGGCAAGCGCCCTTTAGCAAAATCAACTGCAAACCCGCCGAAACCATTTGTAGCAACGCCGGCTTGGCTGCGCTCATTGCCATGAGCGATCGTGTCCAGTTTAGCCTTTGCAACCCGTTAAGGCGCGCATGCTCTGGGTGTTTTTTTAACCTGTCGTCAAATCGGGTTGTGATAGCGGCAAGTAGGCGATGTTCGGGAAAGGTCGCATCATCAAGGTCGGTCTCATGCAACCAGCTTTCGATTGCGGCAAATGCGCGGGCCTCATCAGGGCAGATCGCAGCAATAACCAGCTGATTGCGACCGCCATGCGGCCAAGCCCAAGCAAGGTTTGGAAACCAACGAGAGCTGGTCATGATGTACTTTCCGCTTGCTCACGCGCTTTGCGCCGCATCATAGCCCGATGCGCAACCATGAGGTATCCTTGATCTTTGGCGTTGTCTCGCCCATAGGAAAGACTGCCTGGGATGATCCGCCGCAGGACCAGCACCGCGTTACAGACTTGAAACTGATACCCCAGTTCACGCGCCCGCCCGAGCCAGTCAACCATGTCGCCCCGCCCACCCGGCGGGTCGAAAATATCGCCTACATGGTCAAACGCAGCGCGATATAACACCAGGTCTGATCGGGTCTTGCCGTCACATTCATGACCGGTGGTGTAGTCATCTGATCCATGCTTGAAATGTCTGTGACTTCCAAAAACTAAAGTCTGTTTATTCGCTTGGCGTAATATTTCGAGTTGCTTTTCCATCTTGTCGGCCATCCAAAGATCGTCCGCATCAAGGGTCGCAACGATATCGCACATCGTTCTTTTAATCGCGCGACTTGTCGCTTGCCCGCAACCAGCATTGTCTTGTGTAATGACCTTGACAGTATCTGATTGGGCGCGGGCAATCGCGGCAGTGTCATCGGTTGAACCGTCATCGACGACCACGATATCGCTCGGAGGTACGGTCTGTGCCAAAACGGATTTTATCGCCTCTGCAATGGTCTTTGCCGCATTATAGGCAGGAATCGCAACGCTGTAGGTCATAATAACTCCGCCGGAAAATCGATGTTGAAGCTAGGTTTGTTCAACTGACGTGACGGGTCCGATTTGCGACGTTGAATGCTTTTCATCAATGCAAGTGCAAAGCTCTTTTTGGCTTCGTCCAGTTTCTTGGTCATGTTGCCGGGATGGCGCAGATAGTAGTGGCAAATCGTATCCGTTTGCGCAAATTTTGTACCTGATTCAAATATACGCAAGAGATAGTCAGTGTCTTCTGCCTGTTTTAGGTCTGTGTCAAAGAACCCTATCCGATCTACCAGATTGCGCCGCATCAGGGCGCATGACAGGTGGATGCTTGTCATCCGGCGCGCAATCGCATTTTCGGCGGGGCAAAGCGTTTCGGGGTTGATCTGATCCGTTCCAACCATGTCCCCATAGGTGATTTCAATGTCTGGATTATCCCGCAATAACGCAAGGTCGGGCCCAAACCGATTGGCAGCGATGATGTCATCAGAATCTAGAAACGTCACAATTTGGGTTTCCGGCAGTAGATTTAAAAGCCCCGTATTGCGTGCTGCTGCAACGCCGCCGTTTTCGCGGGGCACCACCCGTACGTTTGTTGTCGATTGCACGAGATCGTCAGTCACAGATGGGGTCTGATCGGTGGACCCATCATCGACAATCAGGATATCCAAATCAACCTGACCGGCACGTTCGAGCAATGACCTAATCGCCAGTCGTAGAGCATCGGGTCGATTGTAAACGGGAACGATGACAGTGGTTTTCACATTAGAATTCCGCAATGTAGTGACGAATGGCGCGTGTTATCTCGGTAGGATCAGGCCCAAGATCAAGCCTGTAGCATGGTAGACGTCGCGATATCTCTGCAGCAACAGAGTATAACAGCGGACGATCGCCGGGGATTTGCGACACACCGGATGGGGCCAGCGCAAGGAATGCTTCCTTGGCTGTGGTGATTGTTAATGTCGTCTTTGCTGCGCCGGTGATTTTCGGCAGAAGCAGCGCGCCAAGTTGGATGTGATCTGGCCCCTTGTGGCCAAGATCGGGCAAATAGAACTGATACTTGTTCTGCCAGTTAACCCGTTTCGGTATGGCAGGATGATTATTGAGTTGTAGGCGTTTCAGCCCAACGTGATCCTGTTTTAACGTATCAAAAAGCGGATAAGCCGTCAGCGATACCGGGTTCACAAAGACATAGTCATCGCCAACTGTTTGTAATCCTTGCAAAATACCGGACAGGACTGTGCCAGATTTGCCTGATCCGCCTGCACCAGCGAGAAGAACGCCCCGGCCATCAACAGCCAAGCTGCCTGCATGGATCAAAGCACCGCCGTCTTTTGCCAATTGCCACTGCAAGAAGTTGCGCAACGGCGATCCTGGATCCCAATCAGGATAGCCGTGCTCAGTTGGCATGATCTGGATGCCGCAACCCGTCTGGCGGTCGAACAGCTGCCAGAACGATTTTTCAGGAAAATGATGTAAACGGTAACGCGTCTTGGCAAGTGCCGCTTCAACCCCGCGTTCGACAAAGTATTGGCTGCCCCAAGTGAGAGTTGGAAAGCCGCCCTTTCCAGCGATGCCAACAGCGATACGCGTGGCTGGCTGATCCGTATTTGGTGTCGACGCTAGTGCAAGGTCAGCTTGGGATAAGTAGGCATCACTGCAAGACCGGACCCTGAAACGCTGACCTGCAATACCAAAGCTGCGTTCGTACTGGGCGTCTGCAAACATTGCCTCAAAATGATCAAACACCCGCGCAAGACTAGCTGCGACGTTTTCTGGCCTAATGATCAGGTTCTTCTCGACGCGGAAGACACTCATCGTCTTAGGATGATGTTTTCTGCATCTTTGGCCAGCCAGCTTCATCATCCACATCGTGGATCGGATCGGCCACGATCAAATCTGACAGGTCATCATAAACTTCGATTGTCGGGGCTGAAACCAAGGAAAGCGGCACGGCCGGTTTAGACGTAGCTGTCGTGGCGGGAACAATAAGCCCGAGCTCAATCAGATGCTGTGCAAACGCAACGGCGCCTGCGGCTAAATCATCAGTGATAGATTGCCCGTCGACAATCGCACTCCAAAGCAACGCGGCCGAAGGGTTGAGACCAAAGTACTGGCCTGACCTGAGATTCAAAACGACGAGATCGCCACCAAAGCTTTCGTGAACAATATCTGGTCCGGCAAGTTGATAGCAGGTCGTCATTCTTTACCCTTATTTTTCATCAAGACGCAAGATTTCGACTTTGCGTATCGCGTCCATCCGCCTAAAGCAACTGCCTGAATTTGCGCGCAATTGCAGGACCCAAACCGCGTTTCCTTCTTTCCGGCATACGGCAATCGTCGATGACCTGCATGTTAGTCATCGATTGCGCGAGCAACGTGTAGTCCACGATATCTTCCATCGGTGTTTGAAGGTCATCTTTCCATGATTTGCGTGGCAAGCCTGTTTGATTGAACTGCTTTCCACAAGACCCCACACAATTGGCGCAGGACCTCAGTGGGCCTGCGCCGTTCAAAAATGCAATAAGTCGGTCGCGCAAGTCCGGTGCAGAGGTGACTGCGAAACCTTCATCTGTGAGATGTCCACCGGTGAGCGGTGGGACATATATCGACTGCGGGCACCTGAACATGTGATCCCCACGCAAGCTATGGCAGCCCCAGACGTTGGCCATTTTGCAAGCCGTCCAAATATCATCGACCAGTTTGGGTGTCTGCGCTTTGTGCAATGAAAAAGTGTGACGAAACTTTGGGTAGTGGGCAATTTGAACTTCAGTGCCGAGCTTGTCCCCTTTACGGCGCGCGGCTTTGATCAAGTCTTTGGAGAGGCCCGAGTTTTGGTAGACTGATATCTCCAGCACATCTAAAGCACGCCAAGCCTCATCTGGCAGCCGATCAAGCAACACACCATTTGTGATGAGATTGATTGTGTTTCCAATGCCCGATGCCCGGCCAATATGGATAAGGTTCGTCAGGTTTGGGTGCAATAAAGGTTCGCCGCCCAGCAACCGTAAGCGGTCGCAATGGTAGACATTTGACAACACCCCCAGGACGCGCTCGGTTTGTTGCAGATCGGCATTCCACTTTCGCATCACGGGTGACGCGTGATTGCATTGCTGACAGCTGATATTGCAGTGGTCGGTGACAATCAATTCCAGGTTCATTGGTGGAATGATCTTACCATTTTCTACCCTTGAAAAGGTCCGAGGTCTTAAATCAACTTCTAGCATCTGATCGCGCTTCCTTTGGATCACTGAGGTATGAGCCATTGCATTTGGACATGTCCGCTTGATGCATCCCAGCGCGCAAAAATGAAAGCAGCTTCGCGCGCACAAAGCGAGTGCAAGAGAAAGTCGAGACGTGCAATCTTATTTTCAGCGATTTTGCTCAAGAGCTATCGTGAAACTGCCTGTCAAGCGGCGCTGTTGAACTTGGTGGTATCGACGAAAGTACAGCACAATTTCGCTTTGGGTGGTGGGCCGACGGGCGTTCTTAAGCTGAGGCTGGCCGCTTTGCCGTGAAGGTAACGCAGGGGTTGTTGAGGTGTCGCGCTACATATCCTAAAACATTTAGTCGCGCGACTACGAGCCCACAACGGACGTTTTAAGTGTTCCGTCGGGCTAGCCGTCTTGAATGACCGCATTCGGGATGTGGTCGGGTTCGTTTTGCTTTTGCAGCAAACGTCCGGTTGCCTGAAGAACCATCCCGAAAGCAGACCGACCAGACCGCTCGGCTTTGAAGGTCCGCTTTTGGCGGCATCTCAAAATTCTCGCTGCAAAGCGGCGAACGGCCGCTAACCGCCCTTGGTGTAGGAAGGCGCTCACGGCCCTGAGCTGCCGTTGCAGGAGTGGTTGCGCGCTGCGGCGCAGCTTGCGCAAAGCCGACCTTGCAACCTCATCGCTAAACGCTAACCTTGGTTTCGAAATACGCTTCCAAAAATGACGTTTGCAAGGACTTAGTAGCAATGACCTTTGATCAAGCAATGTTCAGCATCTACGAGCGCGCAAAAAGGGAAGCTAGCTACAACGCCTCAATTTTTCTTCGAATGCTTACTGACAACGGTGGCATCCAGACTGCACGAACTTTGATCAATGCAACCAAGCCTAGTGATGGATACACCGCGCTTTATGAGAAGGGGCGGCTAGACTTGACCGTAGAGGCGTTGGTCCTAGAAAACCAGATTTGGCATGAGCTTTTCACACTGGATGAACTAAAGCGGGCTAAGACTCGGCTTCAGCAATACGGTTACGGGTTTCCGGCCTAAGGGATCTCGGCCCGTTGCTGCCCTTCAGTGCTTGTTTCAGATGCTGCGACCACATCCCGCTTTGCGGACATTGGCTTGCGTGAACAGTGCTCCTATTATCTATCGGAGACCAACGAGGTAGTCAGATGGAACGCGAACCCAACCTTGTCATTTCCAGCGCCTCGCAGCGCATCGTAGAGGATGGGGTGCCATTCAAGGTGGATATCTACAAACTCGAAGGTGGGGAGAGATGGACGCTGGAAGTTGTGACCGAAGACGGCACAACTATCGTTTGGGACGATCTCTTCGACGATGATCGGGCAGCGTTCGACGAGGCGCTCAATACCATCCGCGGCGAAGGCGCCGTGGCGTTCGCCAACGGCGGATCGAACGTCATACCGTTCAAACAGTAGGCCACCGCCCATTGCCGACATTGATTGATTGCTCGGTCGCCGCGCCGCGGCTTTCGCATTCCTGCCGTTCGTTGACGGTAGGGATATTTTTCTGACTGGAGCGCTGAAGTAGGGGCACGATTGGGTCCTTGCTTCGCAGTCGAGGCACAAGTTTTGCACTTCTTTCGCAGTTGGCTTGCTCTGGATCAGTTATCTCGACGGATATTCATGGTAAGAAGACACAGACAGGAGGAATGACATGCAATTTCAAATGAACACAGATTCCAATATTCATGGCGATCAACATCTGGCTGATGAGGCCGAAAAGATTGTCACTGCGGCGCTAGGGCACCTGACCGATCGGCTGTCCCGGATTGAGGTGCACTTGGCCGATGTGAACGGCGCAAAAGGCGGGGGCGACGATATTCGTTGCACCGTTGAAGCGCGCCCCGAGGGGATGAAACCACAGGCCGTCACCCATAGCGATGCCAATGCCAATGCTGCCCTGCACGGTGCGGCGAAAAAGCTCCGGACCTTGTTGGACAGCGAATTCGGAAAGCTGGGACGCCACTGAAACGCACTGATGGGGTATGTGGGTCGGGGAGGCGCTCGTTTCGCCCCAGAATGCACTGGGCCCGATTACCGCCGACCAAACGCACTAAATCATTGCTAAAATGGGCTCCTTTCACGCGCAGGGCATGAATTTAGCCGTGGAGGCTTCCTGATTCCTTCACCTCTCGCCCTCTATCCGCGTGCCCGCTTGGCCATCGAGAATGTGCAAAGCATCTTCAAGGCGACCAATACCGGTGAAGCCTCCGGTCAGGGCGAAGTCACGCCCAGCATTGACTTTCGGTCCCATCGACCCGGCAGGGGCTCCAAGCGCATCTGCCTCGGACGGCGTCAGGTGGGTGATACGCGCCGCTGTCTCGGTGCCAAAATCGCGATAAACGGCGTCGACATCGGTTAGCAGCAAAAGCGCATCCGCCCCTAGTTTCCGCGCCAGTAAGGCGCTGGCGGCATCCTTGTCGATCACCGCCTCCACGCCCACAAGACTGCCATCATCGCGCTGTATGACGGGGATGCCCCCACCGCCTGCGCAAATCACGATCACCCCTTGATCAAGCAGCAGTTTCACTACGCGCAGGTCGGGAATGTCGACCGGTTGGGGCGAAGCGACAACGCGGCGCCATTTGGCCCCATCGGCGGCAATCGCCCAACCTGCGGCCTTGGCGCGCGCTTCGGCCTCGTCGCGTCCATATACGGGGCCGACAAATTTGGTCGGTTTGCCAAAAGCCGGATCGCGGCGATCAACCACAACCTGCGTCAAAAGCGTCGCCACAGGCTGATCATGGCTGAGGGCGTTTTCCAGCTCCTGCTCGATCATGTAACCGATCATGCCTTCGGTTTCAGCGCCCAGCACATCGAGCGGATAGGCCTCATCGGGTTTGTAAGACGCGCCTTGCAGGGCCAAAAGCCCGACCTGCGGCCCGTTGCCATGGGTGACGACCAGTCGATGCCCGGCCCGCACGATGGCGGCCAAAGCCTCGGCCGCGCGTTTCACATTGGTGCGCTGCGCCTGCGCCGTCAGCGGCTCGCCGCGTTTCAACAGGGCGTTGCCGCCCAAAGCCGCCACCACCAGCATCTCAGGCCCCCCCAGCATCTCAGGCCCCCAATGTGGCGACAAGCACCGCCTTGATCGTGTGCAGGCGGTTCTCGGCCTGATCGAAGACGATCGAGGCGGGGCTTTCGAACACCTCCTCGGTCACTTCCATGGCTGAGATGTCGAACTCGGCCTCAATCTCGGCGCCCACCGTCGTTTCGGCGTTATGGAATGCCGGCAGGCAATGCATGAAGCGCACCCGCGGGTTGCCGGTTTTCGCGATCAATTCCGCATTCACCTGATAGGGCATCAACAGCTTGATGCGCTCGGCCCATTTCTCTTTCGGCTCGCCCATCGAGACCCAGACGTCGGTATAGACGAAATCAACGCCCTTCACCGCCGCGTCGATGTCTTCGCTGATCATGATCCGCGCGCCAGTCTCCTTGGCCAAGGCCTGTGCCTCGTCCTGGATCGCCTGCGTCGGCCAGCATTCCTTGGGCGCACACAGCCGCACATCCATGCCCATCTTGGCACCGCCAATCAGCAGGCTGTCGCCCATATTGTTGGCCGCATCGCCGATAAACACGTAAGACACCTTATGCAGTGGCTTTTCAATATGCTCTTGCATGGTCAGGAAATCCGCCAAAATCTGGGTTGGGTGAAACTCGTTGGTCAGCCCGTTATAGACCGGAACGCCTGAATATTTCGCCAGATCAGCAACGATCTCTTGGCCGAAACCACGATACTCGATCGCGTCATAAATCCGGCCCAGAACGCGCGCGGTATCCTTGACGGATTCCTTGTGGCCCATGTGGTTGCCCGTCGGGCCCAGATAGGTGACGCGCGCACCTTGATCATAGGCAGCCACCTCAAAACCGACACGGGTGCGGGTCGAATCTTTTTCGAAAATCAGGGCGATGTCCTTGCCCTGCAATCTTGGCACCTCGGTTCCTGCATATTTGGCGGTCTTGAGGTCAGCGGCCAGCTTCAGCAGGAAGCCGATTTCGCGCGGGGTATAATCGCGCAGCGTCAACAGGCTGCGGTTTTTCAAATTGAAAGCCATTTGAGCGGTCCTTTCAGATCAGAGTGCATCACGGATGGTCGGGCAGCTCATGCAATGTCCACCACCACGGCCACGACCAAGCTCGGCGCCCGGAATCGCCAGAACCTCGATCCCGACGGCTTTGAGGGCCGCGTTGGTATCGTCATTGCGGTCATAGCCCACCACCACGCCCGGGCGCAGCGCCAGCACGTTGTTGCCATCATTCCACTGTTCGCGGGCACGTTCTTCTTCGGTGTTGCCACCCGTCGGCACGATTTGCAGCTTCTTGTAGCCCAGCACCTCGGCCACGATGTCAAAGATCGGGCGCGGGTCGTGGCGGAACGACAGCGGAGCGTCACCCTCGCCGGGTCGGATATCGTAGCAGACCAGCTCATCCGCGACTTCCTTGAAGGTCGTCACCACATCGCCGCCACAGAGGGTGAAGATCGTATCAAGGTGCATCGCCGCGCGCGATTTCGGGATGCGGAAAGCCAAAACGCGATCCACGACGCCCTTGGCAAAAAGCGCCTCGGCCAGCTGACCGATCCCTTGGGGCGACGAACGCTCCCCCATCCCGACCAGAACGGTGCGGTTGCCCACCGGCATCACGTCGCCCCCTTCCAGCGTTGCCAGACCGTGTTCTTTGGTGGGGTCGCCCCAATGGATCGTGACTTTGCCTGCAAACTTCGGGTGGTATTTGTAAATCGCGGTATTCAGCAGCGTCTCAGGCCGTCGCGCCGCCCAATACATCGGATTTACTGTCACCCCGCCATAGATCCAGGCGGAATTGTCACGCGTGAACAGGGCGTTGGGCAGAGGCGGCAAGATCAGCCCACGATGCCCAAGATAGCTACCAAACAGGTTCTTGGGCGCGAAGGGCAGGTCATCTGCCGCCAATCCGCCGAGCAGATACTCGGCCAATTGAGCGCCCGGAAGGTCATCCATCCACGCGCGCAATTCTTCCTGCATGCCCACGCCGACATGATCGGGCGTCACCCGATGATCGAGAACAAAGGCACGCCCCTCTGCACTTTCCAGCGTTTCGGCCAGAAGGTCGTTGACGTCGAGCACCTCGACCCCTTCATCGCGCATCAGGTTGGCAAAGACATCATGGTCTTTTTGCGCCTGTTTCACCCAGAAGACATCGTCAAACAACAGATCCTGGCAGTTTGCGGGCGTCAAACGACGATGCGCCAAACCGGGACGACAGACAATGACTTGCCGCAGTTTCCCGGTTTCAGAGTGGACACCTAGCTTCGTATTTGTGGTCATTTGATTGTTCCTAAATGTCCAGCATCACAGCGCGCTGATCGCGCCTATCCACATCTGATAGATGGCGACGAGTGCTGCTATGACGATGCCAATGCCGATCCAGACTTCGACACCCGAGAAAGGCTTTTCACCATTTTTCGCGCGCGCATACCAATAGATCGGCACACCGGCAGCATAGAGGATTGCGCACATCAGCAGATAGGCAGGCCCCGCCGCATAGACCAACCATGCGCCGTAAACCGTGGCCAAACCGCCATAAAACATGTCGCGGCCACGCCGTTCACCTGTTTTGTAGCCCTCACCACTGAGCGCCAGTTTGAACGCGTAAGCGCCCGACAGCACATAGGGCACCAGAATGGCGGTTGAGGCGATGTAGAACAACGCAAGATAGGTTGAGTTTGCATAAAGCGTGACGATCAAAAAGATCTGCACGAAAATGTTGGTGATCCACAGCGCCCCAGCGGGTGCGCCGTTCGTGTTCTCCGTGGCGAACACTGCAGGCAGCATGCCCTCTTTGGCCGCGCGATAGGGAATTTCCGCCGCAAACACCGTCCAGCTCAGGAACGCGCCCGCAACCGAGACCACAAGCCCGATGCGCACAACGACCGAGCCCCAAGGACCGACCGCTTGCTCAAGCACATTGGCCATCGAGGCAGCCGCCGGAAGCCCCGCCAGCTCCGTCTGACTCATCAGGCCAAACGACATAAGCGAGATCAACAGATAGACCGAAAGCGCAATAACAAAGCCGATGATCGTCGCGCGCCCGATATCCGTGCGTTTCGCGGCACGCCCCGAGACGACGCTTGCCCCTTCAATCCCGATGAAGACCCAAAGCGTGACCAGCATTGTGCTTTTGACCTGAGCCACGACGCTGCCCAGATCTGGCGTCTGCATCCCCCAGAAGTCAAAACTGAATTTCGGCATATTGAATGCGACAGCCACCAGCACGATGAACAGCGCGATCGGCGCCAGTTTGGCGATGGTGGTGACAACGTTGATAATCGCCGCCTGCCGGATGCCCATCAGAACAAGTGCGTGGGTAACCCAAAGGACCACTGATGCGCCAATGATGGCCTGCACCGTGTTTCCTTCCTCCCCGAAGGCCGGATAGAAATAGCTCAGCGCACCGAAGATCAGCACGACGTAAGACACGTTGCCCAGCCAAGCGCTAAGCCAATATCCCCACGCACTGTTGAAGCCAACGAAATCCCCAAAACCGGCGCGCGCATAGGCATAAGGCCCGGCATCAAGTTGCGGTTTACGCGTCGAGAGCCCCTGATAAACAAATGCCAGCGCCAGCATGCCAATACCCGTGATCAACCAGCCGATGATGACGGCCCCCGGAGACGCGCCCTTGGCCATGTTCTGCGGCAAGCTGAAAACACCGCCGCCGATCATTGATCCAACAACCAATGCGGCCAGTGGCACCAAGCCCAGTTTTTGCGAAGTCTTTTCTGCTATCTCCGGTGTTGGACTCGTTTCGCTAGCGGTCATAGTTGCGTTCCTCCGATCAACGTTGATGTCCCAATGCCCGCAGGCATTTGCATGAAGCTCGGATGATCAGAACTTTAAATTAAGCACGGCTATTCATTGCACTACGCTCGGTCCCATCGAACTTCTACGCGTGCAATTCTACGCCGAGCAGCACCGCGACGTATTGACACAGATCATGAGTGGCGATGATTGCGCCTGCACACACCGAAGCGATGCGCCGTTCGCCGATGAGCCGCCCAAGCAGGTGGCTAATGGCCGCTTTGGGCGTTATCGGGCAAAGATCCTATGTGCGCAGCGAACGGCCGCTACCCGCCCACCTGTGCGTCACCCTGTGACACGATAGCATCGTTGCAAGCGACGAAAATAGGCTATCGCGGGCAGTTGTTACTTCCCGCTAAACCGGTAGCAAGCGCTATGGCCCACGCAATTGGTCAACTTTCCAATGTGACGGCCCGCATCATCAGCGTCATATTAGCGTCGGCGCCAATCCCAAGGCATCATGAATTCACTCGCCCAGATACCGGCTCGTTGTTTCCTAGCCGCGTCTTCCTGGGGCACGTACTCCCGCCCATAACGCCGATACGCGACGGCCCTGCCATTGCGAACAAGCCAAGCGTTCAGGTCTTCCCCGTTTTGGCGGCAGATCGCGACGAAGCGTTTATATCGGTCGATATCGGTGACCTCACATGAGACCGGCGCGCGTCCAATCTTGTCGGCGAGCGCAAATGACGCATCCTTATCGCAGTTCCACAGCTTGCCGTTGGGCAGCTTGCAGCGCTGACGGCTCTCAATCGCGTCGATCGCGTGTAGCCGAATTCGGCTCCCGTGAATGTCGATGGTGTCGCCGTCAATAACCGACGCTGTGCCGGTTATGGTCTTCGCTTGCAGCGGCCCACAAAGACCAACTGCAAGGATAAATCCGAACAAGAGCCTTAGTGACAATGGACACGCCCCGCTTTGTTGTCCATGTGGCAGCACTGCCCAGCAGGTGAGCTTTTCCGGCAACCGCCACCGTGGGCGATTTTATCTTGGCTCAATGCAGCAGCAGTCGGCATGGCTTGGATCGGCATTGAAAGCGCGAGCAACGCAGCCATGGTTGAAAGAATAGCCCTCATTGAAATACCTCCCACACAAATCAGTGAAGAGGACCGCATCGTCTTGGCCGAAGGCTGCAAGGGGAATGATGCCGTTTTCGTGATCGTTTCCGGATTTCTGCAGCCGACCCTTTCAGAGGCCCCGGATCACCGATGCGGACCTCCGTGAATTACTGCTGCCTGTATGAATGCGGACATGGATGTCCAAATGAAGGGCATGACTGCGTTTATTTTAGGGCAGCTGTCCGGTAGGAATTGAGGATTACTTCGTAGTCGAGCCAGCATTAAGCTGTTCATGTCAGCATTTTTAGAAGGGGCTTTCTTATGGCAGTTTTTGACTGGCTTACTGGCGGTTCGCGAAAGCAGTCCCAATCACCGCGTGCCGAGGCCGATCAGCGGAAAGCGCAGGTATCTGACCATGCCGCGCCGACTGATCGCCCCGCTTTTTCGCACACGCCCCGCGTGCCGGAGGGTGACTTTCGCTTCATCGCGCTTGATGTGGAAACCGCGTGCAGTGATGCCGCCAGCATTTGTCAAATCGGCATTGCTTGCGTGCAGCCTGACAACCAGATTCAGACCTTTTCGATGCTGGTCAATCCCGGCACCCGTTTTGACGCGTTCAATATCCAGCTTCACGGTATCGGCCCCGCGCATGTCGCTGACGCTCTTCGCTTCCCCGATGCTTTGAATGCGCTGTTGCCGTTGTTGGCCCGCCACCAGCTCATCCAGCACAGCAATTTCGATAAGCAGGCCGTCAATGCTGCCTGCGGGTTTTGCGGCATCGAAACGCCCGACCTGCGTTGGAGCGACAGCGTCAAGATTGCGCGGCGTGCCTGGCCCGAATTGAAGGGGAACGGGGGCCATGGCCTTGCAAACCTCAAGCGGGTTTTGGATCTACAGTTTCACCATCACGACGCAGGCGAAGACGCGCGGGCTGCCGCGATGGTGGTGCTTCATGCCGAAGCGCGAATGGCCATGCCGTTTGGCGAGCTGGTTCTACCGGCGCCGAAACCCCGCTTTCCGAAGAAACCGACCCCACCCGCCAATCCCAACGGGCCACTGGTGGGCGCAATCGCAGTGTTCACCGGAATCCTTGGCATGACGCGGGACGAGGCAGCAAATCTTGCGGCGCGCGCGGGAATGGATGTGAAAGCGGGCGTGACGAAACAGACCACACACCTGATTGTCGGCGATCAGGATCTGAGCTTGCTCGCAGGGCACTCGAAAAGCAGCAAGCACCGCAAGGCAGAGGCGATGCGCGATGCGGGGCATCCGATCCGGATTCTGGGTGAGAGTGAGTTCAAAGATATTCTTTCGGGTGCTGGCGTTCTGTAAAGGCCCGTGACTTTCGTATGCGTTTGTCGGCGATGTGAGGTGCCCCTACGAGACCAGCGCCAACAAGCGATGCTGAACTAGAGTAGGATTGCATTGAGAAAGGGCGACGGCACGCACGATACTGCGAACAAGATCGTCACTAACCATCGCGCGGCTCCTTTGCTTTGCGCGCCTTCGCTGGATACCCCACCGAGACATTGCGCAACTTGGTCGATCCAATCTGAAACTCTGCTGCCAAGTGGGTGTGCCCGAACAGCCATCGATCAGGCTGGAAGCGGTTGATCAGATCGCTCAGGTCCGAGGCATAGGCTTGCGGGACCGGGCCGCCCGGAGACAGCGCGAAAGGATGGGGCGCATGATGGGTCACGACGACGGTCTCACCTGCAAACGGTTCTGACAACCGCGCCCCCAGCCATGCGACATGCTCACGATGCAGCGCAACCGTGTCGAGCGGGCGCGCTTTGCGAAAGCCCGCGTGCGCGACCCGGATATAGCGGTAATCGTTCATGATCCGCGCAGCCTCGGCGGCATTCTCTTCCAATGTTCCAGTGCCCATGCGCATATCCGTCCAGAGCGTGCAGCACAGATAGCGCGTGTTGCCATGAATGATCACAGATTTCTGCGCAAACTTGGCGCCGGCTGTGTGGGCGATCTCGGCAAGCCGATCATCACCATCCAGACGGAAGTCGTAATAGTCATGATTGCCCGGGAGCACATGCACGCGATCCAGCGGAATCCGTTTGCCGATCAGCGCGAAGGCTTGTTTCCAGCGCACCCGGGGTTTGTTGGTCAGATCGCCGGCGACAATCATCAACTCGACATCGTTGAAGTCGATCTGATCAAGCGGGTTGAGGCCCGCCTTATGCCAGAGGTCAATATGCAGGTCAGCGAGGACAAGCGTGTTGGTCATGATCGGTTCCATGATTTCAAGGACAGGGCTGACGGGTCTTATGCGCGATAGGCTGTTGATCCCCTTCACCACGGCGCGGTTCTGAGCTCGCCTTAAAGGAAGGGATCGAGACCATGCGCACTCGGTGCGAGGCGTCCGTCTTTGCGAAGTTCCGCCAAGAACCCGTCATCACGTTCGCCGAGATTGTAGAACCGATTGCAACTCCGGGCCCAACCCTTAGCAGGTTGCAAGTTCATGAGAGGCGACGTCCGGACGCGCGCGCCCTCGCGCAGATGCGGGTGGCCGGAGACTTGTCCGATAAGCAAGGGAACACCACTTTCCTCGATCGGGCACCACCTTTGAAGAAGGGGGGCATCCGCAAGATCCTCAATCGAAGGGTTGGATGTGCTGAGGCTAACGATCCAATCCTCAAAGCTGACGATTTCGAAGACGCCGCGCGTTTCAGCCAAGCCTATATCCTTCAGCGTGATCACGAAAAGATAGGTCTGATAGAGGGGGCTCAGGGCAGGATCCTCTCGGATGTGCCGTTTCAATTTCTGGGAATCCGAGCCTCGGCCCTTGAGAGAGCGCAGATGCTCAATCCGTTTGAGGTAGGGTTGCATGGCGCGGGTGGGTCTCGAGGCAATCATGGCGGCAGATTCATCCTTGGGAAGGAGGGAGTGTTGGGTGGATGTTACTCGTTTTTGGGCGTCTTGGAAATATATAAGATATTGAAAATAAACAGTTTATTTTTCGCAAGATGCGATTGGCAGGCGAGGCCCCTGAGTTTGTTGGCTCAGAAGGCCACACGACGGCTCTCAAAGCCGTTTTTTCGCACAATTCTTCTAAGAGGTCCTTGCGGCCTTGCCTCGTGCGCCAGTTGAACAAGCGACCTTCCGGGACTGCCACGTCACATCAGAATGATCGGATCCAGCGCAAGTCAGGCCCGGTTGCACCTACTCTCCACGTCTGGGGGACCTGATTTTGCAAAGCCTACATTTTCCCGATCTACGGCATCGCTATTTCGGACACGCACACAGTCCATGTGCTACTGATCCTCAATACAGACCAGATCGCCATCGGGCATAGGCCTTTGCAGCCCTTGCGCAGCCTCGATTGGAGCACTTAGCCAAACTTGCCATTCGTCGGGCTTGGTCAGGATCACCGGCATCGCCTTGGGATGCACAGCGGCCACCTCAGCGTTGGGTATCTGCGCATTCCTGTCGACATGTCGCGGGTCATCTGGATCATGACGGCGAATAATCTGGAGGGCACATTACCTGTTCCGTGATCGCTACGGCCGTCCCGGCAAAGGCAACGACAAGGGCAATGCGGAAGGTCTGGTCGACTACTCCCGCCGCAACTTCATGGTCCCGATCCTGCGGTTCACCTCTTGGGACGCGTTCAATGCCGATTTGGAAGGCCAGTGCCGCAAGCGCCAGGCGGATATCCTGCGCGGCCAGTCCGAGACGATCGGACAACGCCTTGCGCGAGATTTGTCGGCGATGTCCGAAGTTCCTACGGCGCAGTTCGACGCCTGCGATCAGGCTACCGGACGGGTCAGTTCGCAAGCGCTGGTGCGCTACAAGACCAACGATTACTCGGTGCCGGTCGCCTATGGCCACCGCGACGTCTGGATCCGCGGTTATGTCGGGGAGGTGGTCATCGGCTGCGGTGGCGAAGTGATCGCACGCCATCCCCGCTGTTACGAGCGTGAGGACATGGTCTTCGACCCGGTGCATTATCTTCCGCTGATCGAGCGTAAGATCAACGCCCTCGACCAGGCAGCCCCCTGGCGGAATGGGACCTGCCGCCGGCATTCGCGACCCTGCGCCGCCTGATGGAGGCGCGGATGATAAAGGCCGGGCGCCGCGAGTATGTTCAGGTTCTGCGCCTGCTCGAGACCTTCGACATCGACGATCTGCATGCCGCCGTGACGAAGGCGCTGCAATTGGGTGCGGTTGGGTTCGATGCAGTCAAACATCTCGTCCTCTGTCAGGTCGATAAACGGCGACCGAAGCTGGACCTTGATGTCTACCCATACCTGCCGCGCGCGGAGGTTGGGACCACGTCGGCGGCAAGTTACATGTCCCTGCTATCGGGAGAAGCAAGCTGTTTCCCACATTTCATTCATGTAGCCATACTCGCATCCCGGCCCACCGCGCACAGAAATCCTTAGCCCTTTTCCGAATTTCTTCATCAGGGTTAAGAACGAAGAATGTCCTTGGACTATATCGTGCTGCACGCACGGCGAACCCAGGTAGACCAAACTCTTCAAGCCAAAAATCGACCTCGGCATCGTGCCCGCCCGGTCGGCGGGTATTGTGGTGATAGATCACTGCACATCTTCCGCAGGTGAGGGCCTGGACTTCCTGCAAGGGCATCTGTTTTCCGAACTTTGCCGCTCCTTTTCGTTTGTCCTGATCATCGATGATGCCGTTATCAGGATCTGCGAACACAAGGTCGCATGCTGAAAGTTGGTCAATCACGTTGGAGAACCATTCCCGTCGCCAAGCTCTGCGCGCTTTTACTGTGATGCCGGTCATGTCGAGGCTTTCATCAGAAGAGGCAGCATCTTTCAAAACTGGTAGAAGCGACGCGATCGAACGCTCACGACTTACGATATCCTTGAGGTGGTGGAACAGTTCCGGATCAAGAGCCTCGTATTCCTCCTGCCGGTTGAGATAGCCAATGTGCCGACCATCATCATTATGCGCTTCATCGGGAAATCGATACCAGGCGACACCCAGCTTCCGGCCAGGAGAAACAGCACGTAGAAGCCCGAGCTTTACGAAGTCCCCGACATCACCAGCGTAGCGATCTTGCATGTAAACCTCTGAATCTGTGCGATCTGATGGACTCGGCGTGGAGGTCCGGACGCATTTGTTGCGGGCGGATATTTCGGCTGCCGTATCCTAGGGTCTGGACCCATAAATCGGCTTGATGCTGACTCATTGCTATGATTCAGGACCCCCAAATATTTGGGGGTATGATGAGCAATCTGTATTGGCTGAGTGAGGAACAAATGGGACGACTTAAACCGTACTTCCCCAAGAGCCGAGGTAAGCCGCGGGTAGACGACCGGCGCGTATTGAGCGGAATTATCTTCATTAATCGCAATGGTTTACGTTGGAGTGATGCTCCCGCGGAATATGGTCCGCCCAAGACATTGTATAACCGTTGGAAGCGATGGAGTGACATGGGGGTGTTCGCGCGGATCATGACGGGATTGGCGGCAGAGGCACCCGACAATAAGACCATCTCAATTGATGCGACTTATCTCAAAGCGCACCGCACAGCCTCAAGCCTGGGGCTCAAAAAGGGGGGCGTGGACGTCTGATCGGGCAGACCAAGGGTGGTATGAACACCAAGTTGCATGCCGTCACGGATACCAGCGGTCGCCCAATCCAGTTCTTTATTACTGCGGGTCAGGTGAGTGATTACACCGGCGCTGCAGCTTTGTTGAGCTGTCTGCCAGATGCTGAATGGCTACTCGCCGACCGCGGCTATGACGCCGATTGGTTCAGAGAGGCCTTAATAGACAGGGGTATCACTCCATGTATCCCAGGCCGCAAGTCACGCAGCAAAACCATCAAATACGACAAGCGTCGCTACAAACGTCGCAATCGGATTGAGAGAATGTTTGGCCGCCTCAAAGATTGGAGACGCATCTCAACGCGCTATGACAGGTGCCCTAAGGTATTCCTTTCCGCTATCGCACTCGCCGCAACCGTCATATTCTGGTTATGAGTCTGGACCCTAACCTGCTGCGAACACTTTTGGCAGAACAGCCCCATTGGCGAACGTCGTCACATCATCATGGATGAAAATCTTAAATGGCCGCTTCACGAAGTTTGAGGAGCGAATTGCACTCGCAGCGAACTTCCGCTTTCGCCCTCATGGCCAATCCTTGAGCTTCCTGTGCACCTACAGGAATGTCGTGAAAGGGCTGCTAGCCGTCTTAGTTTCGTTTGACGCTAAACCGCCTCGCGCGGCATCGGACACGGTCATTCGATATCAGTTGGCCACTGGTGTTCATTTCGTCTCAACTCTTCGCGTTGATCCCGCAGGGTCGGCAATTGACGACGTCATGTCTCTTCGCCAAAAGTAAAACAATCTTTCCATCATGCCCGCTTAAAAAGCAAGGATAGTTTTCCATGCCTCCACTCCCCCTCCTGCGGGATCGTCGCCGCAACCTTTCCTTGACCCAAGCGAGCGTGGCCAAAGCGGCGGGCATCAGCATCCCGACGTTGCGCAATCTCGAACAGGGAAAGGGCAGCATCGGGTCGCTCTCGCGCACCCTGCCCTGCCTGCAACTGCGGTGGTCTTGGTTTCATGACATGGCAGCCGGCCCGGACCTTGCGCGGCGGCGACGAATGCGCGGTCTCAGCCAGCGCGCGCTGGCGGAAAAGGTCGGTTGCTCGCGACCGACGATCATCGCGCTTGAGAGCGACCTGACCGGCAGGGTTGAGACGTTGCTGCGGGTTCTTTCTGTCCTCGGAATCCGTCAGGCCCTACGTCCGGAGCCAGCAGCTAGGAATCCGGGGTTGGTCCCTGCAACGAATGATCCCGCCCGCGACCTGGTGATGACGCCCCCGGATCTGGCGGCCAGGATCATCGCACATTTCGCAGACCGGATGTCCGGGCATGTGCTCGACCCGGCGCGGGGCGCGGGCGCGTTTTACGACCAGTTTCCCGATCATGTCGAACGCTCTTGGTGCGAGCTGGCGCTGGGTCGGGATTTCCTCGCGTGGAGCGATCCGGTCGACTGGATCATGACGAACCCGCCTTGGTCGAAGATCCGCAGCTTTACACTCCACGCGATGACAATCTCCGAGCATATCGTTTGGCTGGTGCCAATCGTGAATATCACCACCAAGGCGCGGCTACGGGATTTGGCTGAGCACGGATACGGCATCGCGGAATTGGTGCTCATCGATACCCCGCGCGGCTGGCCACAGAGCGGATTCCAGCTTGTCGCGGCGCATCTGCGGCGTGGCTACACCGGCGACTGGCGCGTGTCGCGACTTGAGATCTGACGCAACCCCACGGCAGATCTGACATGCTGGAAAGGAATGTGCGGGAGAAACGACCAGTTCATCCTGACGCACCGCAATCGCGGCCCCGGCATCCTTCGGGGTCACCTCCGACGCGATCTGCGCGCTCCAGGCGCCTGCTGACCGGCGAGACGGTTCGAGCGCCGAGCCACACGACATCGGCTTCGCGGATATCTTCGCCCATGTGCGATCGCGTTTAGAGCGATCAGCCTTTTTGTCGCCGCGCCCTGGCGTGGCGCTTGTGCAAGGCTGGCATCGCCAGCCGCGCAGTTGGATCGATAATATATATGCACCGCATGTTATCGAGCCGACGGAGCGCCTCCCCGGCGTTAGGGGCAGACAGGTAGCTTCAGCTACCTACAGTCTGTCACTGTGCCTGGCTTTGCCCGGGCCCATTTGCGAAATAGAATTTCGCAACCTTATCAATATGCTAGGTTATCCACATTCCCACATCAAGACATTCATTTTTCCGCTACGGATTTTCATGAACCGATTCTAAATGGATTGCCATGTCACGCAAGGAACCCGCGCCATGGCCTATCAATTTGTTCATATCCAGACCTACAGTCTGAAGTCGACCAAGGTGGCCGGCACGAACGATCACTTCAACGACCTCAATCAGGTCTTCGGTGAAGCTCTGCGCGAGCCGCGCTACTGTGATCATGTGCCCGCGCCACGCACCCCCGCCGAGATAAAGTGGCCCGGCGCGATCCCTCTGACCGATCTGCGCGCCCACCATGACACAAGGCGCGCCGCGATCCGGGAGACCGTGCAACAGAGAAACGGTGGTAGTTACGAACGCGGTCTCAAATCGGATGCCCCAACGCTTTATACCGAAATCCATTCGCATCCGATGACATCCGAAGAATATCGCGCATGCTCCAAAGACGACCGCGCGGAAGTGAATAAATGGATGCGCTTGGTGGTGAAGGATTTCGTATCTCGGATGCCACCGGGCATCGAGTTTTCCGCCGTGCTACATCTCGATGAGAAATACGTCCATATCCACATTCTCGCGCTCAACATGGCGGATCCGAAACTAAGCGCAAACAAGCTTCATGTCGGAAAATGCGCGGCCGCACAGTGGAGAGAGGAGCACGGGCCAGCACAGACAATCACCTCCCTGCCCCGCCCGGAACTCGAGCCCCGGCCCTCCAAACCCAAGCGCCCTAAACCCTCAAAGAACCGCATGACACAGGCCAAACGCGAAGCGGCATATGTTGAGGATCTCGCAGCATGGGAGGAGAGCTGCGCCGAGATCGAGCAGCGCAATGCGGAAGCGCTCGACGCCTGGAAGCGCAAGAACGACAAGCATCTGCACCTCAAACGTAAGACACAATCACGGAAACACTCAGACAAAGCAGCCTACGAGGCCGCGATGACGTCCTTTCAGGACAGATATTATGAGGCCGTTGGAAAACCCTGTGGCCTGCTGCGGCATGGCCCCAGAAAGGAACGGCTCTCGACTGTGCAATATGGCTTGCGCAAGGCGCAGGCAGAGCACATCGCAAAGGTTGAAGCCGCACAGCGGGACTTGGTTCTTTCAAATCGCAAAAAGTCTCAGGCGTTAGAGAAAAAGGAACAGGCACAGAGCCAGAAGGCAAAACAGATTGAAATGGAGCAAGAAGCGCTTGAGGCGCGCCGGGAGGCCGCAGCACGTCAGGATTCCGCCCTCACGCAAAGGGAACGCGCGGT
>NZ_JBFRYC010000017.1:0-43472 GCF_040892615.1 Thioclava arctica
CCAGACGCGGAACAGTGCTCCGACGGGGCGGGGCCGCAGCCGCCACGAGGCGTTCGACCGCCGCCATAGCTGTTGGCGCGCGCAGAGCCATAATGCGGGTGATCTCGGGCAACGCGGCGAGACTAGCATCATCGGGCAGGGCGTCCCAAAGGGCGGCCAGATCAAGGTCCCCGGGATAGGTCAGATGCAGCTGAACCAGCGTGAGGTGGCGATCCAGTGCGACCAATTCCAGCGGTGCGGGCAGGTTGGCTGTGAGCGTATCGGGCAGCCGCGTGCCGACTGGCATATACACCAAGACGGCGTCGTCTGAAGACGCTAGCGCATCGGACAGCTTGGCCAGCGGGTCGCCCTTTTTATCGTTCTCCAAAGTCAGGATCGTCAATACCGGTTGCTCTGATCGACGGTGTCCCGGTTTTTCGAGCCGAATGCTGCCGTCGGGCAGAAAGCCCCGGCTCAGGATGCGTGTCAGATCGGGTGTTTCGTCCAGCATGCAGCCGCGCAGCACCGTCAGCGCGCGGGGTTTGGTCACATCTGCGACACGGTCCAGCGTTCCAAAAGTTGCCGCCAGCCGCAGTGTCAGCGCAAGATCCCGCGCACCAAGGAATTTTGCTGGCATGTTACTGTCGGCGAGCCCATCGAGCGGGGGCGTTGACGTCTCTTCTTTGATGCTTTCCGTGTCAGATGCGTCTCCCTGCGCCGTTGTTTCAGGCGGCTCGGCTTCAAGATCGAAGGGGGTGTCATCGATAAGCATGTCGAAGTCGTCATACGCATCTGTTTGCGCGGCTTTGGCGGGCTGCTTGGCCTCTTTCTCGGCTTGCATGCGACGGATGGCAAGGAGCGCGAGCGGACCCCAGCTAGGGGAGAAATCGAGTTGGGTCATAGCGGGCCTCATAAGGCATGGGGGGAGAGGCAGCCCCGGAAAGCGGGGCCGCGTGTTTGATCGCAAAGGCAGGGGTTTGCGCCTTTAGCGCCGGGATTTGCGGATCCGGACCTGCCGGGCGCGCCGCTTCATCTGGCTGCGTCCAGCGGGGCCGGTTTCCTTGCGCTCGAGCCGTTCGAGCTCGCGCAAGATCACCGTTTCAAGGGTGGGGCGATAAATTTCGGATTTCACCTTGAGCAGGTTGATGAACTCGTGACGCGGAACAAGCTCTGCGGGATAGCGCCGCTCAAGCCGCTTGTGCAGGCGTTTTTCCATGAGTTGAGCGTAACGGCCCGAGCGCATCGGAATCTTGCGCAACAGCACGCGCGGAAGGTCGCGCGAGCGCGCCAGTTGATGCTGGAGGCGGCTTTCGGGGTTGCGCGAATAACCGAGTTTGATGACAAACTTGCCGGGCTTCAACTCAAAGCGCATTGCATAAAGATAGCTCGGCTCGGTCGACCAGCTTTCGCCGCAGCCGGGGCAGGTGAAGCGGCCGGTCTGCATGTTCACGCGCGCGACGCGGGTCGTGGCACCGCAGCCATCTGCGTGGCGATAGAGGCGATAGTTGTCATTGCCCTTGGGATCGGCACTGATGAGAGTCCAACCTTGGGCCTTGGCTTCTGCCTGCTCGCGGGCTTTCTGACAGATCTCGCACCGATGCGCGACCTCACCACGCGCCACGCGTTCGACGAACGTAAACTGGCGGCGCAGCTCATGGCCACAGGGCGCGCGATAAAACGCATAATGGCGATGCTTAGGATCGCGGCGCAGCATTTTAAGCCCAGCGGCATTGGATTGCGCGCGCCGGCGGGCCTTGATGCAGTGCGGGCATTCAGGGTTGGCATTCAGCACAACGGAGTGCCGACTGATGTGAACGCCGCCACAGGTCGCACATTCGAGTGCGAGGTGGTCCTTGTTCTTGACGCGTGCCACGATGCGGTAGCCTTTGGCTGTCGCGGCATCCGCCCAGTGGGCGTGGATGGTTCCGTTATAGATGGGATACTCGACATCGCCGATGATGAGCGATTTGGGAGCGGGGGCGTGCGGATTATGCTGGGTCATAGCCAGATCTCCTGATGACTAGGGGGATACGGCGCGCCACAGGGCGCGACCGAAGGGTCGGCGGCGAGAGCCGCAGGACATGCCACCGCTGACGCGTCCGGTGAGGACGCGATACGAAGTGGCTGTCTCGTCTCTCAGGAGATCAGGGGCAGGGCGCCCATGCGTCGAGATCATCGCCCGGCGCATAGCCAACGAGATCAAGCGCGACAAAGCTCTCAAACAGCGTCAACGCGGTCCGGATCATCGCGTTCACGCGGCGGTGGGTTGCGCTGTCATCGGTCATCAGAAAGTGGCCCGCCTTGCGCCGCGCGATCTCCGCAAACCGCGCAACCTCGCTCGGGCACTCGGAGCACATGGTGAGATGCACCAGATAGGCTGCCAGCTTGAGAGGTTTGTCGGACGGGCGGGTCGGAGCCTCTTTGATGAGGGCGCTCAACGCACCGGTCACGCGCTCTTGCGCCAGTTCCGCATCCCGCAGCCAGCCGGAAAACGCGGGGTCCCAGACGTTCACATCTGCGATGTCGCGCTCCTTCTCGATCCAGTCGGCAAACTGCCCAAGGAACTTCGAGAATTGCGTCGAGATCGGCGTCGGGGTGTAGCGGGAAGTGTCTTCATTCGCGTCAAAACGCGTGATAGTCGTGTCGTTAGCCATGGTTGGTCTCCTTACTCGAGATCGGCTGCGGTTAGAGCGAGGGTGAGAGTGTGGAGCTCTTGCCTTCGCTCGCTTAATGTGCCATCGTTGCGTTATGATGTCAACATTAAAATGCGAAAAATCACATGGCTCCTCCTAAAAAAGATACCCAAGCGCTAACCTTGCGGCTTGAAACGCAAGTCATCGAAAAAATCGATGAGCTACGGCGGGCAGAGACAGACATACCCACACGCCCTGAAATGATACGCCGGATGCTGGAACGGTATATGTCACAGATTGGCTGATGCGGATTTGCGCCCCGTTCAGAGATGATCCGGCGGGCTATGGCGCAATGGCTTAAAGGGACAGATCGCTAGGCGGTGGCGGCGCGAAAGCACCTGCGCTGAGACTGCTTTCAATTGTAATCTCAAGCGCAGATGATGCTTTCGAAATGCGAGACGGCGCTTTTCGGAAGACTGGGGTTTCAGATCGGCGATAGGCCCGATTGCACCCAAGCAGCAAGGCCTGTCTCGTTGGCCCGCGGGCGTGGTCTTTCATCATAGTGATGCCTTTCACAGGACCGAGACGGAAGGCATAACCGTTGAGCCGCAAAAAGGTGAGGGCGGTCACAAGCGCCAGGCGCTTGTAGCCAGCCACAAAGGCGAGTGCCTTGGCGATGCCAAATGCATAGGTGCTTGCGATCCGGGTCGGCCCTGCATTGCTACAGGCGAAAGCTTCATCGCCCGCGCGCAACCCATCTCAAGCAGCGCTCTGTTGCGCAAGCTCGCCGCGCCACCATGTCTTGAAATCTGTTGGTCGTGGATGATGATGACGGCGGCGAAGGGAGCTCAGACGGGTTCGCTCATGCAAGGCCGCCAGCAGATAGCGGTCTTCAGCCATCACGATTTCCGCCGCCTCCAACGCTGCTGCAACCGATGGATCATTGGCCATGATCTTGAGGCTGCCATCGTCGCCACGCACCACAACAAGCGAGCCGACCGCCACGGCTGAGAGCCATCGAATTTGCGAAATTTTTATCATTCTGCGCGGTCAAGGAAACCCGTAGAGAGTTAGCCTCCTCGACGAGCAGCGTGCCGCAAAAATCGCGCGCGACCAGCTCATCGATGCGTAGTCAAGAACCCGATGAACGGTAAGGGGCGTGGCGCAAACTTTTTGGATTTTATATGATTGGTCTTTACACTTCGAGACCGGGACGATTCTGGTATCGCAGATAAGGTCGTATTTGGATCGGTCTGAACAATCCTCCCCTTCGCCAAAAGATCAACATGCACTTCAAATCCCGCTCCCGATCTGGGGCGGGTGGGCAAAATTAGGTGGCTTCCGATTTGCTGGGTAATGGCGGTGACAATGGTGAGGCCTAGCCCACGGCCATTTGTATGCTCTACCGATGTTGGCCGCTTTTGAAGCTTGAGCGTGGCGCGCAAACTAAGTCTAGCTAACACAAAAGATATCCGGCGGCTTTTTCGTGTCGGCACTTCATAATTGTGACAGCAAGTCTACCCGGCCCCCCGGGGACGCGTCTCAAATCAGGAGCTGCCCATGCCGCAAGTCGAACACCCCGAACGTCGCCGCCGCCGTGAAATCCAAGCCACCGACGCAGAGTGGCAACAGATCAGTGATAACGCCAAAGACGCCGAGATGTCACTCTCTGAGTTCATCCGTCACTGCGCGATCTCGCGCAAGATGCCGGCGTCAAAAAAGCCCTCAGGTAAGCATGGCGCAAATATCGAGGTTGCGCTGGCGCGATGCGCATTGGAGCTAGAGAGACTAGCAGAGCATGCAATGTCTGGCTCGGTTCTCGACATGCCCGTGCTGTTGATGTTGTCGGGAATCGAAGAGCTGTTGACGCAAGTTCACCGTGCGTTGCTTCGGGAAAGGGACGCAAAATGATTCTTGTCTGGACAACATTTACTGGAGCCACGATGCGCGATTATCGTGCAATGATTAATTATTTCATCGATCCCGAAGTGCCAAAGCGCTTGAATGGCAGGGTGATCCAACTTCACAGAGATCCGGCCCCTGAGGCGTTGCGCGGGAAGCCTGAGTTCACGATCGGGGCGCTCGATGCGCTTTCGCAGAAACATCGCCTCTCTGCGCTAACCATGACCTTCACGGAGGAAGATATCTGTGTTGCGGAGTTCAACGCTGGCGATGCTGAGTTGCGGGAAACCGTTCAGCGGATCTGCGATCTGTGCATCGCGGTAGCCTATCCCGGCGTGCCGGCAAAATCATTGCCGCCAGTGTTCATTACGACCCACACGCATACCGGAAGGCTCGAGCTGAACTTTGCGCTGCCGCGCTTCGTCTTGACGCCAGAGGGAGCCGTGCGTGCGCATAATCCGCGGCCTCCCGTGGCAGGGATTCAGGACTACTGGCGAAGTTTCGTGGATGTGGTGAATAGGCGTTTCGGGTTTAGTGATCCCGGCGCGCACTCGCGAGTTCAGTTTGTTAGGTTGCCTGATCGCGTGGTGAAAGAAGCGGCAGAAGCTGCGCGCACGGGGCGTGAGACGCGCTATCAGCCGTTGTTGGATTTCGTGGTGTTGGTTCAGGATCGGGCATTCGAACCGATAGCCCAAAAGGGCGGCCTCAATCGACAGAGCCTTCTGGCTCGGTTGCTACCCGACCTGCCTAAATTCGATCTTCAGCTTGCAAAGACGACACCCGGTGGAACAACCTTTTTATTCGGAGAGGGCAAAACAGTCCAATCCATCGTAATACGCGGACCGTTAATGTCTGACGCGTTCATCGATATTGGTGGGCGTCTCTTAACTCGGGAAGCGGATCGGGCAGTTGTTTTGCAAGCTGCGCCTGACATGCTTGCAAGGCATTGGCGTAGGAAGGTTGACTATGCGCACGCGCGATACGATTTTCCCAAACCCGAGAGTTTCGGAGCGCTTGATAGGATCTTGGCGCCAGTCCCGCGCCCGCGACGCAAACGCATTTTGCCTCGCGGGCGCGGATTGCAGGCTATGGCGGACGCTGTCAGGACTCTCTTAGAAGATGTCATTTTACCCGCGCTGTCCGCGCATTTTGCGGCTGCTCGAATTTCTACTCTGCCGATTTCTCTGTTTTCCGAAACCCGTAAAAAACTGGAAGCCTTGAATGCCCGATATG
Source organism: Thioclava arctica (assembly GCF_040892615.1). Taxonomy (NCBI): domain Bacteria; kingdom Pseudomonadati; phylum Pseudomonadota; class Alphaproteobacteria; order Rhodobacterales; family Paracoccaceae; genus Thioclava; species Thioclava arctica. The sequence goes on from NZ_JBFRYC010000017.1 coordinate 5,748, forward strand.
CCAAGCCAAGCCCAAGACCCCAGCGCGAGCGAAATCAGCGAGCTGATCGAGGCCAATCGTCAATTGATAGCCCTGATCGAGCCGCTACGCGCGTTGCTGGCAATCGAGAAAGAGAAGGGGGTGAGCGATCAGCTCGACCAGATGATTGTCGAGTTCAAGTCGATCGCAACGCAAATGAGCCAAGCAGCGGAACTTCTGTCGAGCTCAATAACCGAACTCAAGTCAGGGAGCGCGCAGGCGCAAGCCCAGCATCATCAGATCGCGAGCCTGATGGGGCAAGTCTACGAACGTTTGAAACGCTTAGCCTGAGCAAGCTCGACGCCATGATCGAAGCAGGCTTAGCCCGGTTTGGCGTGGCGTGCATGTCGGCATCGCCAGAGGTGGTAGATGACGAAGAACCTGAGCCAGACGCGCCGTATCCGGATTGAACTTAGGGGGCGGCCTCTCCATACGCATTTCAATTTTACCGAAATCGTTTGCGCTTGCCTCGAAGTGAACTGTTTCGAGCCTGATCTGGAAGAAAGTGCGCAATATTGGCCGGCTTTGCGGCCGCCAAACCAAAAAACCTATGGATTACGAACAGCTTAAACATGAAAATTTCTGCTTCGTGACGTATTTTACCCCCATCAGGCCGTGCGATCTTCGCAGATCCATCGACATTATCATCCGGCGCCGAGAGACCCTCGTGCGTCAACAGGAGTGCTATTTCTTGGGCCAACGAAAGGCTCAGCAAGCGGAGACATGCAGGCGCATCGCGTTTGACGCGTGGCGTGTCGCTGCGCATTTGGCTCGGCTTGAATTGACCCGCGACAAGGTCGCGCGATTGGTGATAGAGAACGCTTGAAGACCCTTCATATGAACGCCGCCCTTGCCCATGCCCCCGAAGCCGCCGAACGGGCTCGCATCGCGCAGGAAGTTGCATCGCTTGACGCTAAGCTTGCCAGCGTTGCGGTAATCCCCCATTTCTAACGGGCTTCAGCAATAGAATTCACGCGGCAGGTCGAAGGAACGCGACGCACGGATCAAGGCGCTGCTGGATCGGCTTGGTGGGCACCGGGAAGAAACCGAGGCCGCAGGCTACAGTGCCCCGGAGCCCGAGCAAGATTCTTGGGGCGATCACGACGACGCCTACTCCTTGGATGGCCCTTGATCAAAAGGATTTGCTATAGGATCAGTAGACAATCGGCAGGCGCTCAATCGCGTATTTCAGGTCTTCTATCGGCGATCCCTTTTCATAGACCGTCTCATGAACATCCTTCCCTTCATGTGCAACAATTTCGCGAACGATGACGTCGGGAACCGTTGTGTCGCGGCTGAGCACGTTTTGAACATAGTGCTTCATCGAGTGCAGCGAGAGTTTCGCGCCCTCGGCTCCGAAGACCTCATCATTGATTTGCCGCATCTTTCTGGTGATGTCGCGACCAAAGGCATCGAGCGTTGCGTCGTAGAGGTCGGGAAACAGAAGCTTGCTGCCCGCTTGGCGTTGTGCCTTCACATGATCCATGAAGCCAAGCTCGATAAGCCGGGAATGAATCGGCAATCGACGTTTGGACGCTTTCGTCTTCAGACGCCGTTCTTCGGAGACGTCGATATCGAAATACGCAATGCCGTTCTCCACCTTGATGGCGGTCGTAGGGAGGCCGCAAATTTCGGCGCGGCGTGCTCCTGTATATGCACAAATGATGGGCACCCAGAACATCCCGTTTCGATAGATCTCGCTGCCGGCTGCAAGCTGATAGTATTGCGAGTGCGATCCCGTCCAGACAGGGTGCGTGAACAGCCGCCGCAATTGCTCGGTTGTGTATTGGTCCCGTTTCTCATTCGCGCGCTCTGGCTCCCGGCGACGGAGTTTGTTGGGGCGCAGCTTCTCATGAATTGCGATTCCTTCATTGTCGGCCCATGCCACGACCTGCTGAAGGTGATCCAGATGCCGGTTAAGCGTGCCGATGGAAAGGCCGACTTTCTCGGGTGGCAGCTTGGCTGCCCGGGCCTGCATGTCCTCGAGAGTCGCCGTCGCATCCCGGGAACTCTTGCCCCAGCTTTTGGGTAATTTATAGAGTATTTCCCGAAACTTCGCAGCATCTGACTGGCGCAGTTTTGTCACGTCGCGTTTGCCGGTGATGGTCACGAAAAGCCGCGCGAAGCTGAAATATTGCTTCAGCGTTCTCTCCTCGATGCCCTCCTCGCGTTTGATCGCATTCATGCGTTCGATGACGGCAAAGATGTCAGGATCGTAATCGTTGCCGTCTTCGTCGCAGTAGTTTTCTAGTTCCGTGCGCGCGATTTGCCCTTTTGAGGCTACGTCTCCCGAACTTTTCGCAGTGCCCTGAATTTCGCAGCTATTTGAGCCCTCAGGGGTGGTGACGTCCGCCGAGAACTGCATTGAGCCGAGTTCACGAGCAATCTCTTCGGCCATGTCTTGCGCGGGCCGGGGAGGAGAGGCCTCAAACCGCTCCCAGGCGGCGGCCTTGGCTGCACTGGTCAATTGGCGAAGTTGGAGCATCTCATACGCGCTCACGGAGACCCGGCCTGTGAGTTCGAGAAATTCTCGGCGTTGGCGATTGGTGACGGCCTCGCTCAGCATATGGCGCGAAAGAAGCTTGAGTGTGTATTCGAGGGAATCGACATCGGCCGCGCTCGCGCCTTCCGTTTTCAGATGATCGAGTGTTTCTTGATCGAGACTCGCCTCGATGCCACGATCCGAGAGCAGGCGCCAAGCCTTGCGGTTGGCCCAATCGAGCCGCCGATCTTGCTCGTCATAACCGCCATCCATTTTCTGGATCAGGTGCAGCTTTTCAAGCTTCGCCATCTCGGCCTGCGCAACTTGCGTCATCCAAGCGCGCGCCTCACTCTTCGTCAGGTAGTTTCTATCGATTGCCTCAAACACTTTATCGCTCTCCGCGGTTAATACCCGAGAGATTATAAGCGCTTTTGAGCGGTTTTGGGTGCGTAAAGATATCTGAAGATCGAAGATTTCTGTGGATTGTGAACGAAACTTACGCCGCCATTGATAAATCTGGCCGCGTTTTGAAAGGTGTGGCTGAGCATGAATCATGCGCGTTTCCCCGTTAGGGGCGGATCACGCGGAACCTGAAAGGTTGGTGTGACACCTTGGTGTGACACCAACGATGCCAACTTCTGCTACACCCAATAAAATCAATGGGTTAGGGTGAAGTTGGCTCCGGCGGTAGGGATCGAACCTACGACCAATTGATTAACAGTCAACTGCTCTACCGCTGAGCTACGCCGGAACACGTGGGCTGTATATGAACCTCAAAACGGGTTGTCCAGAGGGTTTTTTGCAAAAAGGGGTCTAATTTTCAGCATCGCGAAAATTCTGCATCCGGATGCAGGGGGGTGGTTGTGCGAACCTTTTTTTGTTGTTCAAGTTCAATGAGATGGGCGAAGACATTGCGTTGGGCGGCGCCGTGCAGCGCGTGAGGGAGGTCGCGATAAATCTGGGCGGTCAGATGGGCGGGGGTGGACGAATCCGAGCTCAGCGCCTGCAGGATTTGCGCGCTGCGGGTTTCGCGGTGGGCGCGGTGCTCGGCGATCAGGGGCAGGGGGGCGCGCACGGGCGCGCCATGGCCGGGATACAGAATGCGCGGGCGCAGGGCTTCGATCTGGGCCAGCGAGCGATAGTAATCGCTCAGATCGCCATCGGGGGGGGAAATCAGGGTCGAGGACCAGCCCATGATCAGATCGCCGCTCAGCACCGCATCGCCGATTGCGAAACACAGATGATTGCAAAAATGTCCCGGCGTATGCAGCGCCGTGACTGCCCAATCGCCATGCGCGAGCGTCTCGCCATTGCCCAGCAACTGATCGGGGGCAAAGCCGTGATCGACGCCCTCGCCACCACCCGCCACACCGCGCGCCGCCAGATCACGCATCACGTCAGAGCGCCCGGCCTCGGGCGGGCCAAAGGCATAGATCGGCGCGCCCGTAGCCTCCGACAGCGCACGCGCCCCGGGGGAATGGTCAAGATGGGCATGCGTGACGAGGATATGCGTGATCCGCTCTCCGGGGGCGAGCCCGTCTAGGATCGCGCGCAAATGGCCTTGATGGATCGGACCGGGGTCAACTACCGCGACATCGCCCGTGCCAATCACATAGGTGCAAGTGCCTTGATAGGTCATCGGTGAGGGGTTGGGCGCCACGAGACACCGTAGCCCTGACTGCAACTGTTCCATCTTTCGCTCCGATCGCGCTTTGGCTAGGGTTGTGGCATGAATTTTAGCTGGCTCAAACAGATGATGCCGCGCGGGCTGTATGGGCGGGCCGCGTTGATTTTGGTTTTGCCGGTGGTGACGATCCAACTGGTGGTCTCGGTGGTGTTTATTCAACGCCATTTCGAACGTGTCACGCGGCAGATGACGCAATCCATGGTGCATGAGATCGATCTGCTGGATCGCGCGGCGCGCACGGCCCCTGATTTCGCGACGGCTCGGGCGCGGCTGGCAGATCTCGATTCGATTCTGGGCTTTACGGTGCGCTATCCGGCCCCTGAGAGCCTTGCCAATGCGCGCGGCGATCAGCGCAGTTTCAGCGATCTGACCGGGATCGTCGTGATCTCGACCCTGCGCACGGCACTTAAGAATGTGCGCTATATTGATCTCAATGATGCCGATGATCAGGTGACAGTGGTTCTGGAGACCGCGCGCGGTGCTCTTGCGCTGAGCTTTCCGCGCGATCGCGTCTCGGCGTCTAATCCGCATCAACTGTTGGTGCTGATGTTGTTCGTCTCGATTCTGATGACACTGGTGGCCTATCTGTTCTTGCGCAATCAACTGCGCCCGATCCGTCGTTTGGCGGCTGCGGCCGAGGCCTTTGGCAAGGGGCGCAATGTCTCCTACCGGGTGAGCGGGGCCAATGAAGTGCGCTCGGCCGGGTCGGCCTTTTTGGATATGCGCAACCGGATCGAGCGCCAGATCGAGCAGCGCACGCTGATGTTGTCCGGCGTCAGCCATGACCTGCGCACGCCTCTGACGCGCTTGCGTTTGGGGCTGTCGATGCTGCCAGAAGGCCCCGAAATCACCGCGATGGAGCGCGATGTCGATGAGATGAACCGGCTGGTTGATGCCTTTCTTGATTTCGCGCGCGAGGGAGCCACGCAGGGCGACCCCGAATTGTGCGAGATTTGCCCCTTTGTGCGGGCCGTGGTCGAGGATGGCGCGCGCGCGGGGCAGAATGTGACAATGCGGCCCTGCGAGGGGCAGGGTGAGGCGACCTTCCGCCCCGATGCGCTGCGCCGTGCGCTGGAGAATCTGATCGGCAACGCTGTGCGCTACGGCGAGCATTGCGTGGTGTCGGTTGTGATTTCGCAGAAAGGCTGGCGGATCGTGGTCGAGGATGACGGGCCCGGTATTGCGCCCGAACGGCGCGACGAAGCGCTGCGCCCCTTCACCCGGCTGGACCCGGCGCGCAATCAAGATCGCGGGCAGGGGGTGGGCTTGGGTCTGTCGATTGCCATCGATATCCTGCGCAGCCATGGCGGCACCCTGAAATTGGGTGAAAGCGCGGACATGGGGGGGCTGCGCATTGAAATGATCTTGCCGCGCTAATCAATCGTAAAGGTTCGAGGGGCCAGTGTAACCAAAGCGGTGCGACCCTCTTGCCCAAAATCGCACACGCGCGCATTGTGTCGATTGAGTGACATGGACTAGTTGAACCGATCCACCGACCCACCTAGATATTGGGTTGAACAGGGAAGGGACGCGGCCGCCGATGAACGGGGCTGGGCCCTTTTGCCACAGAGGAAAACTTATGACCGAAATAACCCCCGTCACCCATCCGGTTCTGCCGCTGCGGGACATCGTGGTGTTTCCGCATATGATCGTGCCGCTTTTCGTGGGGCGCGAAAAATCGGTACGCGCGCTTGAAGAAGTGATGGCCGAGGATCGCCAAATCCTGCTGGCCAGCCAGATCGACCCATCCGAAGATGACCCCGATACTGATGGAATCTATCGCATCGGTGTGCTTGCTAACGTGTTGCAATTGCTAAAACTTCCCGATGGGACCGTCAAGGTTCTTGTTGAGGGCAAGAGCCGCGTGAAGATCACCGATTTCATCGTCAACGAGTCCTATTTTGAGGCAGAGGCCGAGCCGCTGTTTGAGCTGCCCGGCGATCAGCCGTCTGTGCGCGCTCTGCTCAACACAGTGGGCGATGAATTCGCACGCTACGCCAAGATCAAGAAGAATATCCCCGAAGAGGCGCTGGTCGCCGTCGGCGATGCGGGCGATGCAGATAAGCTGGCCGATCTCGTGTCGGGCCATCTCGGTCTGGAGGTCGCGCAAAAGCAAGATTTGCTGGAAACGCTTGATGTCGCGGAGCGGCTGGAAAAAGTTTACGGGTTGATGCAGGGCGAGGTTTCCGTCCTTCAGGTCGAGAAAAAGATCAAATCGCGCGTAAAAACCCAGATGGAGAAAACCCAGCGCGAATATTACCTGAATGAGCAAATGAAGGCCATTCAGAAGGAGCTGGGCGACGGTGAGGAAGGCCAAAACGAGATCGCCGAACTTGAAGAGCGTATCGCCAAGACCAAGTTCTCCAAAGAGGCCAAAGACAAGGCCGAGGCCGAGCTGAAAAAGCTCAAATCCATGTCGCCAATGTCGGCTGAGGCCACGGTGGTGCGCAACTATCTGGACTGGATGCTCGCGATTCCGTGGGGAACCAAAAGCCGTGTGAAGAAAGACCTGATCGCGGCGGAAAAAGTGCTCGATGCCGATCACTACGGTCTGGAAAAGGTCAAGGAACGCATCGTCGAATATCTCGCCGTGCAGGCACGTTCGACCAAGCTGAAGGGGCCGATCATGTGCCTCGTCGGCCCTCCGGGCGTGGGGAAAACCTCGCTTGGGCGTTCTGTCGCGCGTGCGACAGGGCGTGAGTTCATCCGCATCAGCCTCGGTGGCGTGCGCGACGAATCCGAGATTCGTGGCCACCGCCGGACCTATATCGGTTCGATGCCCGGCAAGATCATTCAGGCGCTGAAAAAGGCCAAGACGACGAACCCGCTCATCCTGCTCGACGAGATCGACAAGATGGGGCAGGATTTCCGTGGCGACCCGGCATCTGCTATGCTCGAAGTGCTTGATCCGGAACAGAATTCGACCTTTGTCGATCACTATCTTGAGGTCGAATATGACCTGAGCAACGTGATGTTCCTGACCACGGCGAACAGCTACAACATGCCCGGCCCGCTGCTGGACCGGATGGAGATCATCCCGCTGGCTGGCTACACCGAGGACGAAAAAGCCGAGATCGCGCGCCAGCACCTGATCCCCAAGCAGATTAAGGCGCATGGGCTGAAAAAGGGTGAGGTTTCCATCACCGATGGCGCGCTGTCCGATGTGATCCGCTATTACACCCGCGAGGCCGGGGTGCGCAGCCTTGAGCGCGAGATTGCGAAACTCGCGCGCAAGGCGGTGACCGAATTGATCAAGTCGAAAGGTGCGATCAAATCGATCGAGATCGATTCCGACAAGGTCGCGCAATATCTGGGCGTGAAGCGCCATCGCTACGGTCTGGCCGAAAAGGAAGATCAGGTCGGTGTTGTGACCGGGCTTGCCTGGACCTCGGTGGGGGGCGATCTGCTCCAGATCGAGGCGCTGCGCCTGCCCGGCAAGGGTCGGATGAAGACCACCGGCAAGCTGGGCGATGTGATGAAGGAATCAATCGACGCGGCGTCCAGCTATGTGCGCTCGATCGCCCCGAAAATGGGCATCAAGCCGCCGAAATTCGAAAAATGGGACATCCACGTGCACGTCCCCGATGGTGCCACGCCTAAAGATGGTCCCTCGGCTGGCTTGGCAATGGTGACCTCGATTGTCTCGGTTCTGACGGGCATTCCGGTGCGCTCAGATATCGCGATGACCGGTGAGGTCAGCCTGCGCGGCAATGCGATGCCCATCGGTGGTCTTAAAGAAAAGCTGCTGGCGGCCCTGCGCGGCGGGATCAAGACGGTCTTTATTCCCGAAGAGAATGAAAAAGACCTCGCCGAGATCCCCGACAACGTGAAAGAGGGGCTTGAGATTGTGCCCGTCACCCATGTGACCCAAGTGCTGGAGCGCGCGTTGGTGCGCATGCCAGAGCCCGTCGAATGGGATGAAGAGGCCGAAGAAGCCGCCGCTGCCGCCGCCGCTGCAAAAGGCGGCACAGACAGCGCTGCTTCCGCCACCACGGCGCACTGAACTGATCGCCCGTCGCATCCCTTGCGGCGGGCGCTTTGCTATCCCCCGCTAAGCTCTCCCGATATCAGGGAAAAAGGAGCCATCATGGCCAAAGCCGCAAAACCGAAACGGCCCGCAAGCCCTGCGCGCAAATCCCCCAGCAAGCCGCGCGCCCCCAAAGCCGCCCCTGCTTCGGCGGCGACGTTGTCAGTGGCCTCTGCGCCCGTCGAGGCCGCAGACACCAAGGTCGTTCTGAGCAAGAAGACCTTTGTCGATCGGGTGATGATTGCGGCGGGCGTCAACAAGGGGCAAGCGCGCCAGATGTCGGAAGCGGTGCTCAACGTGCTGGGCGAGGCTCTGTCTGTGGGCGAAGAACTCAACGTGCCGCCGCTGGGCAAACTCAAGATCAACCGCCAGTTCGAAAAGAATGGCGATGAAATTCTGGTGGTGAAACTGCGCCGCCCCTCGGGCATGCTGGCCGATACGGGTGGAGATGAAAAAACAGCCCCGTCCCCTCTTGCAGAGGATGAGGACTGAGGCTAGAAAGCGCGCCACGGGGGCGATTAGCTCAGTGGTAGAGCGCATCGTTCACATCGATGATGTCGGGGGTTCAAATCCCTCATCGCCCACCATTTCCCCTAAGGCGCGCCCCTGACCCGGGCGCGCCTTGGTCGTTTTAGGGCCTGAACGCAGGACAGTGAAAACCGCCCTTGATTGCTGCGCGCGACCCGATTAAAGAGCGGGCAGGGGGCGGTTAGCTCAGTTGGTAGAGCGCTTCGTTTACACCGAAGATGTCGGGGGTTCGAGTCCCTCACCGCCCACCATCCCCCGTTCAAATTGCCCAATTGTGAGCCTGCGCAGAGGGTCTGCGCGCGTTTGGGTCTATCAAGATTTTCAACTGCGCTTAAGTTTGTCTCAACGAGAGGAGACTGACATGAGCTGGAACCCCGCCCTTGATCCCGAAATTCCCATCGGCGATGCCGTGGATGCGATTGAAACCGTCATTGCGCCGCGTGCGCGCGATCTGGGGGGCTTTGAAGTGCGTCGGGCGCTGCCCTCTGCCGCGCGGCAAATGATTGGCCCGTTTATCTTTTTCGACCAGATCGGCCCGGTTGAGTTTCTCTCGGGTCAGCGGGGAATCGACATTCGCCCCCACCCCCATATCGGCTTGGCGACCGTCACCTACTTGCTGCAAGGACGCCTGCATCACCGCGATAGCCTTGGCACGGATCAATGGATCACGCCGGGGGCCGTGAACTGGATGAGCGCGGGTTATGGCATCACCCATTCCGAACGCACCGACGGCGTGGTTCGCGATAGTGGGCAGCTGCTATCGGGCATTCAGACTTGGGTGGCGCTGCCCGAGGCGCAAGAAGACGGCGCAGCAGGTTTTGAGCATGTCGCCGCAGCGGCGCTGCCCACGCTTGAGGGTGAGGGCAAGACCGTGTGCCTCGTGTTGGGCGATGCCTGGGGCGCACGTGCGCCGATGGCGCTGCCTTCCGAGATGTTTTATGCCGATGCGCAACTCGAAGCCGGCGCGCAGCTACCTTTGCCGGATAATCACGAAGATCGCGGCGTTTACGTGCTGAAAGGCGCGGTGCATGTTGCGGGCGAGACCTACGCGGCGGGGCAGATGTTGGTGTTTCGCCCCGGCGATCAGATATCGCTGCGCGCGGGCGATGAGGGCGCGCGACTGATCGTGCTGGGGGGCGCGACAATGGCGGGCCCGCGCTATATATGGTGGAATTTCGTAGCCTCCTCGCGCGACAAGATCGACGCCGCCAAAGAGGCATGGCGCGCGGGCGATTGGGCGCATGGCCGCTTTCGCCTGCCGCCCGAAGACAACGCCGACTTCATACCCGCCCCCGATCACTAAGTGCAGCCCCATCCCGCCACGCCCCCCTTATGTGAGGCGTGGCTGTGCCTTTCATCTAGCGCGAAATACTCCCGCCGGAGGCCCCCGCCTCATCAAGAGTCACCCCTTTGGAAAATAGTCGCAACTTTTTCGCAACCGCCCGCTTGACGGGGGGCGGGGGGGCGCGTAATACGCCCCAACGCTCGGGCGGCGATCCGGGCAGATGGTGTGAGCGGTTGTAGCTCAGTTGGTTAGAGTACCGGCCTGTCACGCCGGGGGTCGCGGGTTCGAGCCCCGTCAACCGCGCCATCATCCGGATCGCCCGAGCGCTATGCGCGGTTGTAGCTCAGTTGGTTAGAGTACCGGCCTGTCACGCCGGGGGTCGCGGGTTCGAGCCCCGTCAACCGCGCCACTTTTCCCTCGAAAAAGTTGGCTTCCATGGATCAGATCCGCGCATTTTTCGACGAGGTTCCGTTGGGGCTGGCGGTAATTGCCTCGCTGACTTTGGGTCTCGCGCCGTTCGTGCCCGAACCCCATATCTGGGAAAAGCTCAAGATGGCGCGCGCGGGAACGTTGCGCAAGCCGATCGACATTTTTGATCTCGCTCTGCATGCTGCGCCCTTTATTCTGCTGATCGGCAAGCTGCTGTTTCTGGCCTTTCCAGCCTAAGCCTGCACCCAAAGATACGTTGAGCTTTCGCGCGCCAGTCTTTATATCGCAGGGCGGAACGCGCGGAGGCACCCAATGACCCTGATCAAACGCATTTTCGACCATATCACGCTGTTGCAGGCGGTGATTTTGGCTGGGTTTCTGGGCCTCGCCCCGTTTACGCCAGAGCCGCATATCTGGGAAAAGCTCAAGATGCTGGCCTCAGGCACGCTAGTGCGCCCGGTGGATTGGTTCGATCTGTGCCTGCACGGGCTGCCGTGGATCATTTTGGCCGTCAAACTGGTACAATGGGTGAAAACGGGTAAGGCCGGGCGGGCTGCGGAGGATACGAAATGAAAGACGATCTGGATGCCAAAGCGCTGATCGATACGATGGGGCAGGCGGCGCGCGCTGCCGCCGCCGAACTGGCCTATGCCAGTGCCGACAGCAAGCGCACCGCTTTGATCGCGGCGGGCGATGCGATCTGGGCGCGCCGCGCCGAGATACTGACCGCCAATGGCGAAGATATGGCCTACGGCGCCAATAAGGGGCTCAGCCCGGCGATGATGGACCGGTTGATGCTTGATGAGGCACGCATTCGCGCGATCATGCAGGGATTGCACGCGGTGGCCGAGCAGCGCGATCCGGTGGGCGATGTGATGGCGCAATGGGACATGCCTTCGGGGCTGCATATCGAGCGCGTGCGCACGCCCCTTGGCGTGATCGGGGTGATCTATGAATCGCGCCCCAACGTAACGGCGGATGCGGGCGCGCTGTGCCTGAAATCGGGCAATGCGGTGATTTTGCGTGGCGGCTCGGAAAGCTATCATTCGAGCCGTGTGATCCATGCCTGTCTGCTGGATGGGCTGCGCGCTGCTGGTCTGCCCGAGGCCGCGATTCAGCTGGTACCCACGCGCGACCGTGCCGCCGTGACGCAGATGCTGCGCGCCACCGAATTCATTGACGTGATCGTGCCGCGCGGTGGCAAAGGGCTTGTCGGGTTGGTGCAGGCCGAGGCCCGCGTGCCCGTGTTCGCTCATCTCGAAGGCATTTGCCATGTTTATGCCGATGGCGCGGCCGATCTGGAAATGGCGCGCGCGATTGTGCTGAACGCCAAGACAAGGCGCACCGGGATTTGCGGCGCGATGGAGTGCTTGCTGATCGATCAGGCGTTTTACGACGCCCATGGTGGCGTGCTGATCGACGATCTGATCGCCGCCGGGGTCGAGGTGCGTGCAGAGGGCGCGCTGGCCGAGATCAAGGGCACGGTTGCGGCCACACCTGATGATTTCGGGCACGAATTCCTCGATATGATCTGCGCGGTGAAACTGGTCGATGGGGTTGAGGGCGCGATTGCGCATATTCGCCGCTATGGCAGCCAGCACACCGAATCGATCCTGACCGAGGATGACGCCACCGCAGCGCTGTTTTTCCAGCGTCTCGATAGCGCCATTCTGATGCGCAATGCCTCGACCCAATTTGCCGATGGCGGCGAGTTCGGGATGGGGGCCGAGATTGGCATTGCCACGGGCAAGCTGCACGCGCGCGGACCCGTCGGGGCCGAGCAGCTGACCTCGTTCAAATATCAGGTCACGGGCAAGGGGGCAGTGCGCCCCTAAGCTTTGCTTATAGGCGGATCAGGCCACCATCTTCGTAAATTTCCCATTTGGCCCGCCTGCCGAGGCGGGCCATTTCACGCGGCAAGAGGGCGAATTGCACCTGAGCCGGGGTGATCGACCCCGCGGCATCGCCCGCCTCATCCAGCGCGGCCCAAAGTGCTAGATCTGCACGACTTTTGGGGGAATGCGCGGTGATCTCCCAGCCCTCCGGGGTATCTTGGGCGACGATCTCTCCGCCAAAGGGGAGCAAGGTTTCCAGACATAGCACCGCGAGAAACGCCAGTTTTACGTCGACACGGGCTTGATCGCCCGCGATTTGCCAGTGATGGCTGATCCGCCCCAAACCCGACAGATCGCCCAGCAATTTGGCAATCTCAGACCGCCCCAGTCGCTGTTCGCTGCTGGCTTGTCCAAAGGCGACGCGGAAAAACTTGATCCGCGCATTCGCCGCAGTGACACTTTGCGCAATCAGATCAAGCTCGGGGCCGCGCTGCTGGCCCGACATCGCCAACAATTCCACCCCATTGCCAATTGCGCCCAAAGGGCTGATCAAATCATGGCAGAGGCGCGAGCCCAAAAGTGCGGATAAATCCATCTCATTCAGGCTTGTTTCGGCGGTCTCAAAAGGCATCTATATCTCCGAAAGAGAGGGCGACATGTATGAAATTCTTGAACCCGGGATGCTGGTGCGAAATCCGAAAATGCCCGATTGGGGGATCGGTCAGGTGCAATCGCGAATCGCGCAGATGGTGACGGTCAATTTCGAACATGCGGGCAAGAAGGTAATTGATGGGCGCAACGTGTCCCTTGAACTTGTTGTGCGCGATCAGAGTTGACAAAAGGTTAACAACAAAGCGTCTGGTCAACATGAATGCAATCATAGGTTGTGGTGATCCCGCGCTTTGCACAAGGCGATATTGCCAAGAGCGGCCAAGGTTTTTAAACCGAAGCACATGATCAAAGGACGAATCTGCGCGTGAACGACACGGCGTCATTCGAAATTCGGCTCGCGCAAAGCGAGGCCGATCTGCTTGCCTCGCAGAGGCTGCGCTACAGTGTCTTCGTTGAAGAACTGGGCGGGGGCGGTGCAACGGTCGATCATGGCGCGCGCATCGAACAGGACGCGCTGGATGCGCTTTATGATCATCTGCTGTTGATTGATCGCAATCGCCCTGAGGGCACGCATGTCGTGGGGGCGTATCGCTTGCTGCGCTCAGATCAGGCCTGCGCGGCGGGACGGTTTTACTGCGATGGCGAGTATGATCTGGGGCCGCTGAGGCAATCAGGGCGTAAGCTATTGGAGTTGGGGCGTTCTTGCGTGCATCCCGCGTATCGCGGCGGGGCGGCGATGCTGCTGCTGTGGAACGCTTTGGCCGATTACGTCTTGGCCCATGAGGTGGAGATTCTGTTCGGCGTGGCCTCGTTTCACGGGACGGATGCGGGCGCACTTGCCCAGCCTTTGTCATGGCTGCATCACCACCATCTCGCCTCCGAGGCTCTGCGCCCGCGCGCGCTGCCAGAGGCGTTTCAGCCGATGGATTTGGTGCCTTTGGACGCTTTGGATCGCCGCGCCGCGATGGCGGCAATGCCCAATCTGATTAAGGCCTATCTGCGTCTTGGCGGCTTTGTCGGAGAGGGGGCCTATATCGACGCGCCGTTCAACACGACCGATGTGCTTTTATTGATGGATACCAAGGCGATGAGCGACAAACATCGCGCGTTTTATACCCGACGTTTCGAGAGCCGCGCATGACTTGGATGGCGCAGGAACCATCGCCAAAGCGCCTTACGGCGGCAGGTTGGCTGCGCGCGCTGCTGCGCGGGGCGGTTTTGGTGGCGCTGCTGTATGGCGGGCTGGTGCTTATGCTCGTGCTGCGCTTGATTGAGCGTCCCTTGCACGGGCTGAATCGCCCTTGGACGCCCTATATCACGCAGGTGGTGTGCCGTTTGACCTTTCCGGTTCTGGGCCTCGGCTATCGCGTGCGCGGGCGCCCGATGGAGCATATCGGCGCGGTGGTGGCCAATCATGGCTCGTGGCTTGATATTTTCGCGCTCAACGCCTGCCAAACCCTGTATTTCGTCTCCAAGGCCGAGGTCGCGCGCTGGCCGATGATCGGTTGGTTGGCGCGCGCGACGGGGACAGTCTTCATCCGGCGTGACCCGCGCGAGGCAAAGCTTCATCAACAGCTCTTTGAAGATCGTCTGCGCGCCGGGCACCATTTGCTGTTTTTTCCCGAAGGAACCTCGACCGACACGCGCCGGGTTTTGTCTTTTAAACCAACGCTTTTTGCGGCGTTCTTCAGCCACGGACTGGAGCGAATTCTGCAGATCCAACCCGTCACCTTGATCTATCATCCGCCACCGGGCGAAGACGTACGTTTTTATGGCTGGTGGGGAGAGATGGGCTTTGGGCCGCATCTGCTGAAAGTGCTAGCGCAGCGCCGCCAAGGTTCGGTTGAAATTGTGTTTCACGACCCGCTTGATGCGGCGCAGTTTACCTCGCGCAAAGCTCTGGCCCTGCGCTCAGAGGAAGCGGTGCGTGCAGGCTTGCCCTATGCGGATGAAACCGAGCGGTAATGGGCAAGGACGAACAATCGGATCGCCGTGGCAAGGCCTGTATCGACCCCGCGATCAACATCAATTTTAGCCGCTAATTCATTGATACTTTTCGATTTTGTTTCTGCAATTTCGCGAAATGCCTGCCAGAATTCATCCTCTAGGGTCACCGAGGTGCGATGCCCGCCCAAGGTAAGAGAGCGCTTTCTGGGGCGGCTCATTCATCGCCCTCGCGCGCATGCCCGTCCAAATCCCGCGCAGCCTTGCCCATTTCGCGCTCTTCGAGCGTTTTCTGCCCCTTGCTTCGGCCATGTTTCACCGCGTTCTCAGTGCCTTGCGCGCGTTTCTTTGCGCGCAATTGCTGTTTTCTGAACTGGTTGAGATTGGTGATATTGCTCATGTGCAAGAGCTTGCCACAGCTTGACGGTCTGGAAAAGGAGCGATCTTGCTGCTTGGCACATGCACGCGTGGTCTCGCGCCCCATTTAATCCGACACGGGCGGGAACCTGAGCACGTCCTAAGTGTTCCTTGGGCAATGGGAAATCAAAGTCTTGCGCCATTCTGCGCATCCCTGCACCCTAAATGGAGCCAGCAAATTGACCGTCTTCTTGCACAGTGTCGCGACCGCTCTTCCTCCGCATGAATTGCCCCAAGATCTTGTTCAGCGCCGCGCCCAGCGCATCCTCGGGCCAAAATATCCGCAATTCGAACGCTTGTTGTCGAGCTTCGTCAATTCCGGCGTCGAAAAGCGCCATTCCGTTGTGCCCATTGAGTGGTTCGAAGCCGAGCACGGCTGGCATGAGCGCAACAGCATCTTTCTTGAGGGCGCAACGCAACTGTTTGAAGAGGCCGCGTGCGCAGCCCTTACGCAGGCGGGTTGGCAAGCACACGAGGTCGATTGCATCGTCACCGTCTCCTCCACCGGCATCGCCACACCCACGCTTGAAGCGCGCGCGAAGGCTCGGATGGGATTTCGCGATGACGTGCGGCGTGTTCCGGTCTTTGGGCTCGGATGTGCTGGCGGCGTGGGCGGCTTGTCCTTGGCGCAATCACTTTGCGCCGCTCAGCCCGAGCAGAAGATCCTGCTTGTGGTGGTTGAGGCCTGCACCCTGTCCTTCCGTTCGGACCGGCTGCAAAAGGCCGACATCATCGCCACGGTTCTATTTGGCGACGGGGCGGCGGCGGTCTGCCTTTCGGGGCAGCGCCCGGCTGCGGGGCGCTGTGTCACGCTGGCGCCGGGCACGCAGATGACTTGGCCTGATACGCTGGGCATCATGGGTTGGGATGTCGATGACACCGGGCTTGGCGTTGTGTTTGACCGCTCGATCCCTGATTTCGTGCATAAAAATCTTGCAGCAGCGGTGACGGATGCGCTGGGGCGCTCGGGCCTGACGCAGGCGCAAATTGCGCGATTTGTCTGCCATCCGGGCGGGGCAAAGGTTGTCAGCGCGATCGAGAGCGCGTTGGCGCTAGCCCCCGACAGCTTGCAGGCCGAGCGCGAGGTGCTGCGGGTTGCTGGCAATATGTCCGCACCCACGGTGCTGTTTGTTCTCAAGCAGGTGCTGGAGGACGGGGCGTGCGGGCAGATGATGGCGACGGCGCTGGGGCCAGGATTTTCCGCCGCCTTTCAGCCCATCCATGTCGAGGCAGAAGCAGCATGATGTCGTTTGGTGCGGGTCTTTTTTTGGCGTTTCTGGTTGTGCAGCGTCTGTCAGAACTGGTGATTGCACGGCGCAACACGGCGCGTTTGATGACTGCGGGCGCGCAAGAGGTCGCGCCCGGTCACTACCCGCTGATCGTGGCGCTGCATACGGCGTGGATCGTATCGCTGATCGTCTTTGGGTATGGGGCAGCGATTCACCCGGTTTGGCTGGGACTGTTCGCGCTGCTTCAGGTTTTGCGCGTCTGGATTTTGGCAACGCTTGGGGCGCGCTGGACGACGCGCATCATCGTCACACAGACCCCGCTGGTTGTGGCGGGCCCCTATCGCTGGGTGCGCCATCCCAACTATCTGCTGGTGATTGCAGAGATTTTTGTCGCGCCGATGGTTTTGGGGCTTTGGCAGGTGGCGCTGATTTTCAGCGTGCTCAACGCGCTCGTGCTGAGCATTCGTATTCGCGCCGAAAACGCAGCCCTGCGCCCATTGGGGGGCGCTGCCCCCAACTGACAAACCCGGGGCTGTGTCAGTCTCCCCCGGATATTTGGGCAAATGCGAAGGGGGCAGAGTTGCGCAAGGTCGGTCGCGTCGGACCGCCCTTGCGCGTTTCGCGATCAGTCTTTCGGGCCGATCATCTGTTCGGGGCGCACGACGGCGTCAAAGGTCGCTTCATCGACAAAGCCCAAAGCGATCGCTTCATGCTTGAGCGTGGTGCCGTTCTTATGCGCGGTTTTCGCGACCTTGGTGGCGTTGTCATAGCCAATGGTCGGGGCGAGCGCGGTGACCAGCATCAGCGATTCATGCAGCAGTTTTTCGATACGGGGTTCGTTGGCCTGCATGCCCTCGACCATGTTGTCGGTGAACGCACTCGCCGAGTCGCCCAAAAGCTGCATGGATTGCAACACGTTATAGCTCATCATCGGATTATAGACGTTGAGTTCGAACGCGCCTTGCGAGCCGGCAAAGCCGACTGCCGCGTCATTGCCCATAACATGGGCGCACACCATCGTCAGCGCCTCGGCTTGGGTCGGATTGACCTTGCCCGGCATGATCGAGCTGCCCGGCTCGTTTTCAGGCAAGATCAGCTCGCCCAGACCGCAACGTGGGCCCGAGCCGAGATAGCGGATGTCATTGGCGATTTTGAACAGCGAGGCCGCGACCGTTTTCAGCGCGCCCGAGAACATCACCATCGCATCATGCGCGGCCAAAGCCTCGAACTTGTTGGGAGCGGTGACGAAGGGCAGATCGGTGATCTCGGCCATATTCGCCGCGACCGTTTTCGCCCAACCTTTGGTGGTGTTCAGCCCGGTGCCCACGGCCGTGCCGCCTTGGGCGAGTTCATAGATGTCGCCTAGGCAGGATTCGACCCTCTCGATGCCCTTTTTGACTTGATGGGCATAGCCGGAAAACTCCTGCCCCAGCGTGAGCGGCGTGGCGTCTTGGGTGTGGGTGCGCCCGATCTTGATGATGTCTTTGAAGGCCTCGGATTTCGCCTCGAGGGCGGCGTGCAGCTTGCGCAGACCCGGCAGCAACACATCACGGGCCTGCATCGCAATGGCGACATGCATGGCGGTGGGGAAGGTGTCGTTGCTTGATTGCCCCATATTGCAGTGATCATTGGGGTGGACGGGCTTTTTGCTGCCCATCTCGCCGCCCAGCATTTCGATTGCGCGGTTCGAGATCACCTCGTTGGCGTTCATGTTCGACTGCGTGCCCGAACCGGTTTGCCACACGACCAGCGGGAAGTTGTCATCAAACTTGCCCTCAATCACCTCAGAGGCGGCGGCGATGATCGCATCTGCGATTTTCGCATCCATCGCGCCTTGTGCCTTATTGGCCTGTGCGCAGGCCTTTTTGATCACGCCCAGCGCGCGGATGATCGGGACCGGCTGGCGCTCCCATCCGATCGGGAAGTTGATGATCGAGCGCTGCGTTTGTGCGCCCCAATATTTGTCAGCGGGGACTTCAAGCGGGCCGAAGCTGTCGGTTTCGGTGCGGGTCGCGGTCATCTGGGCCTCCATGAACTGCGCAAAAATCACATGCGGGTTCTAGGCCGGGTGCGGAAAATTTGCAATTGGTATGCGGGTGTATACCGGCCTATTTGCGGAATTGATCCAGGCGGACCACTTCGGCATCGCCGCGCGGGGCGGGTGCTGCGTCTGCGTCATCCTCCTCGTCGTCCAGATCGTCCTCGTCATGGGCTTGCGTTTCAAAGCGCAGGCCGAATTCGACCGACGGGTCCACAAAGGTCGAGATCGCATCGAAAGGCACATAAAGCGGTTCGGGCGCATTACCGAAATTGAGCGTGATCGAGAAGCCGTCATCGGTAACCTTAAGCCCGTCATACCAATGCTGGATCACCACCGTCATCTCTTCGGGATAGCGTTCGCGCAGCCAGTCGGCCAGTTCGGCATCCGGGTGGCGGGTGTCGAAGGTGATGAAGAAATGATGCTCGCCTGGCAAGCCGTTCGCTGCAATATCCTCAAGCACGGTCTGAATCAGCCCGCGCATCGCATCATGCATCAGATTACCGTAATCGATCGAACGCGTCATGCCCGGTCCCTTCTTGAACTGTCCCCAGCATAGGGGATTCGTTGCCAGAGGGAAGGGGGTGTGCAGTGACATCGAGGTGAGAGAAACGCAATGTGCAGGCAGGCCTGCGCACGCGCGTCTCAGCTGGCCACTTCAGCCAAATTTTTCGCCGGACAAGCACAAGGCAACGGTTTCGGGGGGCAACATGCCGAGCTGTTCAAAAATCGAAATGGCGTCAAAGCTGTTATAGGCCTCGGCCACTTTGTCACCTTCAAAGCGCATCGCAAGCTGGCCAGTGGCGGCAACGGGCGTGCCCAAAGCCGTCGCAACCCCTTCGACCTTGAGCAGGGTCCAGACCCAATCCCCGGCCTCAAAGCTGCGCAGGATCGATATTTTCATATCGCGCAGATGGGTGCGAAAGGCGGGCACAAATTCAAGAAACTCATCGGGGCCAAGATTGAGCCCATCCATGATTCCCATCGCTTCCGCCCGCTCGACGAATAACGGCTTGATCAGATCAAGGCGTCCTTCGCCCCAAACTGCGTTCAACCACAGATGTATGTCATCCAAGCGTGTCATTGGCCGTTCCCCAAAAGGTCATGTTCCCCGTCAAGATGGGCAGAAAACCTTTTCAAGAGGGTTAACGCTATCTGGGCCGGGCGCTGGATGGGAAAAAAAGGGGGGGAAGGTGCAGGATTCTGTTGCAAGGCTCCTGCGGGCCCCGCCTTACGCTGCTAGGCGCAAGGAGTTAGGTTTCGATCTCTCGAACTGCTTACGCAGCAAGAGCGACCGGAGCACGGTTGTCATTGGCAACTGTACAAATCGCACCGATAACGGTGGTAGCTCACCGAGACAAAGCATAACCCCTTTAGACGTTCGTCGATCCTATTTCGGCCCCATTCTCCCCCAATGAGGGTGGTTTGGTGGAGCCGCCGGGTACCGCCCCCGGGTCCGATCCGCTTATTACGAGCGCGTTTATGTCCATAGCCCCCCCGAAAGGGAACACGTCACATATAGGCCGGGCAGGGCGCGTGATCAAGGGGCGCGCGCGTGACAAACTTAGCTGCCCTCGGCTGGAATTCCCAACACCGTCATTGCCAGGCCAAGCAGTGCAAGCGCCCAGAAGGCTTTGCTTTTCAACCCCTTGCTTTGCAGCGCTGCCAGCACCGCCTGTAAGGTGTAATAGCCCGCAAAGGCGCGAGAGGCGTAAGAGATGATGGCAAAGATATCCGCGCTCCAAGTCAGCGCGATCCCGGCACCGATCAGCACGGGATAGGCGTGTTTTGGGTCCAGCCGACCGCGCGTGAACTCGGCCAGCAACCCGCCCGCGCCCCCGGTATCGGCGACAGCGGCGGAAAACTGCGCCGCCAGGGCCGCTGCCACCAACATCGCAGGCAAGATCGGGGCGACCACGCGCATCATCTCGATGATCGAGGTTTCGGTCAGAGTATTGGCGTCAGGGACGAACAGATAGGCAAGTAAAACGATATAAACCATGTAGATCGCGGTCGAGAGCATCTGCGCCCAACGCATCGCGTCAATGCGCGTCGGGGCATCATAGCTTTTGCCCAAATAGCGCGCTGTTTCAAATCCTTGCACCGTGACGATCAGGCCAAAGATCAAACGCAGCGAATCCCACGGCCCCAACTGACCGGGATCAAAAATCAGATCGCCCTGCGCCGCCGTCTTGCCAAAATACACAGCCAAACCCAGCAACAGCCCCCCGATGATCGCCAGCTTCAGCGCAACCGTGGCGTATTCCATCCGCTCTAGCGCGTGAAATCCGCCGCCAAAGCCCGCCACCGCGACCACGCCCAATGCGACTGTCGTTACGACATTTGCCGTGAAATGGCTGTGCCACGGCGTCAGCGACACGGCAAAAGCGCCAAACAGATTGAGATAATAGGCGACCGAAATCACATAGGCGAAGGACAGCGCAAACTGGGCGATCTGCTCGATGCGCGAGATCAAGGCCGTATCAGGGCGCTCCTCGGCGGCGATATTGTTGCGCACCGCCGCGCCAAACAGCCAGCCCACAAGGCACAGCACAGCCATCGCCAAGGGGGCCCATGCCCCAAAGCGCACCTCAAGGATCGGACCCAGAACCAAGAACCCCGACCCGATGATCGAGGCCAACGGTGTCACCATCGCCCGCCAACGTGGCCGCGCACGCAAAGCCGGCACAAACATTCCGCCCAGAATAACCAAAGCGAGCAGCAGGATCGAAATATTGAGAATCATAGGACCTCTGGCCTTGCGGCGACGATGGGGCGACAGGCACGCCGCAGATAAACGAAAGGATGCACCGCGCGTTTGGTTCCCGATATAACGGTCGAGCGCAAGCTGTGCCGCGCGTATCGGGGCCAAAAGTGGCGCAAAATGAACCTTTTGCGCTGCTCTGCGTATCGAATGAGCGGCAATAAATGTGAGGGATTGATGAGCGCGGATGTGACACTGCTTTGGTTGCGGCGGGATTTCCGCTTTTACGATCATCCCGCGATGGTTGCGGCTTGCGCGAACGGGGCGGAGGTGATTCCGGTCTTCATTTACGATGATCAAATCGACACGCTGGGGGCGGCGCCAAAATGGCGGCTTGGTGAGGCCGTGGGCCATTTTGCCAAAGCGCTCGCGGAGAAAGGGTCGCGCTTGATCTTGCGCAAGGGCGACCCGCTTGTCGTGCTGCGCGATCTGGTGCGTGAGAGTGGCGCGCGCGCGGTCCATTGGTCGCGCGCCTATGATCCGGCCTCGATCACGCGCGATGCGGGCGTGAAAGCGGGGCTGAAAAGCGACGGGATTGACGCGATTAGCCACCCGGGACATCTGCTGTTTGAACCGTGGAGCGTGCAGACAGGCAAGGGTGACCCCTATAAGGTGTATTCGCCCTATTGGCGCGCGGTGAAGGGGCGCGATATTGGCGATCCGCTTAGAGCCGTGTCTGAACTTCGCGCTCCAACCCATTGGCCCAATAGCGAAAACCTGTCTGATTGGCGTCTGGGATCTGCGATGAATCGCGGTGCGCAGGTCGTCGCCAAATACGCCCATATCGGCGAGGCGCGAGCGCAGGATCGGCTTGCTTCCTTCCTGCGCGATCACGTCGGGCATTATAAAGAGCAACGCGATTTTCCCGCCTCTGGCGCGACCTCGGGCCTGTCGGAAAACCTCACCTATGGTGAAATTTCCCCGCGCGCGATCTGGCATGCGGGCTGGCGTCATCTGCAAGAAGGCGCGGCTGGGGCGGAGCATTTCCTCAAGGAGTTGGTTTGGCGCGAATTTGCGTGGCATCTGCTCTATCATTTCCCCGATCTTGCCGAGGCGAACTGGCGCAAGGAGTGGAACGGCTTTTCGTGGCGTCCCGATAACGCGGATGCCGAATCTTGGCGGCGGGGCATGACCGGCGAGCCGTTTGTCGATGCCGCGATGCGCGAGATGTATGTTACGGGAACAATGCACAATCGTGCGCGCATGATCGTAGCGTCGTATCTGAGCAAACACCTGATGACGGATTGGCGCGTCGGGCGGCGCTGGTTCGAAGAGTGCCTGATAGACTGGGACCCGGCCAGCAATGCGATGGGCTGGCAATGGGTGGCCGGATCCGGCCCCGATGCCGCACCGTATTTTCGTGTATTCAACCCCGAGACGCAGCTAGGAAAGTTTGATAAATCAAATTCCTATCGTGCAAAGTTCATCTTTGAGGGGCAATCCAGCCCATCACAATCCGCGCGCGATTTCTTTGCCGCTATCCCGCGCAGTTGGGGGCTCGCGCCCGAGCAACCCTATCCTGCGCCGATGATTGGTCTCAAGGCCGGGCGCGAGCGCGCGCTGGCCGCCTATCACAAACATCGCGACACCGACTAAAGGCGCTTTGCGATGAATACCGCCAAGCGCCGTATTCCGTTACCTAAGCTTTCGCAATTTTGCCGCAATTCTTTGCTAGATATTGAAGTTCTTGGAGAACCTGGATCAGTTTGTGTCGGGTAAGGAGTTGATTATGCAACGCTTGATCGTTCGAAATTCACAGATGCAGATCCCGACGATGGCAAAGCTTTTTGCCGCGCTTTCGCTTGCTGGGACAGGTTTTTTTACCACAAATGAGATTATTCCCTACTTGCCTCCGGGCGTTGAAGGGGCGGGGGTTTTGCCCCTTGTCGCAGCCTCTTTCGGGCTTTTGATGGGCTGGCGTGTTGTCGGTCTGCATCCGGGACGGCCTTGGATGGTCGCGCTTGGCGATGGGCTGCGCGGTGCACTTTACATGATGTTGTGGAGCTACGCTTTCCTTGGCGCGGCACAGATGCTGAAGCTGGCGATGCGGATGCGATATGATGACGTGGTCGAGGCGATGGTCGATATTATTGGTCAGGGCGCTGCGATCGCGCAAGCCACGTCCGGGCTTAATGTTCTGATGGTTTTGGTAGTGGGTGCGGCTTTCGCGGGGCTTGCTTCGGAATGGGCCTTTCGCAAGTACGGCCGCTGAGGACTTGACATCACAGCCCGAGGGCGCAGGTTGCCTTGCGAAACCTCTTTTTTGGGCAGTCCCTTGAGCATACACCATTTTTTCTATGGAACGCTGTGTCATCCGCCGCTTTTGCATGCGGTCATCGGGCGTGTGCCAGACATGCAGCCTGCGTCGTTGTGCGGCTATCGCGTGCGTGAGGCTTGCCGTGACGACGTGCCTTTGGGTTTTCCCGTTCTTGAGGCGCTGTCAGGTGCCACTGCACAAGGTTTTGTCTGCACGTTAAGCCCGCGTGAGGCAGAGCGGATCGCTTGGTATGAGGCGGGCTACAACGCGCAAGATCTCGATGTCGTGCAAGAGGGCGCGTCACTGCGGGCGCGCGTTTGGCTGCCGGGCGCGGGCCATTGGCAGTTGGGGGCGGAGTGGTCCTTGGCGGAGTGGCGCCCACATTGGGGTGCGCTCAAGACCGAGGCCGCCGCGCAATTCATCCGTGAAGCCGAACAGATTGGGCCAGAGGCGGCCAATGCGCGCTATCACTCGATCCTTGTGCGGGCTTGGTCCAAACTTGCGGCGCAGGCCCAACCGATGCCTCAGGACTTGCGCCGTTCTGTGCAAGATAATGACATTGATGTCGACTCTCAAAACATTGGATATAAAGGGTTTTTTCTTGTTGAAGATTACAGGTTGCGCCATCGTCTTTTTGCCGGTGGGTTCTCGGATACGTTGAACCGTGCCGCGTTTGTTTCCGGTGATGCGGCGGTTGTTTTGCCCTATGATGCGCGCCGCGACCGGGTCTTGCTGATCGAGCAGTTTCGCACCGGGCCCTTCGCGCGCGGTGAGCCCAACCCTTGGATGATCGAAGCCATTGCCGGGCGGATCGACCCCGGCGAAAGCCCCAAGCAAACGGCCCATCGCGAGGCGATGGAAGAGGCCGGGATCACGCTGGACTCGCTGATCGAAGCACCACGCTTTTACCCGACGCCGGGGGCAAAAACGGAATTTATTCATTGCTTTATTGGCCTCACCGATCTGCCTGATGATGCCGGGCGTCCCGGCGGTGTCGAGGATGAGGGCGAAGATATCCGCCCTCATCTGGTGTCGTTCGATCAATTGATGGAGATGGTGCAAAGCGGCGAGGCGGGCAATGCGCCGCTGGTTGTGCTGGCGCTTTGGCTTGAGCGGATGCGCGATGGTTTACGCGCCAAGGCTTGAGGTGGCGCGCGCGGCAGCCTAAGTCTGGTGCGTTGCCCGAGGACGGGCGCGCGACACTGGAGGGTTTCATGCGAATTTGCGGCGATCTGGCAGCAGCGGTGGGCCACACCCCGCTTATCAAGTTGAGAAAAGCGTCCGAGATGACGGGCTGCACGATTCTGGGCAAGGCAGAGTTTCTCAACCCCGGCCAATCGGTGAAAGATCGCGCCGCGCTGTTCATGATCCGCGATGCGATCCAACGTGGTGCGCTGCAACCGGGCGGCACGATTGTCGAGGGCACGGCGGGCAATACGGGTATTGGTCTGGCGCTGGTGGGGGCCTCGATGGGGTTTCGCACGGTGATCGTGATCCCCGAAACGCAAAGTCAGGAAAAGAAAGACATGCTGCGTCTCGCGGGGGCGCAACTGGTCGAAGTGCCAGCGGCACCCTACAAGAACCCCAATAATTTCGTGCGTTACTCGGAACGGCTGGCGGCGGAGCTTGCGCAAACCGATCCCAATGGTGCGGTCTGGGCCAATCAGTTTGACAACGTGGCCAATCGTCAGGCCCATATCGAAACCACCGGCCCCGAGATTTGGGAGCAGACTGGCGGGCATGTGCATGGCTTTGTTTGCTCTGTGGGCTCGGGGGGCACGCTGGCGGGCATTGGCATGGCATTGCAGCCCAAGGGGGTGAAGGTCGCGCTGGCCGATCCCGATGGCGCGGCGCTGCACAGTTTTTACACCACGGGCGTGTTGAAATCCGAAGGCTCTTCGATTGCTGAGGGGATCGGGCAGGGCCGCATTACCGCCAATCTTGAGGGGTTCACCCCGGATATGAGCTATAACATCCCCGATTCCGAGGCGCTGCCGATTGTCTTCGATTTGCTGAACGAAGAGGGGCTGTGCCTTGGCGGCTCGTCGGGCATCAACGTGGCCGGTGCAATCCGCATGGCGCGTGAGATGGGGCCGGGCCACACGATCGTGACCATCCTGTGCGATTACGGCACGCGCTATCAATCCAAGCTGTTCAACCCCGTATTCCTGCGTGAAAAGGGGCTGCCGGTGCCTGCATGGCTCGATGGCCCCGGCCGCAAAATCCCCGAGGTTTACGCGCAATGATCTGGCGGCTGCTGCGGGTCTGGTTTGTGATGCTTGCGTTGGCCCTGCCGGGGCTGGCGCTGGCACAAAATAACGCGGCCCCCAGCCCGCCTGATTACGCAGCCTGGGACAAGGTCGCGGTCAACGCCGAAAATACCGTGCAAGAGGGCACTGCCGACAATCCGGCGCTGGATGCTTTGCGCTCCAAGATCGACGGGTGGCGAAAGACGCTGACGGCGGCCGAAGACATTAATTCCAGCCAAATCACGACCGTCAAAGCCCAGATCGAGGCGCTTGGGCCGCCACCTACGGGGGACGCGACCGAGGATCAGGCAATTGCGAGCCGTCGCAAGACGCTGCAAGATCAGCTCTCGACACTGCAAGCGCCCGGTCTGCGCGCGACCGAAGCTGCCAGCCGCGCCGATGTCATTATCGCCAATATCGACAAGCTGTTGCGCGCGCGACAGACCGATAAGTTGCTACGCCTCACGCCGACGCCGTTGAACCCGGTCAACTGGCCCAACGCATTGACGATCACGACCGCGCTGACGGGGGCGTTGGTCGATGAGATGCGCAAGGAGCTGAACACCTCGAGCCCCTTTGCCACTACGCGCGACAATGCTCCGGTGATCGTGGGGCTGGTGTTTATCGCGCTGTTGTTGCTTTGGCGCGGGCGACGCTGGATCGAGAGTCTGGCCAATCTGGTCGAGCAAAAACTGGCATTGCGCGCGCGCCGCGTGATTGATGCGCTTGTCTCCTTGGGGCAGTTGTTCTTACCGCTGGTGGGGGTTGTCATTCTTATCCTCGCGCTGCGCCAGACAGCGTTGCTTGGTCCGCTATGGCTTGAATTTCTGGGCACGCTTGGGGCGTCAGCGACCGTGATTATTACGGCCGTCTGGCTCGCGGGTCGGGTCTTTCCAAAAAGCGATCAGCAAGAGGCGCCCTTTAATCTGTTGCCAGAGCGGCGCCGCGAAGGGCGTGTTCTGACGGTGATGCTGGGCATGCTGGTCGGGCTGCAAGGGCCTTTGGGCGACTGGATTGTCAGCCGGGGCGAGCAGGTGCTCAATGCTGCGGCCAAAACGAGCGAGCAGACCGATGCGCTGGCGCGAACGCTGGATGCGGGCTTTGGCGTGCTGGCCTTTCCGCTTCAGGTTCTGGCGGGGATTTTTCTGTTCCGGCTTGGGCAAATGCTGCGCAGCCATCTGCGCGATGACAGCTATGACAGCGAAGAAAAAGCGTTTCGCGACCGCATCGTCGGGGCGATTGGCAGTCTGGTGATCGCGATTGCGGTGCTCGGCCCGGTGCTGGGCGCGATTGGCTATGTGAACGCGGCCAATGCGATGATCTGGCCGTTGATCCTGACATTGGGTTTGATTGCGCTGGTGCTGGTGCTGCAGCAGTTCTTTGCCGATCTCTATGTCTTTGTGACGCGACGCGATGATGATGCGCGCGAATCCCTGATCCCGGTGCTGATCGGCTTTTCGCTTGGGGTTCTGGCGCTGCCCGTGGCGGCGTTGATTTGGGGCGCGCGGATTGACGACCTGATCGGGCTTTGGTCGACCTTCCAAGCAGGGGCGACGATGGGTGGCGTGCGCGTTTCGCCCGGCGTCTTCCTGACCTTCTTGATCATTTTCCTGATCGGCCTGTCGGTCACGCGGCTGGTGCAGGGGGCACTGCGCACCTCGCTTTTGCCGAAAACCAAGATTGATAAGGGCGGGCAGAGTGCGATCATTTCGGGCATCGGTTATCTGGGGATTTTTCTGGCCTCGGTGATCGCGATTTCCTCGGCGGGGATCGATCTGAGTTCGCTGGCAATCGTTGCAGGTGCGCTCTCGGTCGGGGTCGGTTTTGGTCTGCAAACCATCGTTCAGAACTTTGTCTCGGGCATCATCTTGCTGATCGAACGCCCGATTTCGGAAGGGGACTGGATCGAGGTTGGCACCCAGCAAGGCGTCGTCAAGGCGATCACCGTGCGCTCGACCCGGATCGAGACCTTTGACCGCTCGGAAGTGATCGTGCCCAATGCCGATCTGATCTCGGGGCAGGTGACAAACTGGACGCGCGCCAATGTCACGGGGCGGCTGATCGTGCCGGTCGGGGTGGCCTATGGCTCCGATACGCGCAAGGTCGAGAAGATCCTTCTGGAAGTGGCTGAAAATCAGCCGCTCGTTATGATGAACCCAGAACCCTATGTGCTGTTTGTCGCATTTGGCGCCTCGAGTCTGGACTTTGAAGTGCGCGCAATCCTGTCGGATGTGAATTTCAAACTGCGCGTGATGAGCGAAATGAACCACGAGATCAACGCCCGCTTTGCTGAGGCCGGTATCGAAGTGCCCTTTACTCAACACGATCTATGGCTGCGCAATCCCGAGGTTTTGCGCGATGCCGGGCGTGGCCAGCTTGACACGGCCCAGACTGCGCCCGCACCGCAGACGGACACCGGCGAAACGGACACGACCGAAAAGCGAGTGAGCCGCACTGATCTCGGCCAGCCGCTGCCCGGCGAGGGGATCGAGGATATCAACAACGACGGTGATGGCGATGGCGATGGCGATGGAGGAGCCCGGTAATGCCCCAGCAGCAAAGTTACCGCATTCACCCCTATTTGCGCGATCTGGAAACGCAGGTCATCGGGCACACCTCCGAGGGCGGGATTTACTGCGCGGATTCGATCTTTTACCCCAGCGGTGGCGGTCAGCCCGGCGATAGCGGGCGGCTGGTCTGGCCGGGCGGCGCGCTTGAGATTGCCACCACCGTCAAGCCCGAACCCGATGCGCCCGGCGCGGTGATCCTGGTCCCGTCCGAGCCCGCTCCTTTGCCCCCGATTGGCACGCGGGTGCGTCAGGACCTCGACTGGGAGCGGCGCCATCGCCACATGCGCGTGCACACCGCGCTGCACCTGTTATCGGTCGCCATTCCCTTTCCGGTGACGGGCGGGCAGATCGGGGTCGAGCGCGGACGGCTTGATTTCGACATGGCCGAAAAACCCGAAGATATCGACGCGCTTGATGCGCTGATGAATGGCTGGATCGCTCAGGATTTGCCCGTGACCGAAAGCTGGATCACCGATGCGCAACTCGCCGCGCAGCCCGAACTGGTCAAGACGATGTCTGTCGCGCCGCCCGTAGGGCAAGGCTGGGTGCGGCTGATCGCGATCGGGCGTGAAGATGCACAGATTGACCTGCAGCCCTGTGGCGGCACGCATGTGGCCTCGCTGTCAGAAATCGGTGGCGTTAAAATTGGCAAGATCGAGAAGAAGGGTCGCCAGAACCGCCGGGTCTATCTGCATTTGACCTAAGCCATGCGCCGGAAAACCGGGTAGGGGGCCTGCGCCCCCCATCCGTTATTTTTCTGGCAAAAGCCCGCGTGGACTAAAGCGCAGTACGATCAGCAAGATGCCCCCCATGACCAGCATCCGCATATGGGCGGCGGAATCGATCATATGCTGTTTGAAGGCTCCATCGGGAACGGGGCTGGCCAGAAGCGCCATGATATTGGGCCCCCAGTCGCCTGCCTTCACCCAGACATACCAGATCAGTAAACCGCCCAAGATCGAGCCCCAATTGCTGCCCGAACCGCCCACGATCACCATCACGAGGACAAGGAAGGTGTAGCGCAGCGGGTTATAGCTGGACGGGGTCATCTGGCCATCAAGCGAGATCATCATCGCGCCCGCCAGACCAATCACCGCCGAGCCGAGAACAAAGATCTGCAAATGGCGGCGGGTCACGTTTTTGCCCATTGCGGCGGCCGAGACTTCGTTGTCGCGGATCGCGCGCATCATCCGCCCCCAAGGCGAGCGTCGCGCCATTTCGCTGAACCACAGCAGCACGCCGATCACCACGACAAAGAGCAAAAGGAAGGCCAGTTTGACCGTTAGCGTCGAGCCCTGCGTCGGGTCAATCCCCCAAGCCTGCATCTTGGACACGAAGGCGGGGCTGTTTTGCAGCGTGATCTCATAGGGCACCGGCCAGGGGCGCGGGATGCCGTTGACGTTGAGAACGCCACGATCCAACCATTGCTCGTTCTTGAGCACGGCGACAACGATTTCGGCGATGCCCAGCGTTGCGATTGCAAGATAGTCCGAGCGCAGCCCCAAGGCGATCTTGCCCACCAGCCAGGCTGCCCCAGCCGCAAGCAGTGCACCCACCGGCCAAGAGACCAGTGTCGGCAGGCCGAGGCCGCCAAGGTTACCCGCAGCCGAAGGGTTGATGGCCTCAATCGCCGCGACCGCCGGATCAAACACCCAGCGGAAGACGAAAAAGCCGATGATCAGCACCAGCGCGACCGCAAGCCCACGCGCGCGCCCTTTCAGGGTCCGATACAGCCAAACTGCGCCAACTACCGCAATGGCGGCCAACGCAAGCGCGACGAGAATGCCCACGCCGCCCGCTTTGAATGCACCCTGCGTGGGCGGCATCGAAATCAACACCGGGGCCAGCCCGCCCAGCGCCACGAACCCCATCGCGCCCGCGTTAAACAGCCCCGCATAGCCCCATTGCATGTTCACGCCGAGCGCCATGATCGCGCTTAGCAGGCCCATGTTGAGAATGCCCAGCGCCGAGTTCCAGCTTGAGGTAAGTCCCTCGAGGACAATCAACGCGGCCATGAGGGCAAAGAACAGGGGCGCGCGCAGACGGCCACCGGCCGCAGTTTCTGCCTGACGTGAGGTGCTCATACGATTTTCCCCTTAAAGAGGCCGGTCGGCTTGAAGATCAGAACGAGGATCAGAATGGTGAAGCTGACAGCGTATTTGTAATCGGTCGACAAAAGCTGAACCAGCCCGTCGGGTTCCCAGTTCGGGATCAGATAGGTGACGACCTTTTTCCACGCATAGGTCAGGCCCACTTCCGAGAAGGAAATCACGAAGCCGCCCGCGATTGCGCCCACCGGGTTGCCGATACCGCCCACGATGGCCGAGGCAAATATCGGCAACAGCAGTTGGAAATAGGTGAAGGCTTTGAACGACTTGTCCAAACCATAGAGCGTGCCCGCGATGGTGGCGAGCGCGCCGGTGATGATCCAGGTCACGGCGACCACGCGGTCTGGGTCGATGCCAGACAACAGCGCCAGATCTTCGTTGTCGGAAAAGGCGCGCATCGATTTTCCGGTGCGTGTTTTGCCCAGAAACCAGAACAGCGCCCAGACCACCAAAATCGCGGTGACGACGGTGATGACTTGGGTGGAGCGTAACGTTAGCGGCTCGGCCAGCCCTGTCATCTCGCGCCATTCCCGCGCATTGATGACGAACCGCGCGCCATCGGCGAAGTTGATCTGATCGACGCCGATCAGAAAGCGTGTCAGCGCGTTCATGATAAACATCACCCCGACCGAGACCATGACCATCACCACCGGCGCGGCTTTAACCTTGCGGTAATACTGGTACACCACCTTGTCGGTGCCCAGCATCAGCGCCGAGGTGATGATGATGCCAAAGGGCAGGGCCAGCAGGGCCGTGGGCAACGGGCCAAAGCTGATGCCCATCGCCTGAAATCCCCAGGTGATCAGAATGACCACCCCAGTTCCGAATGCCATCGTGTCGCCATGGGCGAAGTTGGAAAACCGCAGGATCGAATAGATCAGTGTCACCCCAAGCGCGCCAAGCGCAAGCTGTGCGCCATAGGCGGTGGCGGGGATGATGACGTAATTGGTGATCGCGACCAGCGCGTTAAGGAAATCCATCGCTCAGCCCCCCAAGAAAGTGCGCCGAACTTCCGGGTCGGCCAGTAGCGCCTTGCCCGTGTCGGTATATTTGTTTTCGCCTTGCACGAGGACATATCCTTTATCTGCAATCTCAAGGGCTTGCCGGGCGTTCTGTTCCACCATCAGGATCGAGATCCCGGTGCGCGCAACTTCGATGATGCGATCAAACAGCTCATCCATCACGATCGGAGAGACGCCGGCGGTGGGCTCATCCAGCATTAACAGCTTGGGCTGCGTCATCAGCGCGCGCCCGACAGCGACCTGCTGGCGCTGCCCACCTGACAGCTCGCCCGCGTTTTGGCGGCGCTTGTCCTTGAGGATCGGGAACAGGGTAAACACCTGCTCCATCGTGACCTTGAAATTATCGTCGCGAATAAACGCGCCCATTTCGAGGTTTTCTTCCACCGTCATCGTCGGGAAGACGTTATTGACCTGAGGCACAAACCCCATGCCCTTTTTTACCCGATCTTGCGGGCTCAACCCGGTGATATCGACGCCGTCCAGTGTGACGCGGCCCTCGCGCAGGTTCAGCATGCCGAAAACGGCCTTCATCGCGGTGGATTTGCCTGCGCCGTTCGGGCCCACGATCACCGCGATCTCGCCCTTTTCGACGCATAATGTGCAGCTGTGCAAAATGTCGGCTTTACCATAGCCGCCGGTCATGTCGCGCGCTTCAAGATAGCTCATGCCTCGCCCCCTTTGCCCGCTTCATCGCCAAGGCCGGGTTGGGCGCCGTGATCTTCATGCAGGTTTTTTTCTTTGGTTTCCTCGGCCTTGACCTTGTTCTTTAGGCCCGTGCCCAGATAGGCCTCGATCACCGCCTCGTTTTCCATGATGTGATCGGCCGAGCCCTGCGCCAGAACGTGCCCCTCGGCCATCACGATCACCGGATCACACAAACGGCCGATGAAATCCATATCGTGTTCGATCACGCAAAACGTATAGCCGCGCTCTTTGTTGAGGCGCACAATCGCATCGCCAATCGTGTTGAGCAGGGTGCGGTTCACGCCCGCGCCGACCTCATCGAGAAACACGATCTTGGCTTCGACCATCATCGTGCGGCCCAGCTCTAGCAGCTTTTTCTGACCGCCCGAGAGGTTGCCCGCCTTTTCATCGCGAAGATGAGAAATCGTCAGGAATTCAAGAACTTCATCGGCCTTCTTCAGAAGCTCCGCTTCGTTCTTGCGAATTGTTTTGCGCCCAAACCATGTATTCCACAGCGTCTCGCCGGGCTGGTCTGCAGGCACCATCATTAAGTTCTCGCGCACTGTGAGCGAGGGAAATTCATGCGCGATCTGGAAAGTGCGCAGCAGCCCTTTGTGAAACAGCTCATGCGGTTTCAGTCCGGTGATATCCTCGCCATCCATCGTGACACGGCCTTCGGTAGGTTCATGAACCCCCGCTATCACATTGAAAAGGGTGGATTTTCCGGCACCGTTCGGGCCGATAAGGCCGGTGATGGAACCGGTTTCGATGGTAAGGCTTGCACCGTCGACAGCCCGAAAGCCGCCAAAGGATTTGACGAGATTTTCAACCCGGATCATGGGGTCCCCTGGGATCCTGCGGTCACTTTAAGTGCGTGCCGCAATGTATTGTTTTAATTGAAAACAGCCCGGATCACTCCGGGCTGTTCTAGATCGCTTATCCGATCAACGGTATTTCACCGTTTCGATCTTGCCATCCTTGATTTCGATTTCGCGGAAGGTGCCCGCAGCCTCGCCATTGCCGATCAGGTTGACGGCGGTTGCGCCTTCATAATCGATCGGCTTGCCTTCCTTGAGCAGCTCAAGACCCTTGGCCAGCTCACCGGGATAGATCTTTTCGCCCGGACCGTTGGCGATCTCCATGATCTTGTCTTTGTAGACTTTAGGATCGGTGGAATTGGCCGCCTGCATTGCCAGAAGCATCAGCGCAGCCCCATCGTAGGACCCGCCCGAATAGGCCGAGGAGCCATCAAACCCGGCTGCTTTCGCCATGCCAAGATAGGTCTTCATGCCCTGACCCGCGGAATCGGGGAGCTGGCCGAAGGAGCCGTTGATCTCGGGGCCGAAATTGTCCTGCAGCGCTTGGCTGACCATGCCGTCGGGGAAGACGAAGGTCGAGAAAGCACCGGTATCAAGTGCGCCGCGCAGGATGCCCGAGCCGCCCTGATCGACATAGCCTGCGATCACCAGCGCATCGCCACCCGCCGAGGCCAGCGAGCCGACTTCGGCCGAATAATCGCCCTTGCCGTCTTCATGCGCTGCCGAGATCGTGACCTTGCCACCCTTGGCGGTGTAGGCTTTCTCGAAGCTGTCGGCGAGACCCTTGCCGTAGTCGTTATTGGTATAGGTCACAGCGACCGATTTGATGCCTTTTTCAAGGATTTCATCGGCCATCACATCGCCTTGGCGCGCATCAGAGGGCGCGGTGCGGAAGAACAGGCCGTCGTCGGGCAGGGTCGACAGCGCCGGCGAGGTTGCCGAGGGCGAGACCATTACCATGCCATTGGGCATCGCGACGTTTTGCAGCACAGCCGTGGTTGCGCCCGAACACATCGCACCCAAAATGCCATGCACTTTATCCGAGGTGACCAGCTTTTCGCCCGCTGCCGTTGCAGCCGCAGCGTCGATACAGGTCGAGTCGCCCTCAACCGGGGTCACGGTGTCTCCACCCAGCAGCTTGCCGGAATCCGAGACTTCCTTCATCGCCATTTCGGCGCCTTTTGCCATGCCCGGCGCGAGCGATTCCAGCGGGCCAGTGAAGCCCAGCAGAACACCCATTTTTACTTCATCGGCAAAAGCGCCGGTCGCGCCAAAAGCGATCGCGGCAGAGGCCAGAAGAATTTTTTTCATTTATTCACTCCCATGTTGAACTCGCGTTCTAGCGCGAGATTAGTGCGCGGCTTTGTAAAAGGAAACACCGCGGATGGGGCGAAGTCATGGAAATTCGGACCAAAAGGTCAAGCGCCAATCGTGCTTTCGTAACGCCAACTTGGGGTATTGTGCGTTTTTGTGAGGGTTAAACGCGGACTTAGCGCCGCGCTGTGCATCAATGATCGGCCTCTGGCGCGCCGACCGCTTCGCTTCCGCCCGAGGTGCCGCGTTCACGGTAGGGCGTGGTTTGGTAATGCGCGCGGTAGCATTTGGAGAAATGCGAGGGCGAGGCAAAGCCGCACGCCATCGCGACATTGATCACGCTCATCTCGGTTTGCATCAGCAGATTGCGCGCCTTTTGCAGCCGCAATTCCATGTAATAGCGCTTGGGCGAGCGGTTCAGGTAACGACGGAACAGCCGTTCCAACTGGCGCGCAGACATGCCCACTTCGGTGGCCAGCGCGGCCGGGCTGATCGGCTCTTCGATATTGCCCTCCATCTGGCCGATCACCTGTGCCAGTTTCGGGTGACGCACGCCGATGCGGGTGGGAATCGACAGCCGCTGAGAATCGCGATCGGTGCGGATTGAGGAATGGATCATCTGATCGGCCACGGTATTGGCCAGTTGCTCGCCGTGATCTATCGCGATCAAACGCAGCATCAGATCAATCGAGGCGGTGCCGCCCGCAGTGCTCAGCCGGTTGCCGTCAATGACAAACACACTGCGCGTCAATTCGACATCGGGGAAATCCTCGTTGAAGGCATCGGTGTTTTCCCAATGGATCGTGGCGCGCCGCCCATCAAGCAGCCCGGCCTCTGCCAGCGCCCAAGCGCCCGTGCACAAGCCCCCCATCGCCGCCCCGCGTCGCGCCTCACGGCGCAGCCAATTCAGCACCGGCTTGCTGATCGCCTCGGCCACATCAATCCCGCCGCACACCAAAACCGTGGAATCGCGCGACAATTCTTCCAACCCCAGATCGGTGCGAAACACCGCGCCATTGGAACAGGAGACGTCGCGCTTGCCCTCGCTGACCAGCTGCCATTCATACAGATCGCGGCCCGAAACCTGATTGGCCAGCCGCAGCGGCTCGATCGCGCTGGCGAAGGCCATCATCGTAAAGCGATCCAGCAGCAAGAAGGCAAAGCTGTGTTTGCGCGGGTTTTCCCCCAGCCGGATCGTGCCCTGCGAAGGTGCGGGGCGGCGATGCAGACGGGGCGGGCTTTGGGGCATGGGTGTGGTCTCGATATTGGGATGCGCACCACAGCGTGCACCGGAATTCCGTCGCCCCGCAAGAGCAACTCGCGCAGCGCCCGGGCGATTGTAGCTGCGCATTTTCGGGTTTGTCCTTGTGCGACGGCACGGCTATAACCGCCCTCGAACAAGAAAACCACGTTTTGGAGGATCAGATGGGCAAGGGTTGGAGCAAATCGGACTGGCGCGCAAAACCGCGGGTTCAGATGCCTGACTATCCCGATGCCGCAGCGCTGAGCGCGGTTGAGGGCACCCTGTCGCGCATGCCCCCGTTGGTTTTTGCTGGCGAGGTACGCCGTCTCAAGGCGGATCTGGCGAAAGCCGCGCGAGGCGAGGCGTTCTTGCTGCAAGGGGGCGATTGCGCCGAAAGCTTTGGCGAGTTTTCTGCTGACAATATCCGCGACACCTTCAAGGTCATGCTGCAAATGGCCGTCGTGCTGACGTGGGGCGCGAAGGTGCCGGTGATCAAGGTCGGCCGGATGGCGGGGCAGTTTGCCAAGCCGCGCTCGGCCCCGACCGAGATGATTGGCGGCGTGGAATATCCCAGCTATCGCGGCGATATCATCAACGGGTTCGAGGCCACGATGGACTCGCGCCAGCCCGACCCGAACCGGATGCTGCAGGCCTATACGCAGGCTGCGGCGTCGCTCAACCTGTTGCGCGCGTTCTCGACGGGGGGCTTTGCCGATATCCACCGCGTGCAAAGCTGGATCGCGGGCTTCACCGACGCCGATGAGGCCGAGAAATACCGCAAAGTGGCCGATCAGATTTCTGAGGCGATGGAATTCATGCGCGCCGCTGGCGTGACCTCGGAAACCGCCCATGAATTGGGTGCGGTCGAGTTCTACACCAGCCACGAGGCGCTATTGCTGGAATATGAAGAGGCCCTGTGCCGCATCGATTCCACCACCGGTCTGCCGGTTGCGGGCACCGGCCACATGCTGTGGATCGGCGATCGCACGCGCCAGCCTGACGGCGCGCATGTCGAATTCTGCCGTGGCGTGCAAAACCCGATCGGTCTGAAATGCGGGCCTTCCACCACCGAGGAAGACCTCAAGGTGCTGATGGCCAAGCTGAACCCCGAAAACGAGGCGGGCCGCCTGACCCTGATCGCGCGCTTTGGCGCGGGCAAGGTGGGCGATCATTTGCCGCGCCTCATTCGCACGGTCGAATCTGAGGGCGCCAATGTCGTCTGGTCCTGCGATGCGATGCATGGCAACACGATCAAATCGGCGAGCGGTTTCAAAACGCGGCCCTTCGAATCCGTGCTGCGCGAAGTGCGCGAGTTCTTCGCCATTCACAAAGCCGAGGGCACAATCCCCGGCGGCGTGCATTTCGAAATGACCGGCAAGGACGTGACCGAATGCACCGGCGGCGTGCGCGCTGTGACCGATGAGGACCTGTCCTCGCGCTATCACACCGCTTGTGATCCGCGTCTCAACGCGTCGCAATCGCTTGAACTGGCGTTTTTGGTGGCCGAGGAATTGCAGGACCGCCGCAAGCTGGCGAAAGCTGCCTCGCAGTAAAACGCCGCGATCACCGTATCAAGAAGGCCCCGGCGTTTGTCCGGGGCCTTTTGTTTGAGCGCTGGGGGTGCACGGGATGGGGCGGACCGCGGATATCTCGAAACGGCCGGAAACCTTCAACAAAGGTTTGAGTTTTGAACGGGGTTTGCGCAATTTCCATAAACGAGGGTTTGTGAAAGAATTAAATAGTGTCAACGTGGTCGACCAAAAAACTTATTGATAAGAGAAATCAAGCCGTCCACATTAGGTCGAAAATTCATAGGGTGTGAACATGAAGCAAGACTATTCCCAGTCCATCTCGATGCAGTGATCGACTTGTGGTGGAGCCGACTTCGAGTTTGAAGACGAGAACAGCCCCGTCCTCTGTGTCGGCTGCGACCGCATTTACACGCGTGAGGAGCTGATCCGCGAGAATGGCGCTCGGATCGATTCCGAGGTTGAGCGAATGAAAACAGAAATTGTTAAAGACATTGTGAAAATTTACGTTGTGAAGGGACTCTGTTGCACAAATCAGCTGCCGGACATAGTTCCCCTTTCCCCAGACGGATTCACCCCACCTTTTTCGTGACGGGGATGCCAAGGGCGGTGTAGCCATTCAGGATCGCGATACGC
>NZ_JBFRYC010000018.1:0-40331 GCF_040892615.1 Thioclava arctica
CATAGCACGAGCAAAACACCCGATCCCATCCCGAACTCGGCCGTTAAGTGCCGTCGCGCCAATGGTACTGCGTCTTAAGACGTGGGAGAGTAGGTCACCGCCAAACCTAGTAAGAAGCGATCAAAATCATCTCTATAAACAATCCAAAAATAATACAAAAACGGCGCCCATTAAGGGCGCCGTTTTTGGGTGTTAATATCCAAAATCAATGAGTCTGGGCGAAAACCAAAACCACAAACGCCCAACTGGACGGATTTGATTGGATTCTGGACACTCCGTTGCGCAGGCAACGCGTCATAGGCGCTTGCTGCCTTGGCGGGGCGCGCCTATAAGATCGCTATGTTTTGGCAGGCCCATATATCACGAATTATTGGCCCGGCACTCTGATACATCAGGGTCGCCGGGATGGATGAGCCATGTCAAAGGCGCGGAAAGCTGCGCTGATCCCTTCCCCAAGGACGAAATTCTATGTGTTCCGATAAGACGACCGACAAAAGCGCCCCCGATTATCGCGAGAGCGTTTTCCTGCCGCAGACTGATTTCCCAATGCGTGCAGGTCTGCCAGCGCGTGAGCCTGAATGGTTGGCCCATTGGGCAAAGATCGGCATCTATGACCGGCTGCGTGAGAAAAATGCAGACGGGTCGCGCACGTCCTTTACGCTGCATGACGGCCCTCCCTATGCCAACGGGCATCTGCATATCGGTCACGCGCTGAACAAGACGATCAAGGATATCATCGTGCGCAGCCATCAGATGATGGGCAAAGATGCGCGCTATGTGCCGGGCTGGGATTGTCACGGCCTGCCGATCGAATGGAAGATCGAGGAACAGTATCGCGCCAAGGGGCTCGATAAGGACGCGGTGAATATCGTCGATTTTCGTCAGGAATGCCGCAAATTCGCCGAAGGTTGGGTCGATATCCAACGCGAGGAATTCAAGCGTCTGGGCGTCTATGGCAACTGGGACGATCCCTATCTCACGATGAATTTCCACGCCGAGGCGGTGATCGCCGAGGAGTTCATGAAATTCCTGATGAATGGCACACTGTATCAGGGGTCCAAGCCCGTGATGTGGTCGCCGGTTGAAAAGACCGCGCTGGCTGAGGCTGAGGTCGAATATCACGACCACACCAGCCACACGATCTGGGTGCGCTTCAAGGTGCGCCGCGGCGGCAATGCGACGATGCCGACGGATGATCCGGTCGAATATGACGATGCCGATCAGGCGCTTTTGGCCGATCAGTT
Source organism: Thioclava arctica (assembly GCF_040892615.1). Classification (NCBI taxonomy): domain Bacteria; kingdom Pseudomonadati; phylum Pseudomonadota; class Alphaproteobacteria; order Rhodobacterales; family Paracoccaceae; genus Thioclava; species Thioclava arctica. The sequence goes on from NZ_JBFRYC010000018.1 coordinate 1,245, forward strand.
GCATCAGGCGAGCGTTGTGATCTGGACGACCACGCCGTGGACGATCCCACAAAACCGTGCTGTCTCGTTCAGCCCGGCGATTGCCTATGGTCTGTACCGCGTCGACACGCTTGGCGAGAAATCGACCGCTGTCGAGGGCGAGTTGATGATACTCGCCGATGCGTTGGCACAAAGTGTGATGGAGCAGGCCAAGGTCGAGAGTTTCACGCGCGTTCGCGATGTAAGCGCGCAAGAGCTTGAGGGGCTGACACTGTCGCACCCCTATGCTGGCGTCGAAGGTGCGCAGGGCGAGTGGGATTACGATGTGCCAATGTTGCCGGGCGATCACGTCACCGATGAGGCAGGCACGGGCTTTGTGCATACCGCGCCCAGCCATGGTGATGACGACTATCAGATGGGCCTGAAATTCGGCCTGCCCATGACCTATAACGTCGAGCCTGATGGTAGCTATCGCGCCGATCTGCCGCTGTTTGGCGGCGAGGCGATCATTGCTCAAGACGGCAAGGATGGCCCTGCGAATGTTAGCAATATCAAACAACTAGCTTGGGCGGGCGCGCTGCTGGCCAAGGGCAAGATAAAGCATAGCTACCCCCATAGCTGGCGCTCCAAAGCACCGCTGATCTATCGCAACACACCGCAATGGTTTGCCGCAATTGATCATAAACTCGACGACGGCATGGGCGCCTATGGCGACACGATCCGCAAACGGGCGCTGACCTCCATCGAAGAGCTGGTCAAGTTCACCCCTGAAAAGGGCCGCAACCGCCTGCATTCGATGATCGAGACGCGCCCCGACTGGGTGCTCTCGCGCCAGCGCGCCTGGGGCGTGCCGCTGACCTGTTTCGTCAAGACCGGGGCCAAGCCGACCGACCCCGATTTCCTGCTGCGCAATGCCGAGGTCAACGCCCGCATCGCAGCTGCGTTTGAGACCAACGGTGCGGATGTTTGGTATCAAGACGGGTTCAAGGAAAAGGTGCTCGACGGGCTGGTCGACCCGGCCGCTTACACGCAGGTGTTTGACGTTCTCGATGTGTGGTTCGATTCCGGCTCGACGCATGCGTTTGTGCTGCGCGACCGCGCCGATGGCACCAAGGATGGCATTGCTGATGTTTATATGGAGGGCACCGACCAACACCGCGGCTGGTTCCATTCCTCGCTGCTGCAAGGCTGTGCCACCTTGGGCCGCGCGCCCTATCGCAACGTGGTGACGCATGGGTTTACGCTCGATGAGAAGGGCATGAAAATGTCCAAATCCATCGGCAACACCATCGTGCCCGAAGAGATCATCAAGCAATACGGCGCGGATATCCTGCGTCTTTGGGTGGCGCAGACCGATTACACCGCCGATCAGCGCATCGGGCCTGAAATCCTGAAAGGCGTGGCGGATAGCTATCGTCGCCTGCGCAACACGCTGCGCTTCATGCTGGGCAATCTTGAGGGGTACACCGAGGACGAGCGGGTGATCCCGCGCGATATGCCCGAGTTGGAGCGTTGGGTGCTGCATCGCCTCTCCGAACTTGATGTGGAAGTGCGCAAAGGCTATGAGAGCTTTGATTTTCAAGGCGTATTCCAGACGCTCTTCACCTTCTGCACGGTGGAAATGTCGGCGTTCTACTTCGATATCCGCAAGGATGCGCTGTATTGCGACCCGGCCAACGCCACCCGTCGGCGTGCCGCGCGCACCGTGCTGGACCACCTGTTCAACTGCCTGACGACGTGGTTCGCACCGATCCTCGTCTTCACGATGGAGGATGTGTGGCTGTCGCGCTTCCCCGGCGATCAATCTTCGGTCCACCTGCAAGACATGCCCGAGGTGCCTGATGATTGGCGCAACGCGGTGCTGGCCGAGAAATGGGACGGTATCCGGCGTGCGCGTCGCGTCGTGACGGCCTCGCTTGAGGTGCAGCGTTCGGCCAAGGAAATCGGAGCCTCGCTAGAGGCCGCGCCGGTGGTACATGTCGAAGATAGCGAGCTGGCCGATGCGCTGCGCTCGGTTGCTTTTGCCGATCAGTGCATCGTTTCGTCGATCTCTGTCACCACCGACCCGGCCCCAAGCGAGGCCTTCCGCCTGCCGGAACAACCCGGCGTCGCGGTGGTGTTTGAGCGTGCGATGGGCCAGAAATGCCAGCGCTGCTGGAAGATCCTGCCCGATGTCGGCAGCCACAAACACCCCGGCACCTGCAAGCGTTGCAACGACGCTTTGGGCTAAGCGCGACTGCGGGATGAAGAAACAGAATGAGCGCCGGGCAGGAAACTTGCCCGGCGCTTTTTTATGTGCGGTTTAGCCCGCGAGCAGGGCGGCATTGCCCCCTGCAGCGGTGGTGTCGATGCACAGGTGACGCTCGTGATAGAGATGGCCGATATCGGGTTGGCCCGTGATCAGGGTCACGATCGGGCCGGGGCGGCGCGCCAGCGCTTGGGCCATTGCGCGCCCGGTCGTTGCATCGCCCCACCACATAACGCCCGAAATTCCGGCGCGTGTTTCCAATGTCTCAGGCGTGACGTTGGCATCGCGCAGCGCGCACCCGCCAAGCGCCTCGACGGCTGCGATCTGCGCTTCGACATCCGGGCCAAGGCACAAGATCGGCTCGCGCGGATCAAGGCTAAGCCGGTTCAATTCGCCCGTCGGGCCGGGCAGGATTTGCTCGCGCTCGGGCGTTGTGACCTGCGCATCCAGCACAAAGCGCGGCACATAGTTTGGCCCGCCCGCCTTCGGCCCAGTCCCGGAAAGACCTTCTCCACCAAAGGGTTGGCTTCCCACCACCGCACCGATTTGGTTTCGGTTCACATAAGCATTGCCCACCTTGATCGCATCGCTCACCTCTTGCACGCGGGTGTCAATACGGGTGTGCAGCCCGAATGTCAGCCCGTAGCCCTTGGCGTTGATCGCCTCGATCACCCGATCCAGATCTGCACCTCGGAAGGTGGCGACATGCAGAACGGGGCCGAAAATCTCACGCTCCAGATCGGCAATTCCCTCGACGCGCAACAGGCTGGGCGCGATGAAGTGACCGCTTTCGGGGGCGCTGACCTGATGGATGACGCGGTTCGCATTGGTCTTGAGATATTCGGCAATGCCCGCCTGCGCCTCATCGTCGATGACGGGGCCGACATCGGTGCTTAGCTGCCAAGGATCGCCGACGCGCAGCTCATCCATCGCGCCCTTGATCATCTCGATAAGATGCGGGGCGACGTCTTCTTGCACGTAAAGACAGCGCAGTGCCGAGCAACGTTGACCCGCCGATTGGAAGGCCGAGGCCACGATGTCGCGCACGGCTTGCTCGGGCAGGGCGGTCGAATCCACTATCATTGCGTTCAGCCCACCGGTTTCCGCAATCAGCGGCGCGCCGGGATCAAGATGATCGGCCATGGATTTCTGGATCAGCTTGGCGGTCTCGGTAGAGCCGGTGAAGACCAGGCCATTGATCCGCGCATCGCTGGTCAGCGCCGCGCCGACCGTGCCCCCATCGCCCGGCAGCAGTTGCAGCGCCGAGACCGGCACGCCTGCCTGATGCAGCAGCCGCACGGCAATCGCTGCGATCAGCGGGGTCTGCTCGGCTGGCTTGGCCAACACCGCATTGCCCGCCATCAGCGCCGCAGCGATCTGTCCGCTAAAGATCGCGAGCGGGAAGTTCCACGGGCTGATTGCGGTGATGAGGCCGCGCGGGGCGGCAGTGAGAACCTCGTCTTGAGCGGCGTAATAATGCAGGAAATCAACGGCTTCTCGCAGCTCGCCCACAGCGTCAGGCAGCGATTTGCCAGCCTCGCGGGCGAGCGTGGCAAAGATCCCCCCGAAATTCTCTTCGTAAAGATCGGCGGCGCGGCGCAGGATGTCGGCGCGCTCAGCCGGGGGCGCATCCCAAGGGCGGGCTTGTTCAATCGCCGCGCTGACAGTGGCCGCATCGGCCTGCGTGACCTGCGCCACGATCTCGCCACTCACCGGGTTGCGCACCGGGATCGTTTTACCCGAGGCGGGCATCACAGTCAGCGGAGTGGCATCGGGAATGGACACATCGCGCGCGGCTTCGATCCGCGCCAGCGTCTCGGTATCGGTCAGATCGAAACCCGTTGAGTTGCCGCGCGCGCCAAACAGATCGCCGGGCGCAAGCAGACCTGCGGGGGCGATATGGGATTCAGCGAAGGGATCGCGCGCAATGTCTTCGGGGGCGACCTCTTCATCCACGATCTGATGCACGAACGAGCTGTTGGCCCCGTTTTCCAGCAGACGCCGCACCAGATAGGCCAGCAAATCGCGATGCGCACCCACCGGCGCGTAGATCCGGCAGCGGCCCTTGGTCTGCTTGATCACGATGTCATGCAGCCGCTCGCCCATGCCATGCAGGCGCTGGAATTCGAACGCTTCGCCATCGGCCATTTCAAGGATCGCCGCGACCGTATGGGCGTTATGCGTGGCAAATTGCGGATAGATCCGGTCGCTATAGCCCAGCAACTTTTTGGCATTGGCGATATAGCTTACATCGGTGGCCGATTTAGAGGTAAACAGCGCGAAACCAGGCAGGCCCTCGACCTGAGCGTGCTTCATCTCGGTGTCCCAATAGGCGCCCTTCACCAGCCGCACCATGATGCGCCGATCCAACCGGGTCGCAAGCGCATGCAGCCAGTCGATCGTCGGCCCGGCGCGTTTGCCATAGGCCTGCACGACCACCCCAAACCCGTCCCAGCCTGCCAACTCGGGATCGCTTAGCACCGCCTCGATCACACGCAGCGACAGCACAAGCCGGTCCTGTTCCTCGGCGTCGATATTGAGCCCCATTCCAGCCGCTTTCGCCTGCCGCGCCAGATCGCGTACCATCGGCACCAGCTCGGACATGATGCGCTCGGATTGGGCGACTTCATAGCGCGGATGCAGCGCCGAGAGCTTGATCGAGATGCCCGGATTGGCCTCGACCGAGCCCTTGGTGCAGGCTTTTGCAATCGCCGCAATCGCGTTGGAATAGGCGCGCATGTAGCGCGCGGCATCGCCCGCCGTCATCGCCGCTTCGCCCAGCATGTCATAGCTATAGGTGTAGCCTTGGGTTTCGCGGGTTTTCGCACGATCAAGCGCCTTTTCAATGGTCTCGCCCAGCACGAACTGCCGCCCCATCTCCTTCATCGCGCGCGTCACGGCGGCGCGGATCACCGGCTCGCCCAGACGCTTGATCGCGCCGCGCAGAACGCCCGCCACGCCGGGCTTTTCATCGTCCAGCACACGCCCCGTCAGCATCAAGGCCCAGGTCGAGGCATTGACCAGCGAGGACGACGCCGTGCCCAGATGTTTGCCCCAATCAGACGGCGCGATCTTGTCCTCGATCAGCGCATCGACCGTGTCGGCATCGGGCACGCGCAGCATCGCCTCGGCGAGACACATCAGCGCCACGCCCTCGCTGGTGGATAGCCCGTATTCCGCAAGAAAATGCTCCATCAGTGTGGGTTGCGCTTCGGTGCGGATGCGCCGCACCAATCCAGCCGCGCGCACCGAGATCGCCGTGCGGGTCGCATCGGGCAGGGCGGCCTGTGCCTGCAGCGCCGCGATCAGCGCGGGCTCATCGCTATATTTCGCTTGAGTGGTAAAGGCAGAGAATTGGTCAGTCATCGCGCGATCTCCCTAAGGTTTTTATCGCAATATCGTCATTCATCTAGCGCGTGGCCCCAAAAGCGGCCAGTATGACAGTGAAATTGACCATAATTGAGGGCGAAAATGGACAAACCGATGCAGCTTGATGCAATTGACCGGAAAATCATCCATGAATTGCAGCGAAATGCCCGTATTTCGATCACCGATCTGGCGCGTCGCGTCGGGCTGTCCAAAACCCCGGTTGCGGCGCGCATCAAGGTGCTTGAAGACGGCGGCCTGATCGCGGGCTATCGCGCGATGCTCTCGCCGATCAAGCTGGGGCTAAGCCATGTCACCTATGTCGAGGTGCGCCTGTCCGACACCCGCGAGGCGGCGCTGAGTCGGTTCAACACCGCCGTGCGTGCCGTGCCCGAGATTGAAGAATGTTACATGATTGCAGGGGGGTTCGACTATCTCCTGAAAGTGCGCACGCGCAATATCGCCGAATATCGCCGGGTGATGGGCGACCAGATTTCCGCGCTGCCCCATGTGCACGCGACCTCAAGCTATGTCGCGATGGAAGCGGTAGTCGAAAGCGCCGCCGTCAACCTCTAGCCCAACATGTCCCGCCTGCGCGCATGGCATGAAGTGTTCCAAAAGCCGATTTCAAAGCCGCACAAAAAAAGCGCGAAAAAGCGCTTGTTTCCCCAAGGCTCGGTCAATATACGGATCAGCGGAGATGTGGCCGAGTGGTCGAAGGCGCTCCCCTGCTAAGGGAGTAGGCCCGGAAGGGTCTCGAGGGTTCGAATCCCTTCGTCTCCGCCACCTAAGCCTATTAATAGCCTGATTTTTATGATTTCTTAGGGTATTTGGCGAGGCGTGTCCCCCATTTTGTCCCCCCATTGCTTGGCGCATGCCATCAGACACATTCTCAATGCTGCGTGCTTCGATTTTCTGACTTCGACTCGGCACCGACAACCTGCCCAACTAAGGAACTGTGTGACGTTGGTAGTCCGGGAGCGACTGGCTGAGCATAGCGAGCGTCCAACGCTTGCGCGTCAAATCTGCCCGAACGCTAGCAGTTAGTGATGTTTTGTGCGCGGTAAGGATCTTTATCAACTCGATTACCCATGGGTCTGTCGCCAGAGCCAACAGCCGTTTCGAGGTCGCTACCGCAAAGTATAAATTGCAAAACTGCGTTTCAATTCAGCCCATTATTGGTCGTCGCTGCCGCAAACTTGTGATCCGTCTCTTGAATGCTCAACACGCTTTGCTCTACCACTTACGCAATTGCCTAGGTTTCGCTTCCAATCCTTCAATTTGCTGGGCGCAAGATGAACAGACAGTGTTGCCTGAACTAAGAGAGGTCCCGGGATGGCAAAGCTTGAAGATATCAAGAACGGAGCTAGCGTCGCCGGTGTGGTCCCGAACCAATCTGTCGAGGTCATCTCCGTTGATTGGATTGGTGATCAGGCTCTAAACCTAGTGTATAGAGTTCCAGATAGCACAGTGTCGGAAGCCACACTTTATCGAGACGATGAACATCGGCTGAGCGTTGAGCAGCGAGGTCGGGCTTGGTCCTTTGATGCAGACGGGTCTTTGCTGCGCTTGGTGACAGAAGCAAACCGGATCAAGCTGGCGCACTATTTCGACCCCTATCTGGCCATCCATACGAGCCTTGTGGATCCCCTCCCGCACCAAATCTCGGCCGTCTATGGCGAGATGCTGCCTCGCCAACCGCTTCGTTTCCTTTTGGCTGACGACCCGGGCGCTGGCAAAACCATCATGGCCGGTTTGCTGATCAAGGAGTTGATTGCGCGGAGCGATCTTGAGCGTTGCCTCATCGTTGCCCCCGGCGGTCTTGTCGAGCAATGGCAAGACGAACTCGGCGAAAAGTTCTCGCTGGAGTTCGATATTCTCTCACGAGACATGATCGAAACTTCCCGGTCAGGAAACGTTTTCAACGACCGGAACCGCCTTATCGCGCGTCTAGACGTTCTGGCCAGAAACGAGGACCTGCAACAAAAGCTTCTGTCATCCAATGAATGGGATCTGATCGTCTGCGACGAAGCGCATCGCATGTCCGCTAGCTTCTTCGGCGGTGACGTGAAATACACCAAGCGTTATCAGCTAGGCCAACTTCTAGGCCAAGTATGCCGACACTTTCTTCTGATGTCAGCCACGCCACACAACGGCAAGGAAGAGGACTTCCAGCTGTTCATGGCTCTTCTCGACGGTGACCGGTTTGAAGGCCGTTTTCGCGACGGTGTTCATTACGCCGACAGCGCCGACATGATGCGTCGCCTGACCAAGGAAGAACTGCTCAAATTTGATGGTCGTCCGCTATTCCCCGAACGCCGAGCCTATACCGTAAAATACGAGCTCTCCCCTGAAGAAGCTGGCCTTTATAGTGCCGTAACTGAGTACGTCCGGACCGAGATGAACCGGGTCCAAAGGTTCGCCGACCAGGATGGGAAGAAGCGCAACAATGTCGGATTTGCCCTTCAAATCCTGCAGCGTCGCTTGGCATCATCACCAGCCGCGATCTACGAGTCGCTGAAAAGGCGGCGCGAGCGCCTTGAAGCAGAGCTCGCGGAGGCCCGACTTGCGCGTAAAGGCATTCGCTCACCTATTCATTCCGCCGACGTCACAGAGGAAGTCCTCAAGAACATCGAGGAGCTAGGACAGGACGAAGTCGATGACCTTGAGGATCTGATCTCGACGGGCGCAACGACTGCCGAAACGGTGGAGCAGCTCGAAATCGAAGTTCAGACCCTACAGGGCCTCGAGGCGATGGCCCTAGGTGTCCTTCGGTCTGGAAAAGATACGAAATGGACGCAGCTCGACCGGATTCTCGATGACGATCTGATGGTCGATTCGGATGGAAACCGACGGAAGCTGATCATCTTCACCGAGCCAAAAGACACGCTCCACTACTTAGTGGAAAAAGTTCGCGCCAGGCTGGGCAAGCCAGAAGCAGTCGAGGTTATCCACGGAGGTGTGACACGTGAGGAGCGCCGGAAGGTGGTCGAGCGGTTTATGCAAGACCGTGACATGCTGGTGCTCATCGCCAACGACGCCGCGGGCGAAGGTGTCAACCTTCAGCGCGGACACCTCATGGTCAACTATGATTTGCCGTGGAACCCGAACAAGATTGAGCAACGCTTCGGTCGAATTCACCGGATCGGCCAAACTGAGGTCTGCCACCTTTGGAATCTCGTCGCAGCTGACACCCGCGAGGGCGAGGTCTATGCCCGTCTGCTCGAAAAGCTGGAAGCAGCGCGCGAAGCTCTGGGTGGCCGCGTCTACGACGTCCTTGGCGAGCTGTTCGAAGGAACAGCTCTCAGGGATCTGCTTTTTGAGGCGATCCAGTACGGAGAGCAGGAAGACGTCAAAGCCAGGCTCTTCAATGTCGTGGACGGAGCTGTCGATCAGAACCACCTGTTGAAGCTCCTTGAGCGCCGGGCACTGACAAATGACTCTATGCCCCAGGCAAGGGTGCACGAGCTTCGAATTGAGATGGAGCGAGCGGAAGCGCAAAGGCTTCAACCGCACCATGTGCAAAGCTTCTTTGTCGAAGCGTTCAAGCAGCTTGGCGGTCAGATCAAGCGCCGCGAGGAAGGTCGCTGGGAAATCACTCACGTTCCCATGAGCATAAGGGAGCGCGACCGGCAGATTGGCTCAGGCGCGCCAATCCAGAAGAAATATGAACGCATCTGCTTTGAGAAGAGCAAGATCCATCAGCAGCCTGTCGCCGCATTTGTGTGTCCCGGGCACCCGCTACTCGAATCCGTGATCAGCCTAATCCGCGAGCAATACGATCACCTGATGAAACGCGGAGCCATCCTGGTCGACGACACGGACCCAAGCGAAGACATTGCAGCGCTGTTTCTGCTTGAGCACAGCGTTCAGGACGGGCGCACCACGGCGACCGGCAAGGCACACATCATTTCAGAGCGGCTTCAGTTCGCTGCGATCGATAGCAAGGGTGAAGCGACCAACGCAGGCATCGCTCCGCACCTGAACCTGCGCCCAGCTAAACCTGAAGAGATCGCACTGACGCAGACCCTGTTGGACGCTGATTGGCTGCGGAACGACCTAGAGAAAACGGCTGTCCGGTTTGCAACGGTGGAGCTGGCCCAACGCCACGTGGCTGAGGTCAAAGCGCGCCGCCTGCCCGAAATCGACAAGGTCGAACAGGAAGTGCGGGCGCGGCTCAAGAAAGAGATCAATTACTGGGATGCCCGGGCATTCGAACTGAAAGAGGAAGAGCGGGCCGGAAAGAAGACTCGTCTGAACTGGCAAAACGCCCAACGGCGCGCAGAAGACTTGGCTGAGCGGCTGAAGCGCCGCATGGAAGTCCTTGAACAAGAGAGGTTCATCTCGGCCCAGCCTCCGCGTGTGCGCGGCGGAATGGTGGTCATTCCCCACGGACTACTCAGATCGCTCGGCACAACTCCTGAAATGGCTGGTGCCGGGGCAAATGGGTTTTCAGAGGATCCCGTGGCTAGACGCGAGATCGAACTCGCAGCCATGGCCGCTGTCATCGAAGCGGAAAAGGCGCTCGGGAATACGCCGTCGGATGTGTCCGCCCAAAAGGTCGGATACGACATCGCATCCTACGATCCCAAGTCAGACCACCTTCGCTTCATCGAAGTGAAGGGTCGGATCGATGGCGCTGACACCGTCATGATCACACGGCAAGAGGTCATCACCTCCCTCCACGAGCCCGACAAATTCATCCTGGCAATCGTCCAGGTCGGAGACGGCTACGTTCAGGAACCGCGCTATGTGCGCAGGCCGTTCTCGCAGGAACCCGAGTTCGGCGTGACCGCAATCCAGGTGAACATCAAAAACCTGCTCGAACGGGCAGAGACACCGGCATGATCGTGAGGGACAAAGTATGACGTCTAAAAAGCTGACGGCAAAAAGAGCGAAATTGCTGGCCGAACTCGAATACTTGATCGGAAGCGAATGCTACAATGGGAGTATCCAGAATTGGGGCCCGAATGGAATCCAATACTTGTCTGGAAGAGAGTTTCGGTACCCTCTGACAGTTATCGATGAGGATGGAGATAAAACGAAATTCCGAAACAAAGCCGATTCAGGCAATCCTACCCAACTCAGTTCCGGACACTACGCTTTCGGTGCGAACAGGCTTCATGTAGTTGAGGGCTTGAGCAAGGTCCTCGATTACCTCGAATCCCACCATGGCTTGAAGCTATAGAGCTCAAGAACGCAATTACACGCAGACCGTTAACACCCGGCGATACCCCGAAAGCACGTCATGACCCAAACCTATAAAAAGAAACTCATCGAGGTCGCCATTCCGTTGGAAGCGATCAATGCGGCATCGGCGCGGGAGAAGTCGATACGGCATGGGCATCCGTCGACGCTGCATCTGTGGTGGGCGCGGCGGCCGTTGGCGGCGTGTCGGGCGGTGTTGTTTGCGCAGCTGGTGGACGATCCCTCGAGCCTGCCAGAAGAGTTTCCAACGCCCGAGGCGCAGGACGCCGAGCGCAAGCGGCTGTTCGCGATCATCGAGGATCTGGTGAAGTGGGAGAACTCGACCAACGAGGAGGTGCTGGAGCGCGCGCGGGCCGAGATCCGGCGGTCCTGCGGGGACGAGTTGCCACCGGTCTATGACCCGTTCTCGGGCGGCGGGTCGATCCCGCTAGAGGCGCAGCGACTGGGCCTGCCCGCCTATGGGTCTGACCTGAACCCGGTGGCGGTGATGATCGGCAAGGCGATGATCGAGATCCCGCCAAAGTTCAAGGACATGGAGCCAATCCATCCTGGCCCGAAGGAACGTAATCACTATCGCAACGCCGAAGGGCTTGCGGAGGACGTGAAGTACTATGGCGCATGGATGCGAGAAAAGGCTTGGGAGCGCATCGGACATCTCTACCCGCAGGTGGATCTACCGAAGGAATACGGGGGAGGCAAAGCAAATGTGATTGCTTGGATTTGGGCACGTACGGTGCCAAGCCCGGACCCGGCGTTTTCAGATGTGAGGGTGCCGGTTACTTCCAGCTTTACTCTTGGGACCAAGCCCGGGCGGGAGGCTTGGATCGAAGCGACACCGGATCGAAAGACGAAGAGCATCCGCTACGAAGTCCAAAGGAAGGGCTCGAAGGAGGAAATCGCAAAGTCAAAAAAGGGGACAAAGGTCGGCCAGGCCAACTTCCGATGCATTCTTTCGGACGCTCCGATCTCTGGTGCATATGTTGATGCAGCGGCGTCCCGCGGAGAGATGGGACGGGTATTGCTTGCCGTGGCAGCAGAGGGAAAAAGAGGACGAGTTTATCTTAGTCCTTCCTCCGAGCAGTTGGACGCGCTGGCCTTGGCTGACAAAGAAATTGGCGAACTTGACACAAGTTTCCTCCAGGTGCCGTGTCGAGGGACGTTCGCTAGCAATGCCCAAGGGCGAAAGTATGGCTTCGAAACATTCGAAGACTATTTTCTTCCTCGACAGTTGGCTTCTCTGACTGCCTTGTCGGATGCCCTTGATCAAGTGCAAGAGCAGGTGTTTCAAGATTGTACGAACTGTGGCTGGCAGGAGAGTTCTGCTCTATTGGCGGAAGGGGGAAGTGGACCTGGTGCATACGCGGAGTCGATTAGAGTTTTCCTTGCCTTCGCCATTGATCGATCTGTAGATCGAGGTTCGACAATTTGTTCTTGGGATTCTTCGCCCAAGATGGAAGCGCTTCGAAATACCTTTGCGCGGCAGGCAATCCCAATGACTTGGGATTTTGCAGAGGGCAACCCATTCTCCACATCAAGCGGTAATTTTTTGAGCAACGTGGATTGGGTTGCGAGAGTGGCTGAACTGTTTGTGCCAGCTGCGACGGGCGCCATTTCGCAACACGATGCACAGACAGTCAAATACCCAAAACAGGTCGTGATTTCTTCTGATCCTCCCTACTATGACAATATCGAATACTCCGATTTATCCGATTTCTTCTATGTTTGGTTAAAGCGGAATTGTGGCGCCGTCTTCCCAAACGTCTTCGGCTTCTTGTCCACGCCAAAACGTGAGGAACTTGTCGCGACCAGATATCGTCATGGCGGCCAACAAGAAGCAGATCAGTTCTTTCTTGATGGCATGACCAAAGCTATCGAGAGAATGACGGAGGAAGTCGGGACAGAATTTCCAGCAACCATTTACTACGCCTTCAAGCAGAATGAAGTCGAAAAAGAAGGCATTAGTTCAACTGGATGGGCGACCTTCCTGCAGGCTGTGGTTCAAGCAGGATTTTCTGTAGTCGGCACATGGCCGATGCGCACCGAAATGTCTAATCGAATGGTTGCCTCGGGTACCAATGCCCTCGCCAACTCGGTCGTTCTGGTATGTCGCAAAAAAGAGGCGACTGCCGAGGTCATCACCCGCGCAGAGTTTATCCGCGCCCTGAAACGCGAGTTGCCCCCCGCGATTGCCGAACTTCAGGCCGCCAACGTCTCTCCCGCAGACATGCCGCAATCAGCCATTGGACCGGGGATGGGTGTGTTTTCTCGCTATCAAGGTGTACTGGAATCGGACGACAGCCGAATGAGCGTGAAGGCCGCGCTGCAGCTTATCAATGCCGAACTCGACGAATATCTTGGCGGCATTCAGGGCGAGTTCGATCCTGATACCCGTTTTGCCATCAGTTGGTTCGAACAGAACGGTATGAGCAAAGGAGACTATGGCGTGGCCGACAACCTGGCCCGTGCCCGCGGCATTGCGGTCGAGAGCGTCAAGCACGCTGGTATAGTCGAAAGCCAAGCTGGCAAGGTCCGCATCCTGAAGCGCGACGAGCTGGATCCCGAGTGGGAGCCGCAGACGGACACCCATTTGACGGTCTGGGAATGCCTCCAGCACCTTGTGCGTGCGCATGAGAAGGACGGCATCTCGTACAACACTGCGCTGCTGCTGCGAAAAATTGACGACAAAGCCGAGGCGGTCAAGGACCTCGCCTACTGCCTCTACGACATCTGCGCCAACAAGCGGCAGGATGCGAAAGAGGCCACCGCCTACAACGCATTGATTGCCGACTGGTCGGACCTGACCCGAGAGGCCGCCGCGATTGTCGATATTCGCGGCACCGGCCAAACACGTATGGATTTCTGAGGGGACGACCATGGCAAAGAGCACACGCCAGCACGTATTCGAAGGCATGGAGCTGCTGCCGGAGGGATTGATCCCCTTCGTCGAAAAGCGGCTGGAATCGCAGATCACTGGGCACTGGCAAGTTCAGGTCGTTGAACGTGTCCGCGGGCTGCGGCCCAACGGTGACGGTCAGGTGAACTGGGACCAGCAGGGTTTGCTGCAGGTCATGATGGCCTTCTGGAAAGAGGCCTTTGCGATGGTGCTGGGGCATCCGGAACGCTCATACGTTTCCGAGCTGCTCGAGGTGCGCAACAAGCTCTCGCACAATGAGAACTTCACCTATGACGACGCAGAGCGGGCGCTGGACACCATGCGGCGGCTGCTGGAATCGGTAAGCGCCAAGGATGTGGCCGAGAAGATAAGCGCGGCGCGCGATACGATCCTGCGCACGAAATACGCTGAGCTGGCCCGGAATGAGGAGCGGCGGAAAACGCAACGCTCTGACATTTCGGTCGATACGGTTGCCGGTCTTATGCCATGGCGTGAGGTGGTTGAGCCGCACCAGGATGTGGCGACGGGCGAGTTCCAACAGGCCGAGTTCGCCGCCGACTTGGCCAAGGTGCACAACGGCAGTGCGCCGTCGGAATACCGTGATCCGGCCGAGTTCTTCTCCCGCACGTATCTGACGGAGGGTCTGAGCAACCTGCTGATCGGGGCCGCAAAGCGGCTGTCAGGCGCAGGCGGTGATCCTGTCGTCGAGTTGCAGACGAATTTCGGCGGCGGCAAGACGCACTCGATGCTAGCGCTCTACCACATGGTGGGCGGAACGCCGGTTGAGGATCTGCCGGGGCTCGATCAGCTGTTGTCGAAGAATAAGCTAACCGTACCCAAGAAGATCAACCGTGCAGTATTGGTCGGCACTTCGCGTGGCCCACAAGACGTCATCAGCCTAGAAGGCGGTCGGGAAATCCGAACGACCTGGGGCGAACTGGCGTGGCAGCTGGGCGGGGCCGATGCGTTCGACATGATAGCCAAACAGGATGCCAGTGGGATTGCGCCCGGCTCCGACCTGCTCGAAGCGATCTTCAAGAAATGCGCGCCGTGTCTGATCCTGATCGACGAATGGGTCGCCTATCTGCGCCAAATCTACAAGGTCGAGGGACTGCCGTCTGGCTCATTCGACGCCAACCTGACTTTTGTTCAGGCGCTCACCGAGGCAGTAAAAGCAAGCCCAGGAACGCTCTTGGTTGCATCGTTGCCAGCCTCGCAAATCGAGGTCGGCGGCGAAGGGGGCCAAGAGGCCCTGGCACGACTGAAGCAAACGTTCAGCCGGGTCGAATCTTCGTGGCGCCCCGCATCGCAGGAAGAAAGCTATGAGATCGTCCGTCGGCGGTTGTTCAAGGAGATTCCGGGTGACAAGTTTCATCACCGTGACAACACACTTAAACAGTTTGCGAAGCTTTACCGGGAGAACACCAATGATTTCCCGCAGGGCTGTGCCGACGAAGACTATCGGCGCAAACTGGAAAAAGCCTATCCGATCCATCCCGAGCTGTTCGATCAACTTTACACCAGCTGGGGTTCTCTAGAGAAGTTTCAGCGTACGCGCGGCGTCCTGCGTTTGATGGCGCAGGTGATCCACGAGCTCTGGATGGGCAACGACCCATCTGTCATGATCATGCCCGGAAGCGTGGCAATCAGCACGGCCCGTGTTGAGCCAGAACTGCTCCATTATCTCGACGCAAGTTGGCAGTCGATTATCGCGGGCGATGTGGATGGCGTCAGCTCAACTCCCTACAAAATCGACCAATCTGCTCCGAACCTAAACCGCTATTCCGCAACGAGAAGAATTGCACGTTCCATATTTATGGGAACTGCGCCGACACATGGCCAAGAGAACAAAGGCCTAGACGACAAACAGATCAACCTCGGTGTCGTCCAACCAGGTGAGCGTCCGGCTATTTTTGGTGATGCTCTCAGACGCCTGACCAACCAAGCTAAGTTCATGCACAGTGATCTCGGCCGCTATTGGTATTCGATGTCGGCGAGCCTGAACCGGATCGCTGCCGATCGTGCAGGTCAGCTTGAGGAAGCTCTTGTCCTGATGGAAATCGACAAGGCACTCGTTGGCTATATCAATGGCCTCGGTGACCGTGGACACTTTGATGCTGTGCAGGTAGCTCCGGGAGGCTCGTCTGACGTGCCCGATGAACCGGGCGGCGTGCGTGCCGTCATTCTGGGCGTGGCTCATCCGCACACAGGAAGAGAGGGCTCCGAAGCGCTGGCTGAAGCAAAGGAAATCCTGATGCAGCGTGGGAGCACGCCGCGTGTCTACCGAAACATGCTTGTGTTCTTGGCGGCTGAGCAGCGTCAGCTCGACAACTTGAAGGCTGCAATGCGCTCCGCTCTGGCGTGGGCAGAGATTGTTCGCGAAACGGACCGTCTCAACCTGACGCAGAGCGATAGCGCGCTCGCCAAGGCAAAGCTCACTGAAGGCAATGAGACGCTAAAAACCCGCCTGAAGGAGGCTTGGTGCTATCTGCTTTATCCAATTCAGGAAAGCGCGCAGGCAGACCTCGAGTGGACGTCAGCCAAAGTGCCTGCTCAGGACGGGTTACTGGCGCGTGCAAGCAAGAAACTTGTCAGTGACGAGGGGCTGTTGCCCGAAATTGGGCCAGCTAGACTGGATCGCGAACTGCAAAAGTACATCTGGAATGGAAAAAACCACCTCTTCCTGAAGGATTTGTGGGAGTACATGAACCGCTACACCTACTTGCCGCGCGTTAAGAACCGCGGCGTACTTGCGAAAGCCGTTCAGTCAGCGGTCACTGGGATGCTTCCTGGTCCTTTTGCATACGCTGATCGATGGGATGAATCTAAGAATAGCTACGTCGGCCTGGCGATATCAGGTCCAAGCCACGTTCAGGTTGTGATCGACAGCGATTCACTCATCATAAAACCCGACGTCGCAGAGGCTCACCGGCCGAAACCAATAGAAGAGCCCTCTGGGGTGGGCGGAGCAGTTACCGCGGCCCCCGATCGCCCTTCGCCAACGCTAGGTGGTGATCCGGGTGGAGAGCCGGCTCCCGTCCTGGAAAAGAACCCCACACGTTTTGCAGGTACTGTCATGATCTCTGCCGACCGGCCGGCGCGCGATATCCATCAAATCGTGGAAGCAATTATTGAGCAACTGACCACACTTCCAGGCAGTGATGTGTCGCTGAAACTGGAAATTGATGCCGAGGTCCCCTCGGGCCTGGATCGCGCCAAGGTTAGAACTTTGATTGAGAATGCAACTACGCTGGGCTTCATCGACAAATCTATCAAGTGATGGGCAGCAGGGAATCAAATGTGTTTAAGGCTGACATACGCTGAAGCATTGCTTTGGAAGAACAATGCGGCTCAACTTATCGCTGACGCTAAAGCTAGGTCTGCCAAGATTCCCTGCGGCCTACTGTTTGGATCGAACCTGCGTCTTTCTTCTTGGTCTCCTCGCAAGATGCACAAGGCTAGAGCGCACTTTGGGAAAACGAGGGCGTGCTTGGCCGATTTCGGCAGGTCACGATGCGAAACAGAGTTTTGTCAGTAGGCACAATCGCTGACAACACAAATCGGCTGCGGCCGCGACGGCCGCTTCCTGGGCAATTCGGCGGCTCCAATTCGTTGGAGGGCATCTGTTGGCGCATAGCCATGCCTGCCACCACCAGGAGCATCGTCTTCATTCGGATCCAGCCAGCCTGCAGCAACTAGGTCCCGCAGATCCGCATCCGTTATCGCAGAGGTCAAGGTCGTCGGTGAGACGGACTTCTGCCGATGGCGGAGCAGAGCCGCTGCGGCACGGTGGACTCTGCCTGTGGGGGCAGGGCGGATGCGAGCGTAGAAGGCAATCAGGTGGATGCGGGCGACCAAGGCCAGTTCACAGGCCGTTTCCGCCATTTCATCTAGAACTCTGAACTTGGCGCTCGGGTCGAAATGCTTGACCATTCTGAGATGGTCGCCAGACGAGGTCAGCACGGTGAGAACGAAGCCAAGTCGATCCATCAGGCGGGGGAGGGCGGTTATCCAGTGGCGCGCATCCGGAGGAAGGAATGTGGATTCAGCGTCGTCACCACAGATTGAGGCGAGGAGCTGTCGCTGATTACATGTCGCCCTCCCGGTGGCCCATCGCGCCGACGATGCAGATCGAAGGTCTGTCGGTGTGAATGGTCTCACTGTCGGGGGCGGCGTAGATAGCGATTTGGGCAAATACGCTGGGCAGAGAATTGGCCAAATGCCCATTCGCAGCGGATCATCATCGCTCTGGCCGGGCGCGCCCCTAACAGCATAAAGTTCAACGATATGCCGGCTGGCTTTGGGATACACCGCCATCGCGGCCCGTCGGGCGGCTGCGGCGCCAGGTCCGAACGAGCCGACAAGGATGGGCGCGGCTGCGGGATTCAGCCTGGCTTCTTCGGGCAGATCCGCCTCATAGGCGGCAAGAACTGCGAGCAGAACGGCAAAGGGAGGCGCTCCGAATGTTTGCGTCGCATGCTCAATTGCGTCGATGAAGGCGTTGGGAAAGGCGCAGAGTGGCGAGGCCGCAGTCCCAGGTGGATCAAGAACTCCTAAGATGTCTAAAGGATGCGCCTGCGGTGCACCTCCAATGACGGGTGGTGCGAAGGCAACTGGCGGTGACCAGCGCCAGCGGGGGCTGTAGAGGGGCTGTGCAATACTTGTTGCGTCTTGCCACCTCCGATGGGGCAGGTGACTGAATGACTGAATTTTTTCAGGTAACTTCGTTTTATTATCCATAGCGCGCGTTACCCTTATGTTCTCTTTTCGGACTCTTTCGACCTTATCTTAAATCTCTCAGTCATTTAGTCACCGAAGAGACTTAAACATTTAGAAACAGATACATGTCTGGTGACTGAAGGTGTGACCAAGTGATGACGGAGGTGACCCAATACACCCCCGCCGGCGCCATGCGCTCGCCGGCAAACCCAGCCCCCCGCAGGCCTGTCATGAACTCAGTCATTCTTCATCTGCTGCGTCACCCGAGTTGCCCGTCGCTTTCAGGGCGTGAAGCTTCCCGAACGCACCTCGACCTGCGCTCTGGCCGCCGCTTTGGCTGGGCTTAACTAGGAGCCGATGAACCTCGAAGCCACGCGCTGATTTTGTACGCTTTTCGGCCAATCCGTAGCGCGCGGCATTCTCACGCAGCGCTTTCGTCAAAGTGCGCGTCGACCAATTTTTATGACCGTTCTCATCGGTCCATCGACGGAATTCGCCAAATAGCGTTTGGGTGCTGATGAAGGTGCCTTCAGACCATTTGATCACGCTAAGCGAACTGCTTTGCTCATCCCTTAGGAACTGGAGGACGATGTCTTCCTCCTCGAAATACAGCCGCGTTGAGTCGGATATTTCGTGTGGGATCTTCAATCCCAAGGCTCCGCCGCCGTCGGTAAGGAATTTCCGCGCCCCCTCAATCATCCACCTAAGGATCGCGGATCCTTCGCATTCGACGAGTCTAGTGCCAAGGTTTGGATCCTGCTCATTTTCGGCGAATGTCCTCTTGAAGTCGATCAACACGATGCGCCGCCGCATTGCCTCCTGCGCCCCAGGGAAGGATGGCAGCGTGTTGGCGGTAAACAGAAGCGTGCCCCGAGGCGTGAACGAAAACTCGTCCTGATGCATCCGCCTTGCCGTGATCTTTTCGCCGCCGGTTAGATCCTTCAGGAGCGTGTCATTCCACATCCGCCCGGTTGGCACTTCGCTGGCCAGTATCAACCTTTTGCCGGCAAGTGAGGCGATCTCAGTCGGATGCCGATCTCCAAAACTCTGCATGAACACTTTTGCCGAGGCGGTGGTCGCATAGGTCCCCAAAATCGAGTGCAGTACTTCACGAATAACAGATTTGCCGTTCGCGCCGCGACCGTAGAAAACGAAGAACTTCTGCGGTGAGACATCGCCAACGAGCGCGCTCCCCAAGAGCCGCTGGATGAAGCCAATTTTTGCGGCGTCGCCGTCAAACACGTCCGATAGAAACGACTCCCAACGAGGTGCGGCTATTCCCGATGCCGCCGGGGTAAGTCGAGTAGAGTGTGAGACCATATCGGCCGGGCTTGCATCCCTCGACGCGCCTGATCTTATATCGATCACACCGCCAGGCGTTCCAAGCAGCTCAACGTTTGCATTAAAGTCATCCACTGCAACCGACTTGAGGTGGATGCAGGCCATATGCCAGACCGCTTTGAGCTGTGTTTGAGAGCGCAGTCTCCTTTGAAGGGTCTTTGCCGCATCAAGTGACTTTTTCTCAATCTCGCCTGCGCGTAGCTTTGCCTCTGCTTCGAGCAGTTTTGCATCCGCCACCTCACTCAAGAACCGAGAAATCGAGTTCAGTGCTGCCGGCACATCCAACGAAGACCACAATCCGCTATTGCAATCAAAGCTTCGAATTTCGCCGTCGCTGGCGCGTACGATCTCAGCACTTTCTTGCCCCTCGCCATCCAAACCACCCTCTATTGCAATCCACGCCTGCGCCAAACTCGTGTCGTCGGTCTCAGTGGCTGCCAAAGCTGCTACGCGCTCGTCAGTGGCCTCGTTCGATGTCTGGGTGTTCATTTGTCCGTCTCCTCTTGGCGTAGACTGGAATCGCGCAAGGCGCTCAAGTTTGGAGCTGCTGCCTTGGCTTTTACTACACGTCCGACGAGGAGGCGCAGCGTGGCAAGGTGAACAGCGCGCCCCCGCCGCAGGAGTGGCAGTTGCCTCGCGACCTCCATGTGACGTTCGTCGTCGCAACGCGTCTGCCAAGCTTCGAGCGCAGCTGTCGCGTCACCTCCATGTTCAAAGTGAGCATAGAGGTCGAAAGCGTCGCCGAACCTTGCCCCACCGCTGGCAGCTTTGGCCCCCAGCCCGCGCTTGGCGTCGCTTCCTGAGAGGCTCACCCACCGCTCTATAGCCTCTTCCGCAGGATAGAGTCGCGTCGCATAGCTTCCCGAAGTTTGATAGGGCGAGCGCCAGTGCATGGTAGGCCACCTGCCGGACGGATCCGTTCCCTGGTCATATCCATAGGCCTTCAGAAGATCGGCGATGCTATGGCGGGCATTGAAGCGATCGATAAGTGTCGCCCCGCCTTTTCGCCGTTGTTTCGCCTGCGTCGCTGCGGCTTCAACCTCCTGATGCCTCTGTTTGCACAGGATCTGACGGCGACGAACAATCGGATGATCGTCGGTCAGATCTAGCGCAAAGTCGGGGTTATCTCCAATTTCTCCAGCAAAGGCGAGGTAGTCCTCCCCCCGAGGGTCGCCATCTGGCGCGTTTGGGATGAAGGAGATCTGACCTGGCCGCGCCACGGCGTCATCTGGCTGTACACGCCCCGCGCTTGCCTCTCGGATGAGGCTGTAGAGTGCTAAGGCGGTGTCGGCATAGTCAGCACCAGAAATGGGCCATTCTAGTGGAATGACGACGCGCCAGCGGGGATTCGAAAAGGTAGCGCTCTTGGTTGAGTATACGAGCGCCACAGCGCCGCCTGTCGCAGCCAAGACGGCTTGCGCCACATCCGTGAATGCCGCCTTGCCGCCATCGATATCGACCATAAGCGCTGCGAATGAGCCAAAGTTTACCTGATCCGCAGCTTTGCGGGATGGGTATACGGAGGGCAGAAGCCACTGGGCGCTCGTTTTTGGGAGGCAAGGCCAGTCGAAGCGGCTCTCATCGTCTGCCAGCCGCGTCGCAGCTGCGACCAACTCCTCATAGCTCATTGAGCCATTCGGGCCACCATGCACCCCACTTCCGGTCACCATAGATGCTGTGAATGGGTTGTAGCCGCCGGTCGAAGTGTTTTGTGCGATCCCGTTCATTGATGCACTCCCGGTGTCGAGGTGATGGACAAGGTGTCCATCCACGATTGAAGGTCGCTCAGCCGCCAGCGGACGCTATTTGCGCTCGTTCGAAGGGGGCGGGGAAATGTTCCCTCCGACATCAGTCGGTAAATCGTTGTCCGCGAGAAACCGGTCAACTCTTCTACATCGCGGCGCTTCATCAGTTGCTCAGACATCATGATCTTTCTCCAGATACTGTGTAAGTACCGAGTGGTAATGCGTGATGCGGTTTGTGAATGCGGCCAAACTTCGAGATTAAATCGATGCGGAGAAGTCAGGCTGCGAAATTCGTTTGGGCTCCAATTCTTATCAGCCCCTCAACGTGGGTCTGATATGCAAGGACGGCCCACTGCAGCTCTTGGCTAAGGGAAGAGGGAAGTTGGGCACTAGCCCTTTGCGGGCGGTCGCGGTCAGGCCAAGCGGAACCTTCGCAGCATCTACATAAGGTTGGGAATCTACTCGCCGCTGTATGTACTATTGGCCGGTTGGGGCCGATTACGGAATGGCGGGTTCCTAAAGGCGGGTGTTGGCGCTGTACTTCGTTCGCCCGTGTGTAATTACGCATGAAATAAGGCGCCCCGTTTTCGGGGAAATCGGCTTCCGTGAACTGCCTGCCTTTTCGGCCGACTGTGAGGAAGCCGAAAGGGTGTGGCTGAAAGCATGAGCGTGCGTGCGGCATGGCCATCGCCGTCCGAATACTCGAACAGTTCGCGGGCGAGCTCAGTAGCCGGGGTTTCGCCTTGGAGCAAGTCGCGGAAACGTTGAAACTCGTCCACAATAATGAGACCTGGTTTCAATGCGACGATGCATGCGTAAGACAGTTTGGCGCGAAGACGACCGACTAGGGCATTGCGGCGCTACCGTGGCCGAGTATTGCTCCGCCGATTACACTCGCTCTCGCGAACGCGCGGCCGCATGCGTTGGAGATGGAGCATGGAAGAAAACAGATTGTCGGTCGATCCCGTGAAGAGACGGATACCCCATGTTCTGCGGCCTGCCCAATAGACCGAACTGGGTAACCTTTGAATCTTTGCGCCAGCAACCCTGCCAATGATGCCGCTTGACGTGCCGCCAGCCTTGATGGCCTTGGCGAGCCTGTTTTCGAGTATGCGCGCTTCGCTCGAGAGTTGATCCGGCTCGGTCGACGAGTCTTCGAGATTCTGGAACAGCCAAGGGATGAATAGCATGTAGCGCAGACGGGTCTGGATCGTGCTGGTCCCCGGGAAAAGATGGTTGGCGATCGAATCGCAGATACCGCCCAGACCAAGCTCATCGTGGGTTTCCCGCTCTTGAAATAGCGCCATGACCCGCTGCGCGCTGGCGCTCGGCTTCATCGAAATCAATACAAGAAAGTGAAGACATTGGCGTCCCGCGGCTTCTTTATTCGACGATTTGGGTGGGAGTGACGGGAATGACTTTGCCCGTCGTGACTAGCACGATCGGACCACGGTGTGCACCAGTCATTTCGAGATACCTGCGCTTCCATAGTCGCGGTATTGCGGTCGCACCCAACACCCTCGTCTGCGCGAGTCTTCACACGCCAATGCAATTGCCAGTGCGCGGTGGCCGTCGCTTGCTGTTGGGGTAGGGGGGTTGTTCTCACCAACCGCTAAAACAAACGCTTCCAACGCAAGTTGAAATGATCTGGCGTAGCGTTCGAGAAAAAAATGCTCCAACGGCGCTTTTGCCTTCGTGCGTTTACTATCCCAGTGCAAGAGATTGTCTTCATGGAGGTTGGCGGCTTGTATCATCCCAGCATCGCCAAAGGCCTCGATCCGCTGATCGAAACCATAAACCGCGCGGCGGGAATTGTTGATATGCACGAGGCAACCTGACGGCATTTTCAGGATGGTCATAGATGTGTCTACATCACCAGCCTCGCCAATCCCGGGATCGACAAGGCAGCTGCCGGTGGCAAACACTTTGACGGGCTGCTCGCCCGCGATCCAGCAAGCCAAATCGATGTCATGCACCGTGCTGTCCGCCCAGTAGCCGCCAGAAGTACGGATGTAGGACAGTGGGGGAGGCGCTGGGTCACGACTGGTTAGCATCAATATATTCAGCTTGCCGACGTCCCCTGCGTCAACGGCTTCGCGCAGCGCCCCAACGCCTGGGTCAAATCGCCGGTTAAATCCAAGCATAAAAGCGACATCGCTCTCGGTGATCAAATCAACGCAAGCATCGACCCGATCCAGCGATAGATCCAGCGGCTTCTCGCACAAGATTGCCTTGCCTGCCGAAACTGCGCGCTGGATAAACTCCAGATGTGTATCGGTTGGGGTGGTGATAATGACGGCGTCTACGCTTGGGTCGGCAAGGGCGGCATCTGGGTCGCGAAGTGCCACCCCACCATGCTGCGCGACCAGACGTTCTGCCGAGGACAGGTTTGGGTTTACCACGCTAACGAGACGCGCATGTGCGCTGCTGGCCAGTGCCGCGGCGTAGATTGCCCCCATGCGTCCCGATCCGAAGATTGTAACTCCGATCATCGCTTTGCATCCTCCAAGATCATGGCCGCACCTTTTTCGCCGATCATGATGGCGGCGGCATTGGTGTTTCCGGAAACGATCAGCGGCATGATCGAAGCATCAATTACGCGCAAACCACGCACGCCATGAACGCGCAGTCGAGGGTCGACCACTGCGTCCGGTCCTTTGCCCATGCGACAACTGCCGACCCCGTGCAATAGCGACAGGCCGTTGCTGCGGCAATAGTCGAGCAAGGCCACATCATCGTCCTGCTCCACATTCGGGCCGGGAGAAATCTCAGTTGCGACACAATCCGCCATTGGCGGTGTCTGTGCGACTTTGCGGGCGTATTTCAATCCGGAGATCGCTGCAGCGCAATCGTCTTCAGTTGCAAGAAAGTTGAACTGAATTTCAGGCTCGTCGTTGGGCCCCGCGCCGGTTATGCGCACATGGCCGCGCGCGTCAGGACGGATATGTTCTGCCAAGATCGTGAAGCCCGAGAAGGGGCGAGGCTTCAGGTCTTCGTCGGTGCACCACGCCATAAATGTCACCATCATGTCAGGGGTCGGTATGTCGGGCGAACTGTGAATGAAAGTGTTGGAATAGTTCCCGTTGTCGGCGAACGGCCCGGTTCGGAACAATAGATAGCGCAACAATTGCGCTCCGCCCAGCAGCGGGTTGTTATACATATCATTGACTGTTGATTTCCGTGTTGAACGGAATTCTGCCCCAATCCCGAAATGATCCTGAAGGTTCTCTCCGACTGGGGCCAGATCATGCACGACTTCTATGCCATGTTGTTGCAACAGCGCGCCGGGTCCGATGCCGGAGCGCTGCAGGATCTGCGGTGAGTTGAAGACGCCCGCGCAGAGCACCACCTCAGCGCGGGCAGTCGCCCTTTGCGCCCCAGAGCGATCGCGCCAACGCACCCCGGTCGCGACCCCGTTGGCAACATCAATCCGCTCGACCAAAGCGTGCCGGGCGATCCGGATGTTTTTCACCGCAACCCCGCGCAGATAGCCTCTTGCGGTGCTCCAGCGCCGCGCGTTCTTGGTAGTCGTCTGAACATAACCTGTGCCCAATTGCGTCGCGCCGTTGAAATCATCATTGCGCGGCGCGCCCAGCCCTTCAGAGGCGGCATGAAACGCCTCACCCAATTCGTGGCCCGAGGGAAGATCCGAGACTGAAACCGGCCCGCCTGTACCGTGAAACTGGTCGGGCCCCCGTTCCTGATCCTCGCTCTTCTTAAAGAAGGGCAGAACCTCGCTCCAAGACCAGCCATCACAGCCCATCGCGGCCCAACCGTCGAAATCCTCGGGCTGACCGCGCATGTATATCATCCCGTTGATGGCCCCGCTTCCCCCCATCACCTTGCCGCGTGGCTGAAACAGACGTCTGCCGTTCAATTGTGGTTCCGGCGCGCTCGTGTAGCACCAGTTTACGGATGGGTTTGCATAGAGACGTGCATAGCCAAGTGGGATGTGAATCCAAGGATTACGGTCGCTTCCGCCAGCCTCAAGCAGCAGAACTTTGTGGCCCGCTGCCCCCAAGCGTCCAGCAACGACACAGCCCGCTGATCCGGCGCCGATCACCACGTAGTCATAGGTGTCGTTTGTCATGTGATTTTCCTCCAGCCGCAAATTCCATATCGATCTTGTCCGGATCGGTTATTCAGCCGCGCGCCATATTTTTGGGATCCGATGGGCTGGACACCGCTATCTTTTCACGATGCTGTGGAGGGACGAACAGGGGAAATATCAGCTTTGGATAAAACGCCGATGGCCAGCCTGTTATGCAGGCGCTAAGCAGGACTATGGCTTGTTATGCGGGCGCTAAGCAGGACTATGAGGGTCTGAGCGGGGGAGGGCGATGACTCGAGAAGAGCTTTTACGCATCCTCAGCTTCAGCGACAAGATGCGCAGTATTTCCGAAAAACGCACCGAGCTATCGGCGACCGATGCACGTTGGAACATTATTTCCTACGCCATGCGACGTCATCTTGAAGGCAAGCTGCTGACAATCACCTCTATCGCCTCCGCAGCGGATGTTCCTTATGGAACGGCTATGCGGCGGATCGGTGAACTCATTGAACAGGGATTGCTGCTGAAACGGGCGCGCACGCAATCGGGCAAAAGCTTTTCACTGCATCCGACGCGCAAGTTGATTGTGGAATACGAATCATACGCGGTGCAACTCAAGGCGATGGTAGGGGACACGTTTGGCTTCAACACCGGCGACGGTGAGTTAGCTGACTTCTATTTTGGTGGCTCTTATATGGCCTCACGCATCTTGTCCTATCCCAATGCGGCGCGCTCGCCGGTGGGCTATGACAAGTCGATCCGCATCCTTGCACCAATCGATCCAACCTTCACGACGCTCAATACTTTTCGTGGCGCCTTAAATGAATTTTGTGGCACGAATATCGAAGTGGTCAATCTACCGTTGGACGCGCTGCACAAGGCTATCGCTGAGAATAATGCGAAACCGAAATCCGAATTTGATCTGATTTCGGTGGATCTTCCTTGGATTGGTCAGCTTGCTGAGGATCAGATGATCCGGTCGCTTGATGACATCATCCGGCAGGAACGCTACAACGCCTCGGATTTTCATAGCACCGCTTGGAAAGGGTCGGCTTATCGCGGGCAGCAATACGGTCTTCCGATCCAGCCGACCGCCGAGCTGTTGTTCTGCAGGTCCGATCTAGTCGCCAAGGCGGGCCTTTCAACTCCGCGCACCACTGAGGACGTTCTGTTGTGCGCGCGCACTTTGCATCGCTCGGCAATGGGACTGTCGGGGATCGTGATGAATTACGGACGCGGCACCCCGGTTGCACATACGTTCGTGCAGACGCTGGCTGACTTTGGCCAGCCGGTGCTTGATCTTGCACCGCTAGGCGATAGCTTTGATGTGGACGATATTTCGGGCGAACGTCTCCGCCCGCGCATCGCAAGCGAAGCAGGGCGGCGCACTGCCGAATATCTTAAAGAACTGCTGTCATATGCACATCCCGATTCCATGCGCTGTACCTGGGACCGCCGGATCGAGATTTTTGCACGGGGTGAAGCTGCGCTGAGCTATGGTTGGTCGGTGCGCGCCGCGAGGTTCGAATTGGACGAAACCTCGCCTGCGTATAGAAATGTCGAGTTTGTTCCCCATCCCCCAAGCCCGGGTCTAACACCCGTCTCCCCGATTGGAGGCTTTGCGCTTGCCATGCCGGCCAGTCTTTCAGACGAGAGGGTGCGCACGGCTTGGAAGGTGATGGAATACCTTACTCGGCCCGAGATGATGAAGTGGTATGTGCAAAACGGAAACCTCACCAGCCCGCGATTTTCCACCAGCGCGGATCCTGAAGTGCAGTCGATGACTGGTATGATCCGCCAGATAGACATGATGGAGCGTCGTGGTGAATTGCAGATCTGGCCGCGTCCTCCGGTGCAAGAATTTAACGACCTTCTTTGCGTTCTGGGCACGGATATTCATGCGATGCTTCAGGGAAATGTCACCATCGCTGAGGCGCTGAATTCTGCACAGAACAGGGTTGATGCGATCATGCGGGCCCACGGGCATTACTGAACGATTTCTATAGAGCCTGCACGCATTCAGCGCGTAAAAGTAAGCATAAGGGCCGCATGATATGCGGCCCTTGTAGCTGTTTTGGCAGTCAAAGGTTACCAGGTTGGTCGCTTGAATTTATCGACATTTGCCGCCGTGATTTTCGGTGTTTCGATTGTCTGAAGTTTTGGCACTTCAATTCCGTTGGCCACTTTGACGGCTGTCTGGATTGCCAAGATCGCGTCGTCAACTGGTGACTGTTTGTTCGACCCGGTCTCCCATCCCGACTTGATGGCATCCCAGCCTTCGCCAAACAGGTTACAGGTTACAACCTTTACGTCGCCTGGTTTTTTGCCCGCCCCTTGAAGGGCACTGATCACGCCAAGACCCATGCCATCGTCGAATGCGTAGACACCGTCGATCTTGTCGCCGTATTGCGTGAGGAAGGTCTCCATTACAGTTTGCGCCTTTTCGCGGTTCCAGTCGGCAGGCTGGCTGGCGAGAATGGTGATGCCAGGATATTTGTCCTGCATCTTGTCGAGGAAACAGTTCTTGCGCAGGATAGACACTGAGTAGCCCGGCGTTCCCTCAACGACGACGATATTGCCTTTGCCGTTCAAGGAATCCCCAAGAATCTCAGCGGATTGGGCTGCCTGCGTGCAATCGTCAGGGCCCGTATGGGCTGCTACATAGCGCCGCCCGGCCTCGCCGATCGGCGAGTTTGAGGTGATCACGGGAATGCCTGCGCGGTCGGCTTGGCGAACGGCAGGGATCAGTGCGTTCTGCGAAGTGGGCCACAGCACAATCGCGTCCATGTGTTGCGAGATCATGTCCTGAAGCTGGTTGAACTGCGTGGCCGGATCTCCTTGGGGGTCCATCACGGTTGCCTGAAGGCCAAGTTCCTTCGTATATTTTTCGGCGGTCTCGGCATATTTGGCTTGATAGGCGTTTGAGCCGGGATATAGCACCGTGATCCCGATGCGCGTTTCGGACAGTGGCTTCTTCAGCTTTCCTCCTAACCAGTCCGGTGCATCTTGGGCAAAGGCAGGCAGCGCCACAACGGCCGCCGCGATCGCCAATCCAATCATCTTCATTCGCATATTTGTTCTCCTCCGATGTACACCGTTTTTTTTGGTCTTGTCGGGCCGGACGGCGCGCCGGTTCCTGTAATGCAACTATGATCTGCGACTGGTCGATCAGAACAACATACATGATATCCAAATCTGATTTCTGATAGGCCGCGTAAGCTGACGCCGTCCGAATCGTGCAGCCTTGGCGGGGCGCGCGCCTCAATGATCCATGCTGCGGCGCCAGATCAACGCCAAATCCATTTTGGATTTCTTTGTGATGGTAGCGCCCGGCAACCTTCGACAGGTTTGGGGCAGGGAGGAACGCTTTATGACTATCGAATGGACGCGCCAACTCAGGCGCAATGGCCTGCTATTGGCCTTCGCTGTGTTTCTGGTGGGCGTGGCGCTTAGGTCTGATGCTTTTTTGACCCCTGGCAACATTCTTGAGGTGCTGCGCCAGGTTTCTATCACGGGCATGATGGCGATCGGCGTTACTTTCGTGGTGATTACGGGGCGGCTGGACTTATCGGTCGGCTCGATGCTGACCCTTCTAACCGTGATCATGGTCGATCAACACAACCGACTGGGCCCTGCACCCGCGATTGCGCTGACCCTTGGTTCGGGCCTGGCAATCGGCGCGTGGAACGGGCTGCTCGTTGGGTTCTTCCGGCTCAACGCGCTGATCGTGACGCTGGCGATGCTATCGCTGTTGCAGGGGCTCACACTATATTATTCTGGCGGTTCGAATGAGAATATCACCAACCCGCACACGACTTGGTTTGCCTTTTTTGGGCGCGGAGAGATCGCAGGAATTCCGGTGCCGGTCATCCTGTTCCTCGGCGGTGCGGCAATCGCAGCCTTTGTGCTGCGTCGCACGATTTTCGGGCGCAGCGTCTATGCGGTTGGGGGTAACGAGACGACGAGTGTCTTCTCGGGCATTCACGCCCCCTGGACGGTGTTCTTTGCTTATCTGATTTCTGGCCTCACCACGGGCATTGCTGCGATCATCATGGGCAGCCGCGTCATGGGCGCGCAAAACACAATCGGGCAGGGTTATGAGCTGACAGTGCTCGCCGGGATCATACTTGGCGGCACCTCCCTTTTAGGTGGGGCGGGCGGCATCGGGCGCACAGTCGTTGGAATTGCAATGCTGGGGTTTATTCAAAATGGCCTGCTGCTGCTTGGTTATCCCTATTACGTTCAATGGCTCGTCACATGGGTCGTCATTATCGCCGTTGTCTGGATCGACCTTGCCGGCAAACGTGGGAGGATCTTTGCATGAGCGTTACCTCATCTGACATCGCTGCCCGCAACCCATTGCGTGCGCTCACGCGCTGGCTGTTGCGCAATCACATCTGGGCATTTCTTGCGCTGGGGATCGTTATATTTTCATCAGCGTCACCCTACTTCTTGACGCTCGCCAACCTTGGCAATGTTCTGACGCAGGGCGCTTTTATAGGGATTTTGGCGGTCGGTATGACGTTGGTGATGATCGACGGAGAGATCGATCTATCCGTTGGCTCTACGCTTGCTTTGGCAGCTGCGCTCTCTATCGGCTTGCAAGCACAGATCGGTGTTTGGCCTGCGATTTTTGTGGGCCTGGGCTCGGGCCTCGCGTTGGGGGCGATCAACGGCACGTTGGTGGCCTATTCCGGAATGCATTCGTTCATCATCACCTTGGGCGGTCTGATTGGCATCCGAGGTCTGGTCTTCGTGTATTCGGGCGAGAACGCACTAATGGCACCTGATTTCAGCTACACCGAGATCCCTGAGATTTATCTTGGCCCCGTGTCGCTGACGGCATTGATCTTTCTGGGGCTAGCGATTGCATTCCAATGGGTGCTCAGTAGCACCCGCCACGGTCGCGAAACTTATGCCGTGGGCGACAACATCGACGCTGCGCGCGATGCCGGTATCAATGTCAAACGTCACAAGATCATCAATTTTACCATTTGCGGCGGTCTTGCAGCATTGGCTGGCATCTTGTTGTCGATGCGACTGGGCACGGCGGAGCCGAACGCAGGGAAGATTTGGGAGCTTTGGACTATCATTGCGGTCGTGCTGGGTGGCACGCGGTTGCAGGGCGGCTATGGCAATCTGATTCTGACTGTTGGTGGCGTTCTCACACTGGCGGTGCTGCGCAACGGGTTGCGGCTACTGAATACGCCAAATTATGTCGAACTGATCGTGATGGGAGCGGTTCTTATCTTGGCGCTTGCGCTTGATAAACTGATGGCCAAGGGGGGGGCGCGGGCATGACACAACCGTTGTTGTCTGTAGAAAATATCTCGAAATCCTTTCCAGGTGTGAAGGCGCTGGATGATGTCACTTTCGATGTTTTTCCCGGTGAGGTTCATGCCCTTGTGGGTGAAAATGGCGCAGGAAAATCAACGTTGATGAAGGTGTTGGCGGGGTTACATCGCGCAGATGCCGGGCAGATTGTCTATCAGGGCGCGCCGGTGCGCATCACGTCTCCGCTGGATGCACGACAGATGGGTATCTTGCTGATTCACCAAGAGTTGTCGCTGTCTCCTGAATTGTCGGTGGCAGAGAATATCTATTTGGGCGCGTGGCCGACCAACGCATTCGGTGTCCTCAAAAAGCGCAAGCTACGGCGTGACGCGCAAGCGGCTCTTGATGCGTTGGGGCTGGATATTCGTCCTGATATACGGGTGGGTGACCTGTCAATCGCCCGCCAACAGATGGTAGAAATTGCCCGTGCGCTGGCGTTCAACGCCAATGTCGTAATCTTTGACGAGCCGACGGCGTCACTGACAGATGCAGAGAAGGATCAGCTTTTCACTACGATCCGTTCTCTCAAGGCGAAGGGCGTTGGTATCGTCTATATATCGCACAAGATGGACGAGATATTCGAGATCACGGACCGTATTACAATTCTGCGCGATGGCACGTTGCAAGGAACCGTCTGGACGCGTGAGACTGACGTGAATCATATCACGCGGATGATGATCGGGCGCACGCTCGACAGCTATTTCGTGCGCGCCAAAGAAAATTTTGGCGACGAAATGTTGCGCGTTGAAGGTTTGAGCAAGGCGGGGTTGTTCGAGGATGTTAACTTCGCCGTGCGTGGTGGGGAGGTGCTAGGGCTTTACGGGCTTGTTGGGGCAGGGCGCTCTGAGGTGGTCGAGACGATCTTTGGCGTTCGCGACGCCACGGCGGGCACTCTCTATTGGCAAGGCCAACCGGCGGTCTTTCCGACGCCGCGCCAAGCGATTTCAATGGGGCTCGCGTTGGTGCCTGAAAGCCGTAAAGAGCAGGGTCTCGTGCTTGGAATGGGGGGGAGAGAGAACACGTCGCTGCCGCACCTACGGATGTTTTCCGACGCAACCTTGATGAACCGTTCGAGAGAATTGGCTACCTACGAGGAATACCGCAGCCTGCTCGACATTCGCACTACCGGACCCGAGCAACCGGTGGCGACCTTGTCGGGCGGCAATCAGCAGAAATTCGTGCTCGCAAAGTGGCTCTGCTCGGGGCCGAAACTGATTATTCTAGACGAGCCGACGCGCGGTATTGATGTGGGCTCAAAATCGGCCATTCACGAGTTGATCGCAGGGCTGGCTGAAAAGGGGCTTGCTGTGATCGTGATCTCCTCCGAGATGCCGGAGGTTCTTGGCGTCAGCCATCGTGTTCTGGCAATGTCTGAAGGGCATATCGTTGCTGAGTTCACCGGTGACATGATGACCGAAGAGAACCTGATTGATGCGGTGTCGCATCAATCAGGACCACCGCAAGCAGGTGCATCTGTCAAGACGCAATCGATAGGAGAGATGGCATGACCAAACCCGAGGTCGGAATTGGATTGATCGGGGCAGGTTTCATGGGGCGGTGCCATGCCAATGCCTTTCGTGCCGTCGGTGGGCTGTTTGATTTACCCGTGGCCCCAAAACTCTCAATGCTTGCCGACGTGACGCCAGTTGCGGCAGAGCGTAGTGCCGCCGCGCTTGGCTTTGGTCGGTATACCGCAGATTGGCGCGCACTGGTTGCTGATCCCGAGATCGACATCGTAGCGATTACCGCGCCCAACCGATTGCACGAACCGATCGCGCTCGAGGCGATCGCCTGCGGAAAGACAGTCTATTGCGAAAAGCCATTGGCACCGACAGCGGCGGCGTGCAAACGCATGACAGAATCTGCCGAGGAAAAAGGCATTTTGACTCTGGTAGGGTTCAACTTCCTGCGCAATCCGATGATTGCTCTCGCGCGCGAGATTATTGAAAGCGGTGAGATAGGTCAGGTCACAAGTTTTCGCGGCCGCCACGCTGAGAATTACATGTGCGATCCCACCACGCCGCATTCGTTTCGCACCGACCGGGTTGGCGGTGGCGCTCTGGCTGATATTGGTAGTCATATCCTTTCAATGGCA
The DNA here is from genome assembly GCF_040892615.1 of Thioclava arctica. Taxonomy (NCBI): domain Bacteria; kingdom Pseudomonadati; phylum Pseudomonadota; class Alphaproteobacteria; order Rhodobacterales; family Paracoccaceae; genus Thioclava; species Thioclava arctica. The sequence goes on from NZ_JBFRYC010000018.1 coordinate 34,224, forward strand.
AGGTTTCTTCTAGGGCCGATCCAGCGCGTCAACGGTACTTGCCATACAATTCACTCAATGCGCCCCAAAGACGCAGGCGGGTCCGAACTTGCCCCGGTTGAGGTTGATGATATGTGCCACGCTATTTTGCAGTTCGAAAATGGCGCGCAAGGTAGCATTGAAGCGAACTGGGCTGCCACAGGGCGCACAATGGATCTGTCCTTTGAGGTTACGGGCACCAAAGGCGCGATTGTGTTCTCACAAGAACGCATGAACGAGTTATTGCTCTGGTCACCTAGCACATTGGGCCGGGCGGGGTTCTCCAGGATCGAGGCAGGGCCAGATCATCCGCCCTATCAAAATTTTTGCCCCGCGCCGGGACATCACCTAGGGTTCAATGATCTCAAAGTGGTAGAAGTCGCTGGCCTGCTGACAGCTTGGGCGGGCGGGCCACGAACGGGCACAGATTTTCGAGAAGCATGGGCAGTTCAGAAAACAGTAGAAGCGATTGCTGCAGCGTCCGAACTTGGCGCTTGGCAAGACATTAATTGACCTGCTCCCCTAAAATCTGGACCGTTTGAAACTGGAGTTTTCGGCTAATTTTTTTTCTTGGCGGGGAAAGGAGCTGAAGTGGTGTGGCATTTTTGGAAACTTTTGTGGCTAGGTGTTCCATCCCGGATGATCACATAAGACCTCGGCGAGCCGCACTCTTCATGGCAAGATCGGTTCTGAGGGAAGTTCGGAACGGGGTGCGACCATGCTGATCCATCTTCATAGTCAAGCGACGACGACGCCGAAGGTCCGGGCCGCGATACAGGCGAGCACGGAGACTGCGCCGGTGCTGGCCGAGCGTATCGGGGTCACGGAGCAGACCGTTTACAAGTGGCGACACCGCGACAGCGTCGAGGATCTCAGTCACACGCCGCACCGTCTCCAGACGACGTTGACGCCCGCGCAGGAGGCGGTGGCGGTGGCATTGCGTCGGACGCTGCTTGTCTCGCTCGATGACCTGTTGGCTGTGGTTCGCGAGTTCCTGAACCCGAATGCCTCGCGGTCTGGCCTGGACCGCTGCCTGCGTCGGCACGGAGTGGGAAACCTGCGCGATCTGAAGGCCAGAGCACCCCAGCCGAAGCACACTGGCTTCAAGGCATATGAGCCCGGCTACATCCACATCGATGTGAAATACCTGCCGCAAATGGCCGATGAGAGTTCCCGCCGCTATCTCTTCGTGGCAATCGACCGCGCGACACGCTGGGTCTTCATCCGCGTCTTCAAAACCAAGACGGCGGCCAACGCCCGGCGCTTCCTACGTGACCTAGAACGCGCTTGCCCGCTGCGCATCCGCACCGTTTTGACCGATAACGGCAAGGAATTCACCGATCGGCTCTTCGGTCTGCGCAAGCGCGCCGCGACCGGCCAACATGAGTTCGACACGCTGTGCGCAGCCTTCGAGATCGACCATCGGTTGACGCCGCCGAAGTCGCCTCAGACCAACGGCATGGTCGAGCGCTTCAATGGCCGGATCGAAGAAGTCCTGCAAAGCCATCATTTCCGATCAGGCGAAGAATTGGAGGCGACGCTGCACCGCTACGTCTGGCTCTACAATCAGCAGATTCCTCAATCAGCCTTGGGCAGCAAGACGCCCTTGCTGGCGATGAAGGACTGGCACAAACTCAAGCCCGAGCTGTTCAAAAAACAGCCATACTACCTGCCGGGATGTGACAGCTAGGTTTGCTTCTGCTCTTCGCAGACATATTCAGCGGCTCTCCTCCAACCTGTTTGTGTTTGCCCAAACACAACGAGCGCCTTCTTAACTGTCGCGCAGTAGGGGTTTCTAGGTTCATGATTGTCGTCGTCGGCATAGCTGACTTTTGGGAAGTTATCGAGTGGAAGTGAGGCGGCCTCGGCAGCTTCCCGTGCATGCTGAAAGTACATCGCCACCAGCTTTGCGATTTCGCGAGCAGCAAGATGCGCACCTCCCTTTGCGGGGTGCTCCTTCAGAAAACTATTTATGTCTTTGGAGACTTGTTCGCACTCCTGTGCGTGCGACTGTACCCATTCGATCAAGGTTGGCCGCGATTCCGAGCCTGAGAAAATCTTTTCGATTGTCTCACGTGTAACTTTCTCCGGCTCCGGTGCGATTGCAGTCTGACCGATAATCGGTTCTGCGTCGCCTGGCAGTGCTTCGAGAGCCGCTGCGGCAAGGCTCGCAGCATCCGCGTCATCTGGTTTGTCGGCGAAACTACGAAGCCTTTGGGCGGCCCGATAGTGGGCGCCAGCGGTCTCCTTCATTTTCTTCCGCCGATCATTCGGCGGTGCGCCGAGCAAATCAATTTGCCAAGTAAGACCGCGCGTATGAATCCGAACCCAACGTCTGACGGCTTCAAACTTGTCCGCTTCCTGAACTTCTTCATCGCAGTTGCCCCGTTGGCCGAGATTTCTGCTCTGAGCATTTGGCTGGTTTACCTCCGCCAAAGCACGCGCAAGTTTTCCGTCAGATACATTGCAGAGCAATTCGACTAGCGCTGATGTTTGCTGCTCAACGGTGCCCGGCTTTCCTAAGGCGGGAGGGCTGAAGGGCCAGCTCTCGATCGACTTCAGGGGATGTCCCCGCGTCGTCATTTCACCGCCCTCCAGCTGACGAGATCTGGGTCACATCGGCATTAGAGGCATCACCTTCGAGAAAGTCGGCCCACTTCGACATCATGGCGCGTCGCCGCTCAAGCATGTCAGACCTCCGATATGCGCGCTCGACAACGCTTCCGACGTCATGTGCAAGTGCCATTTCCGCCATATCCCTTGGATAGCCGAGCTCTGCAGCCCAATCTCGGAACGTTGACCGCAGGCCGTGTGGCACAGCTGGCCGGCCAGAGGCACGATCTATCCAGCCTACGCGCCCAGCATTAATCTCAGCCTCGTGCATCCGCTTCATAACGGCAGAAATCGACATGTCAGAGAGCATGCCGCCGCGAGGGGCTGCGAACACAATTGAGGTCTTGTCATGGGCGCCGAACTCTTTTGCCTCTGACATACGCTCAAGTAGAACACGCGCCCTAGCAGTAAGTGGCACGCGATGTTCACGGCGCGCCTTCATACGGCCGGCAGGTACGATCCAAACGCTGTTCTCAAAATCCACCTCAGCCCAAGTCATGCCTCGAACTTCTCCGGAACGGGCCGCAGTCAAAGCTAGGAATTCTAACGCTTGAGCGGCTGTACCATTTCGATGCTGCAGGGCCGCATACCAAGCAGAGGTATCAGAACTCGCCAAAGCGGGATGATGGACTGTGTTGGCAATGCGTCGCGGCTTCGCCAGCAACTCTGATAGGTTGCCTTTCCAGCGTGCCGCATTCTCACCCTCACGGTGCCCGGCCGCCGTTGCCCAAGACAGGACAGCCTCAATACGCCCACGCAGGCGCGAAGCAGTCTCGGTCTTCTCTTTCCAGATTGGCTGCAGAACGCGCAAGACATCGGCCGTATTGACCTGCCCCACGGGGAGTGATCCGAGAACGGGGAGGGCATATGTGTCCAGCGTACTGCGCCACTGCTTCAGGTGCTTATCCGAGCGGAACTCGCCAGACTTGGCGGCGATGGCATGCTCCGCAGCAGTAGCAAAGGTTATGAACGCCCGAGAGTGGCGCCTAAGGGCGAGAGGATCTTCGCCGGCTTGCGCTGTGCGCTTGTTCTCCAGCGCAGCCTCACGTGCCGCAGCGAGGGTCACAATGGGAGGCGATCCTAAACCGATCTCCCGTCTTCGTCCCAATACAACGATACGCTGCACCCATCGGCGACTGCCTGAGGCTTCGACGCGCAGTATAAGGCCAAGCCCGCCCCCGTCGTGATACTTCCCAGGTTCGCGAACCGTGCGCACGAATGCGGCGCTAAGGGGCCGCGCTGCTCGTCGATTGCTATCTCTGACTGACATATGTCTGTCCCCCACCTTGTCCCCCATTGGTTAGAGGAATAGGAGGGAATGCACAAGCCTCTCTAGGAATATTCATCGTACGATGTACTTGTTTATAAATGGGTTTTAGGAATGTATGGGCTTCGATGGGTTTGCTGCAGGGCTGCCTTCGTCTCCGCCACCCATCTCACCCATGTGCAATTCTAATCCGTTTTAAATCAAACGTTTAAGTGGCGTCGTGCAGGCGTATCATATTTCTCCCTTCATTTTTGCCCCACATTTTGATACACATTTTGCACCACAGGCGCAGATGGGGAATCGCGATGGGTATCACGAAACGGGGCAAGACTTGGCATCTGCGCAAGCGGGTTCCGGTGGATTATCAAAGCGTCGAGCACCGCTTTGAGATTGTTTGCAGCTTGCACACCGATTCCGAAGTTATCGCGCGGCAAAAGGCAACGCAGATCTGGCAGCATCAAATTGAGGCTTGGGAGGCCAAGCTGGCAGGCGATACAGAGGAGGCCGAGCGTCGGTTCGAGGCGGCGCAGCGTTTGGCCAAAGCGCGCGGCGTGCGCTATCTCGATGCCGCGCAGCTGGCCAATCGCCCGATCGGCGAGATTCTGGAACGGGTCGAGGCCGTGCCGACCCGTAGCGGCCAACCCGATGTGCAAGAGGCCGAGGCGCTTCTGGGCGGCGCACCGATGCCTTCGATCACGATCAGCCGCGCGCTTGATCTTTATTGGGGCTATGCGAAAGACCGCATTTTAGGCAAAAGCCCCGATCAGATCCGGCGCTGGAAGAACCCTCGCAAGAAGGCCATCGCGAATCTGATCGCGGTGATCGGTGACAAGCCTCTGGCCGAGATCAGAGGCGATGATATGCTTGATTTTCGCGACTGGTGGCTCGAGCGGATCGAGACCGAAGATCTGACGCCGAATTCCGCCAACAAAGACATTGTGCATCTCGGCGACGTGCTTAAAGCCGTCAACAAAAAGAAGCGTTTGCACCTTGTTCTGCCGCTCAGTGATTTGAGTTTGAAAGAGGGTAGAAAGGGCAAGCGCCCGCCGTTTTCTGACGATTGGATCCGCACGAAGCTGCTTGCGCCGAACGCATTGGCCGGGCTCAACCCGCAGGCCCGTGCGATCCTGCTTGGCATGGTCAATACCGGCATGCGCCCGAGCGAATTGGCGGCGTTGCGGCCTGAGGAAATCTGCCTCGACGATCCGGTGCCCCATCTGCGTCTGCAACCTCTTGGGCGCCATCTCAAATCGCAAAATGCCGAACGCAATATCCCGCTGCTTGGGGTGTCGCTTGACGCGTTGCGGTCCTTCCCGAACGGCTTTGATCGCTATCAGGGCAATTCGGCTTCGCTAAGCGCGACGGTGAACAAATTCCTGCGCGAAAACGGTTTGCTCGAAACGCCTGCGCATTCGCTCTACGGGTTGCGCCATAATTTTGAAGACCGGATGCTGGGCGCAAAGATCGACGAGCGTATCCGGCGCGACATCCTCGGCCACGCTTTGGGCCGCGAGCGTTACGGTTCGGGTGGGAAGTTGGAGATGGTGGCCGAACTTCTCTCGCCCATCGCGTTCTGAGCAACTACGGCGCGCGCGCGGACCAGCAGATCATCCGACAGCTTTGCGTGCTCCAGCTCGATCTCGCGCTCAAGGCGTTGAAAAATCGGGCTGTAGCGCGGGTTGTCGATCACCAGTTGCGCCACCTTGTTTCGCGCCGCCTCAAGCCGTGCCAAATGCGCCGCAGGCCCACGCGCAGAGCCACACGCTCGCGGCGTGTCTCCCTGCTTGTGCTGTGGCTTTGGCTGTCCCAAAATGGTGCTCCTGTTAGGGCGCGAGGGGCCCTCGGCGCGCGAAAATTGTGATGCTTGGATCGGCGAAGATCGTCGCGTTTGATGGGTTTAAAATAGGGCATTAACGCGTGCCTCTCACGTCTAACGTGTGAGTAATCCACAATTTTCGACGGTGGCGGGGTCTTGTTCCGGCCAAGAGTGCGCAGTTTTGGCGTAGTTTGGGCAGAATGACCCTCGCTTGGCGGCAATCTGAGACACCCGAGTTCGGCAAGCCTAAGTAGAAGCGCGCGATTTCGCTCACCGCGCTGTCCGGGCTATGTCGTGACACCTCGCCGAAACAAATCATCCGCGTGATCGCGACCAAGTTTCGGCGGGGCGACGTGATCGTTGGCGGTCCTTTGACAACAGACGCCCTCAAGCC